>NZ_JAFNOO010000046.1:0-650 GCF_026536185.1 Gilliamella sp. B2838
ACCATTGGCTTTAGTGATATCGAAAACAAAGCGGACTATCAAGTGAGCAGTGTTTCTGGCTCTGTAGGTGCAAGTAAAGGTGGGGAGGACTGTCCCCAACAGGAGGTGCACCACAAATTTATCAGCATGGCGATAAATCCTCAAACATAACGCATGCGGCAATAAGTGATGGTGAGTTAATTATTCGTGATACAGAGAATCAGATTCAGGACGTGAATGAATTAAGTCACGATACCGAGCATGCGCATAACAAACTCAAACCAATATTTGATAAAGAAAAAGAGGAAAATCGCCAAAACATCGTCAATGGTTTAAAAGAGTTAGGTAATCAAGTTAAAGAGCTGGAGCAAACTATCCATCAAAATGCGGGTAAAGACTCGCCAGACGGAAAGATGGGTAATGACTTTAGTAAAGGCGTTGATTCTGCGATATCGATTATTACAGGCATCATCACGGGTGATATTACTGGTGGACTGGCTGGTGCCAGTGCGCCTTGGCTGGCAGAGCAAATCAAACTGCACACTGGACACATGGATGAAAATGGCAACTGGGTAATCAATAATGTTGCCGGAAACTTAATTACTCATGCGATTTTAGGCGCTGTGGTTGCCGAGCTACAAGGCAACTCAGGACTTGTTGGTGGTGCAGGT
>NZ_JAFNOO010000047.1:0-622 GCF_026536185.1 Gilliamella sp. B2838
ATCATCATCCGCAATGAGAATGAACAAAAGCAGGATATCAATGAGTTAAGTCGGGATACTGAGCATGCCAGTAATGAACTTAAGCATATCTTTGATAAAGAAAAAGAACAAAGCAAAATAGACCAAACCCGGTTAGTGAGTGAAATTAGTGGTGAAACACTCACCATGCTCAACACCATAGACCGCATTAAAGCGACAGAAGAGGCGAAAAAAGCGGTAGAAGACAAAAGACAAAAATCCGATAAACCGTTAACCGACAAAGAACAACAAGAAATATATAAAGAAGCCTACGACAAAGCGATGAATGAAGGCATGTCAGCGATGGGAAGTAATACCCGTCAAGGCATCGACATGGCGATTAATATCATCAATGGCTTAATCACCGGCGACATGACCGGTGCGGTAGCTGGTGCATTGGCACCAAAACTGGCCACAATAATCAAGCAGCAAACCGGTGACAATAAGGTCGCTAACACTATCAGTCATGCCATCCTTGGCGCCGTGGTTGCCGAGCTACAAGGTAACTCAGCTGTTGTTGGCGGAGTTGGTGCAGCGGTCAGTGAGCGAGGCGCAGAAGTCATTGCCAGTATTCTTTATCCGAATAAAAGTATAGATGAATTAA
>NZ_JAFNOO010000048.1:0-619 GCF_026536185.1 Gilliamella sp. B2838
CCTTGTTCGTAATCACTTAAGACCATAACATCACAATTGTGCTCAGCATGCGTTTCAAAACGAAACCAAATCCCCACATCGGCTAAAATTCGTTGAATAAAGGTCAGGTCACTCTCCTGCCATTGGGTGATAAGCTCCCGGACCGGATAACGATTTTTTAATTCTAAACGGTAGTCAATGCCGGTAAAACCATGTCCACGCAGCACCTCTTCAACAACGCCCACCACACTCAAATTTTGAAAAATAGCGCTGTTATGACTGAGTGCCAGCTTTGCCAGCACCGAGGACAATACCACCTGATAGTGCGCTTGCTCTTTATTGACCGATAACTGACTAAACTCAGTAATCACCCCGTATACAATGCGTAAATCGCCTGACGATAACAAGTCGGTCAACGAGGGATCGAGCGGAGCAAAAGCACTTAAGGTATTAAGCGTTTGCGTTACCTTTGAGACAATATTGAAATTATTCGCTGGGTGAAAAATAAATGCGGCTTTTTGATTTAAAACCGAGTCAAGCGTGAGGTGTTTATCTGAACTTGTAAAAGAAATGCGATAATGCCAGGGCTGGTTAAGGGCTTCATCACTGCTTACCTCTAATACCGATATTGCTGAGCCTA
>NZ_JAFNOO010000049.1:0-587 GCF_026536185.1 Gilliamella sp. B2838
TTACCACGGTGTGGTCCATGACTGGGGTGAAGTCGTAACAAGGTAACCGTAGGGGAACCTGCGGTTGGATCACCTCCTTACGAAGCGCTCGTAAGTGTTCACACAGATTGTTTGTTTAGAAAGAGTCACTTTATTGGGTCTGTAGCTCAGGTGGTTAGAGCGCACCCCTGATAAGGGTGAGGTCGGTGGTTCAAGTCCACTCAGACCCACCAATTCAACGGTAGTGAGCGAAGATGCTTGATATGTTGAAGAAGTGAAGATAATGGGGCTATAGCTCAGCTGGGAGAGCGCCTGCCTTGCACGCAGGAGGCCAGCGGTTCGATCCCGCTTAGCTCCACCATTAAGATGTCTCTTTTGAATAAAATTATGTTTGTATTTACTTGAAAGAGTAAATAGAAAGATAACGCTCTTTAACAATTAGGAACAAGCTGAAAGAAACGAGTTCTCATTTTTACGGAAGGCATTGATATGAAAATATGAATGTAATGAAGTAGAAAAGAGAAAAAAAGCGTAATTGAAACCAAGACAACTGTGAGTTGTAAGGTTAAGAAATTAAGCGTACACGGTGGATGCCTAGGCAATCAGAG
>NZ_JAFNOO010000050.1:0-557 GCF_026536185.1 Gilliamella sp. B2838
TCGGTTTGGGTGGTCAGATATAACCCCTTTGCCGCCGCTAAGGCGCCCCATTCATCAGTGCGCAGTTCAAACCCTTCACCTCGCTGCTCTTTATTCTGGTTAACTAAGTGACCAATATTAAGCTGGGTTTTTCCGTATTCAGTGGCTAACTTGATGTGCTCCTGACCGCGTTTATCATCCATCCGCAGTTTATTGTTGGTCGCTGTGCGAATCACATTGCGATGTTTGTTGGCCGTTGCAACATGGTCAGGGTGAGCACTGTCATGCATCGCATAAGCAATATAAGGGCGGTCAGGGTTACCGTTAGTAAAGGCTATCGCCACCTCCGTACCGTCAATAAGCGGAAAGTGAAAACCATAACTATCACCTGCATACGGTTTTGCCAGTCTCACCCATAAGCTCTCTTCACCGCTGTTCCAGCTTTTCAGGTCAAAGTTAAACTTAACCCGATACCGACCCTGAGTGTCAATATAACCATAGGTGTCATTATCCGGACTGGTTACCCGTGCCGGTAAGGTGCCGCTGATTTGTGGCCATGCTATCGGTTTAGGGCGGTA
>NZ_JAFNOO010000051.1:0-523 GCF_026536185.1 Gilliamella sp. B2838
CTTCATACCATTCACTTTTATAATGAACTAACAACCGTCCCAGTGCCGTTGTTAATGGGGGTTTTTCCGCTATTCCCTTAAAACAGTCCTGTGTTAATGTCGCATATTTATTACTATTTTGAATATATTGCTTATCTAATATTGTTAGGGTCTCTTTGATGGTTGGCTTGTAGTGCTCAAGTGAGGCATTATCTTTGTTTCGGGTTGTCGCTTTTTTCGCATTCAGATAAAATTCTTTTAAACTGCCGGTTTCTCTAATCTGTTTAAAATCAAACCATTCCCAACCACTGACTTTTTTTACACCCTCACTACCAATAAATGTCCATCCTTTAATAGGAACATTTTTACTATCCAGTGCATACTCTATCTTTAACCATAAGGTCCCCTTTTCATCAATTGCACGTTTATCATTCCCCATTAAATCTTTATCATTTATATTCAGTAGCAACGGTGGCATATCAACTTCATTTTTGCTACCGGTTAACTCACTCTCTTGTAAGGGAAATTTACTCCATGCCGGTGT
>NZ_JAFNOO010000006.1:0-171996 GCF_026536185.1 Gilliamella sp. B2838
CCAACGTTAAGCTGTTGAGTCGTTTTAAGTGTAATTCGGGGCAGAATTGGTAAAGAGAGTCGTGTAAAATATCGAGTTCGCACATCTTGTTGTCTGATTATTGATTTTTCGCGAAACCATTTGATCATATGACAAGATGTGTATCCACCTTAACTTAATGATTTTTACCAAAATCATTAGGGGATTCATCAGGGCTGAGTATTATCTAAACGTTTTAACCACATCTGATAATCTGGTGGTGTTGGGCACCATGCTTCTTGCTCTGCTTTGCTATAAATATCGGTATCAATAGCATGAATAGTCGAATGAAATAAATCGCATATTTCAGTTGCATAGGTTGGTGAGTATGATTTTACTTCGATTTTAGATACAGAATCCCGTTTAGATTCTGTTGTATAACTTCGACTGTCCATTATCATGGTTCTCCTCATTTTTATGATGTTATTTTACCACCTTATTTGGTGTCTGGAATTATTAAACCATTACAAAGAAACCTTTATACCTAGAGGGGAGGGTACAAAGTTCATAACGAAGCATCCTAAAAAACACCCGTTCCCATTTATACGCACAACCGCGAATTGAAATAATTTTTTTGATTACTATTACTAAATGGGTAACCATAAATATCTATGTTTGAGTAACTCAAGCCAATGCAATAAATCTGCTAGCTTTTTAGCAGATTACAAATTTAATACTGTATGGTGGAAATCACCATTCAGCTACTTAATGATCAAGTGAAATATTAACATATTGATTATTAAAAATTTCAATATTTGAATTGTCCGTAATATTAATATAAATCATATTGTTATATATGTGATCTAAAAGATATAGATGTATGTATAGTAATGAATACTTATGAACACTTAAAAAATAAGTATACATGATATAATATATTAATATATATAAAGTTTTTTGTGTTTATGTATAGTATGTATAGTTATCTGATAAATTCCAAATTAATGGGGGGTAATTAAATAAGTAAAGTATAGGGATGTATTTCCCCATTGGGTAGGATTTATTAATGCATGATAATAAGTTGTGCGTAACTCAAACCTAAGTAACAGGTTTTATCAATGGCGAGAGCGTAACCCAAATATTGGTTACGGTATCTAGATAGAGTTAATGATTAACAAGTTTTAAATTGCGGTTACCTGACAATGAGACATTCCCTTTACTGGCTTGCTCGACAAAGTCGCCCCACCAGTCAAGCATAATACGCTTTTGTTGCTCATACTCTGCCTTGTTGTAGGCTCTTCTCACTGCGTTTTTATCAACGTGCGATAATGCGCTTTCAATGACATCATAATTAAAGCCTTGCTCGTTTAAAGCGGTACTAGCTAAAGCTCTTAATCCATGTGCAACTAACTTATCTTTGTATCCCATGCGCTTTATTGCCATATTAGCGGTTTGGCTACTCATTGGTTTGTTATAGGGAGGTCTAGCAGTAGGAAATACAAACTCACTTTTATGATTAATAGTTTTCATTATCTCAAGGATAGCTAATGCCTGTGATGATAAAGGTATATTGTGTGGTCTATCCATCTTCATGCGTTCGGCAGGAATACTCCATAATTTTCTATCAAAGTTTATTTCGTCCCACTTAGCCCCTACGGCTTCACTTGGTCGCGTTAAAGTTAGCAATTGCCATTCAATAACGCATCGAGTTTGTAGTTCAATATTTGCCATAGCCAGTGCTTGCATAAATTCGGGTAATTCAGTAGGGGGGATAGTTGGCTGATTTTTAACTTTTGGGCTATTAAAAACATCGGTAATTCTAGCGAGAGGGTTATTATCGATAATTCCCATATTGACAGCATAATACATTATTTCATTAATTCGCCGACAAACTCGCTTAACTGTTTCGTATTTATTGTTGTTATTTAATGGCTGTAGTGCATTAATTGCTTTAATAGCTGTTACTTGGTTAATGGGAATGTCTTTTATATATGGGAAAACATGATTCTCTAATGAGCGCCAAGCTTTTTTTAAGGTTTGTTCTTCTAATCCTTGTTCGGTTTTGAATTTAAACCATTTTTGAGCCATAGCATAAAAAGTATTATTGCTAGCTTCTTGTTGTAGTTGCTCTTGTTCTGCCTTATGTTCTTGAGGATCTATACCTTGTTTAATTAATTCGCGTGCTTCGTCCCGTTGTTTTCGCGCTTGTTGTAGCGAAACTTCTGGATAACTTCCGAAGCTTACAGTAGTCCTATTATTAGTTATAGGGCGGTAATATCTGAACTGCCATATTTTTGCCCCCGTTGACTTAATAAGTAAAAGCAAACCATTTCCATCATAAATAGGATAATCTTTACTTTGTGGCTTGGCATTCTTTATTTGTGTATCAGTCATTGGGGTTACTTTTTTAGGCATACTTTTCTCTTATGGGACTATGAAATTATTTTAATATGTTTGCGTAGTCCTTAATATAGTCCTAAAAATTCTGGCTGTAAATGTATCTTACTGGTGCTTAATGAATAACAAAATAGGCTTTAATCCTTGTATTTGTTAGTTTTGATGTGTTTTAAAGGATTTAAAAGAATGTTAATGAATATTGAATTGGTGCCGTGGGCGGGACTTGAACCCGCATGCCCTTAGAGCACTACCCCCTCAAGATAGCGTGTCTACCAATTTCACCACCACGGCGCCGTTTTTATTCTGGAATATCTGATGTTGGATTTTTATTCTCAGATTGAATAACAGGATCTACTGTCGGTGCTTGACCTGTAGTTTGTTGCGTGGTTACAGGAGCATTATCTTCAATATTATTGAACTCACCACTAGAAGTGATATGGCTGCGACTACCCAAATTAGATAAAATAATACTTAGTATAAAAAATAAAACACCGAGTAACGTTGTTGTGCGAGTTAAAAAATTACCGCTTCCAGATGAGCCAAACAACGTTGCAGATGCACCAGCACCAAAAGACGAACCCATATCGGCGCCTTTTCCTCGCTGGATTAAAACTAAAACGATGATCGCAACTGCGATAATCAAATAACTGATAATCAAAAGTTCGTACATTTCAACCTGTCAATTTTTATGTGTTATACAACAGAATTTAATTTTGCGAAATATTAGCGAAAGACTCGCCAACAAGCAAGTAAAATTTAAGTTATTGTTGGTATAATTTAAGATTTAAGTGTTTAAATCGATGACTACTAATATTTTTTAGCGTTGGTATTAAAATTAATAAAAATCTTTTTTTACTAAAAATTTAAATTAATCTTCATATTTTTTATATAATCAATATAGTAAACAGTTTTCAAAACAATTTTATATTATGGCTAAGTCTAATTTAATGATATTGCCGACCCGTTTAGATTGATATCGCGATATTCGGTTGTGTGTTTTTTGTGAAAATCAGTATAATAGACGCCATTTTTATTTATAGTCCATGCTCGTTTTATGAAATTTATTGTTAAGCTTTTCCCTGAAATTACCATCAAAAGTGATTCTGTACGTTTACGTTTTATTAAAATATTAACCAGTAATATTCGCAATATTCTCAAAAATCATATTAAAGAAGTGGCGGTTATTCGTCACTGGGATTATATTGAAGTTCGCCCAAAAATTGTCGATAGTGAAAATCAAATTTTAGAATATCTAATGCGTATTCCTGGTATTCATCATATCTTAGCCGTTGAAGAGCTCACTTATGTTGACGTCCATGACATCTACGAAAAAGCATTAAATTACTATGCTCCTCTTATTGAAAACAAAACGTTTTGTGTTCGAGTTAAACGTCGAGGAAAACATGATTTTACTTCAATTGATGTAGAGCGTTATGTTGGTGGCGGATTAAATCAACATGTTGCCTCAGCCAAAGTTAAATTAACTCGACCTGATATCACGGTGAACCTTGAAATTGATAAAGATAAATTATTATTAGTTAAAGGCAGATACTGTGGAATAGGTGGCTTTCCAACTGGAACTCAAGAAGATGTCTTATCACTTATTTCAGGAGGATTTGATTCAGGTGTTTCCAGTTATATGTTAATTAGGCGTGGCTGTAGAGTGCATTATTGCTTTTTCAATCTAGGGGGAAAAACTCACGAAATTGGGGTTAAACAGATGGCTCACTATTTATGGGAACGGTTTGGTTCATCTCATAAAGTTCGCTTTATTGCCATTGATTTTTCTAACGTTGTGGGTGAGATTCTAGAAAAAATTGATGATGGTCAAATGGGCGTTATCTTAAAAAGGATGATGATTCGTGCTGCAGCAAAAATAGCTCAGCGTTATAACGTTGAAGCGCTTGTTACCGGCGAGGCGTTAGGGCAAGTATCAAGCCAAACATTAACAAACTTACGTTTAATTGATAATGTTAGCGATAGATTAATTTTAAGACCATTGATAACCCATGATAAAGAAACAATTATTAACTTAGCACGGCAAATTGGCACAGAAGATATTGCTAAAACCATGCCCGAATTCTGTGGCGTAATTTCAAAAAGCCCAACAGTAAAAGCCGTGAAAGAGAAAATTGAAGCAGAAGAGCTAAATTTCGATTTTTCAATACTTGATAAGGCCGTCGAACAAGCTGAAAATATTGATATTCGAGAAATAGCTAAGCAATCAGATACTTCAATTGAGCAAGTTGAGACCGTTTCTACCTTGCACAATAATCATGTTGTTATTGATATTCGTTCATCTGAAGAGCAAGAAGACAATCCTTTACAGTTAGCCGATGTTGAAATTAAGTTAATTCCTTTTTATAAATTGGCAACGCAATTCGGTGATTTGGATCAAAATAAACAATATTTGCTTTATTGTGCAAGGGGTGTCATGAGCAAATTACAAGCACTGTATTTAATTGAACAAGGTTTTCATAATGTAAAGGTGTTAAATTATGCAAATTAACAATTATTTACCATATTATTAACCAGACTATCATTTTTTGCATATATAATAATTGAGTGAAAATACAAATTTTATATTTAATCCAAAAAATAAATGCGATAAATGAATAAAAGAGGATTGTAATGAGTAAATTGCTTGTAGTTGATGATGATCCAGAAATCGCCTCATTATTATGCGAACTACTAGAATTAGAAGGTTTTCAAGTTGAAACAGCAAATAATGGTAAAGAAGCTTTAGAAAAGTTTGATTCAACTTTTGATCTGATTCTACTTGATATAATGATGCCAGAACTGAATGGTCTTAATGTGTTATCCCAACTTAGAAGCAAGTGTACTGTTCCAGTTATATTTTTAACAGCAAAAGACGATGAAATGGATAAAATTATTGGTCTTGAACTGGGTGCTGATGATTATATTTTAAAGCCGTTTAACGATCGGGAACTCATTGCAAGAATAAATGCATTATTGCGAAGAACGCGCTGGGATAATATTGTAAATGATGATAGTAATTTACCTTTACAATATACTGTTGATAAACTTACCGTAAATCGTAAACAGCAATCAGCCTATTATGATGATCAATATATCGATTTAACGGGCACTGAGTTTCAAGTTTTACTTAAGCTCCTTGAGAATGGTGGTAAAATAATATCCCGAGATACGCTGAGCGAAACTGTGTTAGGTAAAGAGTTTATTCCACTAGCTCGTTCGATTGATGTACATGTATCTAATTTGCGTAAAAAACTTCCACCGCGTAGCGATGGATTGCCTTGGATCAAAACGCTACGTTCAAAAGGATATTTGTTTGTTATTGATAGTCATGATGATTTGTTACAAAATTGACGTAATATTTTAATTTAGGTGTTGGTGATATGTGGATTTTTGATCGTTTAACTATTCGGATTTTCACTATCTTCCTACTCACTATCGCATTTTTTTTAGCGCTGATTGTATTATTGCCGAGTTTAGATTCAAGAAATTTGACTTATTTAGCAAATAGAGAAAGAGAAACAGGTAATATACTTGCTAATCAAATTGAACAAGAATTTACTCATATCCCCAAGGATAGCTTTCGTTGGTGGATGCGTTTTATTGTTGTGATGGATAATTATCAGAAGCCTGGGCAATTTTTATTCATTCTTACGCCCAATGACCAATTTATAACTGCGGATACTAAAAATATTGATTTAGTTAAAAATTTTAGTGAAATATCACATAATATTGCAGATCCGGCTAAAAAAATTTATGACTCACAAGAAATCATTGGCCCTTTTTTGATTAACTATGCTAATGATCAATATCGATTGTATGTTTTACAACCTTCCTCGGATGCGCAGTCACAATTTGTTAATCTGATTTTTGATCATCCTCTTTTGCTATTAACTCTCATGATGTTAATAAGTTCGCCATTTTTACTATGGTTATCTTGGAGTATTGCAAAACCAGCAAGACGCTTAAAGCAAGCAGCAGACGAAGTTGCTAAAGGAAACTTGCAACAATGGCCAGAACTTGAAACGATAGGTTCTTCGGAATATAAAGCAACAGGTGCAAGTTTTAACCATATGTTAAGAGAGTTAAAACGAATGCAGGAATTACAGCAACGTTTGTTTTCTGATATTTCTCATGAATTACGTACACCATTAACTCGATTACAGCTAGCTGTTTCTTTATTACGTCGTAAACAAGGTGAAAGTAATGAAGTGAATCGAATTAATAATGAAGCGATTAAACTTGATGCAATGATTGGTGATTTATTATCTTTATCAAGGCAACAATATAAAAATAATGAAGTGCGAGAATATAAACAAATTAATCTATTATTTAAGCCAGTGTTAGAAAATGCCACTTTTGAAGCTGAACAAATTGGTAAGACTTTTTCTATTGCTAAAGCGCTTCCTGATGTGGGTATTTTATGTTATCCCATCGCATTATGTAGTGCCGTTGAAAACGTGATTCGTAATGCTTTTCGTTATTCTCATCATCAAATTATAGTCAGTTTTACTGTTCAGCAGGCTGACATCATCATTACTATTGATGATGATGGTCCAGGGGTTGCCGACAATGAGCTACAACAAATTTTTAGACCATTTTATCGAACAAGCGAGGCCCGTGATCGAGAATCGGGCGGGACTGGTTTAGGTCTATCTATTGCTTCTAATGCCATTACACGAGATAACGGCACAATTAAAGCTGAAAAAAGTCACTTAGGTGGATTAAGAATTGTGATAGTATTGCCAATTCAAAAACAAAAACACTAAAGAGATATTGTTGTGTCTAATGTTGCATTAAATATTGTTTTATTTGAGCCCGAAATTCCAGCTAATACTGGGAATATTATTCGACTTTGTGCTAATACCGGCTTCAATTTACATATTATAGAGCCTATGGGCTTTTTTTGGGATGATAAAAAATTGAGACGAGCCGGACTTGATTATCAAGAGTTTGTTGATGTTAAGCGTTATAAAAATTTGAATCATTTTTTAGATAGTAATCAAATTGATTTGCTTACTCAGATTTATGCTTTGACAACTAAAGGGCAAAAACCACATAGTGATGTGAGTTATAAACCCAATGATTTTTTAATGTTTGGGCCTGAAACACGCGGTTTGCCAGCAACTATTCTTGATGTTTTACCGCAAGATAAAAAAATTCGTATTCCGATGTTAGCGAATAGCCGTAGTATGAATCTATCTAATTCTGTTGCGGTGGTGGTTTATGAATCTTGGCGTCAGCTGAATTATATTGGTGCTAAATAATCAGTGAAAGTTTGATTAAATGTTGTAGTTAATTGAATATTTGAGATTAGTTAGTGTATTTAAAATAAAGAGGTCTTAATTAGGCCTCTTTATTCATTGATGTTACAAAAACAAGTTTTATGTTTAAGTAAATCCGTATTATTTAACACGTGAAACGTATTCGCCAGAACGTGTGTCTATTTTAAGAACTTCACCAATCTGTACAAATAGTGGTACACGTACTACTGCGCCAGTTGATAATGTTGCTGGTTTACCGCCTGTTCCTGCAGTATCACCTTTTAAACCTGGATCGGTTTCAACAACTTCGAGTTCAACAAAGTTTGGTGGTGTGACAGCGATAGGTTGACCATTCCATAAAGTTAAAATACATTCTGCTTGATCAACTAACCATTTTGCATTATCGCCTACCGCTTTAGCATCGGCAGATAGTTGTTCGAATGTTTCATTATTCATAAAATGCCAAAACTCACCATCAGTGTATAGATAAGTTAAGTTCATATCGACAACATCAGCGCCTTCAACTGATTCGCCTGATTTAAATGTTTTATCGACAGTTTTACCAGAAAGTAATTTTTTAATTTTAACGCGGTTAATTGCTTGTCCTTTACCGGGTTTATAAAACTCATTTTCAACTATTACACAAGGCTCGCCATCTTGCATTATTTTAAGACCGGCTTTAAACTCATTAGTACTATAAGATGCCATAAAAGCTCCAACTATCATTCTGAATTACAAAAAATGAGCCATATTATACAGCAAAAAGTTGAACTACCAAACAAAGATGACTGGATTTTTGATCTTACTAATGTCGTAACCGATATCCAAAAGCTTTATCGTTATCTTGATTTGGATCCTAATGCTATTTCGTTATCAATGTTACAGGCGAAAAAACAATTTCCGCTGCGTGTCCCCATGGCATTTATTCATAGAATGAAAAAAGGTGATAACGACGATCCTCTTTTATTGCAAGTGCTTTGTAGTGACAGCGAAATGTTAAAAGTTGATGGATATAGTGAAGATCCTTTACAAGAGCAAAATAATGACATTGCTGGACTCTTACACAAATATCATAATCGTGCGCTTTTAATCACTAAAACGGCATGTGCTATTAATTGTCGTTACTGTTTTAGACGACATTTTCCTTACTATGATAACCAAAGTACTAAAAAAAATGTTAGTGCAGCACTAGACTATATTGCTAATCATCCTGAACTTGACGAAATTATTCTTTCAGGCGGTGATCCATTAATGGCAAAAGATCACGAAGTGGCTAATTTAATTGATGCGTTATCGAAAATTCCCCATATCAAACGATTACGTATCCATACTCGGTTAGCTGTGGTTATTCCTTCCAGAATCACTACCACGCTTTGTCAATTGTTTATGCAAAGTCGCTTACAAATAATCGTGGTTACTCACATCAATCATCCAAATGAAATTGATGATAATGTTGCTGATGCAATCAAACAGTTAAAACAAAATAGGGTTACAGTACTTAATCAAAGTGTGTTACTAAAAAAAATTAATGATAATGCAGACATTTTAGCCGAGCTGAGTAATAAACTTTTTGATATCGGTATTTTACCTTATTACATTCATTTACTCGATAAAGTGCAAGGTGCGGCGCATTTTTTAGTTGAAGATAAACAAGCCAAAAAAATAATGAAACAATTAGCTGAAAAAGTCTCGGGTTATTTAGTACCTAAGTTAGCGCGTGAAATTGGTGGTGAAAAGAGTAAGCGCGTACTTGCTGTTGATGATTAGTGTTTTCCTATTGGTATTTGATCATGATTAAATACCTTTTAGGCTAAATGTTATTAATCCAAACCATATTGTCTATGTTATTAACAGGCTAATATTGACATAATGTATTATGTGTAAAATGGATAAGGCTTGAATGTTGTTTTACGCTATAGCAAATAGCTATCTTTTTTACCACCAACGATTGTGATAAAAATATTACGATAATGTATCATCTATGAAATTCTCTATGAAAATCTCATTGACGATATCTAAAATAGATTCTATAATTCCGACCTCTTTAATTAATGCTGTAGGGTTTAAACTCTACAACTTGTTGATAAATTAGATTTGGATATAAATCGTCATGAAACGCACATTTCAACCATCAGTATTAAAACGCAATAGAACTCACGGTTTCCGTGCTCGTATGGCAACAAAAAATGGTCGTCAAGTTCTTGCTCGCCGTCGTGCTAAAGGCCGTGTTCGTTTAACTGTTGCTAGCTGATTTAAAGTTGAGTGATTAAATTCACTTTTCCTCGGGAGTTACGTTTACTAACTCCCTTTGATTTCAATTATGTATTCCAAGAATCTGTTCGAGCGGGTTCGCCATTTCTTACTTTAGTTGCACGAAAGAATACTTTAAACCATTGTCGTTTAGGTTTTGCCATAGCTAAAAAGCAGATCAAACGATCGCATGAACGTAATCGCATTAAGCGGTTAGCGAAAGAGTATTTTCGTCACCATCAACACCAGTTTCCTAATATTGATTTTATTTTGATGGCTAAATCGCCAGCGATAGAATTAGATAATCAAAAACTTGTTGCGACGTTAGAGAAACTATGTCAACGAATTATCGAAAAACAAAGCGTATAGATAAAATTGTATTAATTATAAAACAGCACATTATTGCATGTAAAACTTTGATAGTTAACATTTTTATTTTATTTATTCGTTTTTATCAGCGTATTATAAGCCCACTATTTGGTCCTAAATGCCGCTTTACGCCAACATGTTCACAATATGCAATAATTGCACTAAGACGCTTTGGAGTGATAAAAGGTGGTTGGCTAACGGTCAAACGTGTATTAAAATGTCACCCTTTACATGAAGGAGGAGAAGATCTTGTTCCTCCAAAAACTAAAACCAATAGAGAAAAACACTAATGGGATCTCAACGTAATATTTTAGTCATTGTTTTACTTTTTGTATCTTTTTTAATTTGGCGAGCATGGGAAGATGATCATGCACCTAAACCGCCGATTACGAATCAATTAACTCAGCAGGTAAGTGAAGAAGATTCCAATACAGATTTTACATTAGGTAAGACAATTACTGTAAAATCTGATGTGCTGTCACTAACTATTAATACCTATGGTGGTGATGTGCAGGCGGCTCAATTATTAAAATATGAGCAGACTTTACATTCAGGTACGCCTTTTCAATTACTGACTTCACGACCTGATTTTATTTATATCGCTGAAAGTGGCTTAACCGGTAAAGATGGTCCAGATAATGCCTCTCAAGGTTCAAAACGTCCGATATATCAAACTGAGCAAACAGAATATGTTTTAGCTGATGGACAAGATGAATTACGTGTACCACTTACTTATCAAGTCAATGGTGTGACTTATACCAAGTACTACATCTTACATCGCGGTAATTATGCTATCGACGTTCAATACGACATTAACAACCAAAGTGGTTCACCTGTTGAAGTTTCAATGTATGGTCAATTAAAACAAACTATAAAATTACCTGACGATGCAACAACTGAAGGTGGCGGCGGCTTAGGGTTAAGTGCGTTCCGTGGTACTGCTTACTCAAGCTCTAGTACCAACTATAGCAAATACAGTTTTGATGATATTAAAGATAAAGCATTAGCGGTCGAGACTCAAACAGGTTGGGTTGCAATGTTGCAACACTACTTTGCGTCAGCTTGGGTGCCGGCTCAAGATCAAAGCAATCTTTTTTATTCACGTGCTACAGCTAAAAATTCACAAGCAACAATTGGTTTTAAAGGGCAATCGACAGTGATTCAAGCGGGTAGCTCAGAATCGATTGCAGCTAAATTATGGTTAGGTCCAGAAATTCAAAGCCAATTGAAACAAACGGCAAATCACTTAGATTTAGTTGTCGATTATGGTTGGTTATGGTTCTTATCACAACCACTATTTTATCTACTAAAATTTATTCATAGTTTTATTGGTAATTGGGGCTTTTCAATTATTGTTATCACCTTTATTGTACGTGGTATTTTATTCCCATTAACGCGTGCTCAATATCGTTCTATGGCAAAAATGAAGTTACTGCAACCTCGCTTACAAGCTTTAAAAGAGCGTTATGGTGATGATAGACAAAAAATGAGCATGGAAACCATGGCACTTTATAAGCAAGAAAAAGTGAATCCATTAGGAGGGTGTTTACCTTTAATTATCCAAATGCCGATTTTCTTGTCATTGTTCTATATGTTAGGTAATACTGTTGAACTGCGTCATGCACCGTTTGCGCTTTGGATTTATGACTTATCCGCACAAGATCCATACTATATTTTACCGTTGTTAATGGGCGGAACTATGTTCTTAATTCAAAAAATGTCACCAACACCTGTGACTGATCCATTGCAACAAAAATTAATGACTTATATGCCATTAATCTTTACAGTATTCTTCTTATGGTTCCCGTCAGGTTTAGTTTTATACTATATCGTAAGTAACTTATTTACGATTGCTCAGCAACGTATAATTTACTGGGAACTTGAGAAAAAGGGACTTCACGAAAAGAAAAAGAAATAATATTAATTGTAAGGAGGGGTAAAACCCTCCTTTTTAATTGTTATTTTTGGTGTAATTGATATGAACATTCAGCAACAATTTAAGTTAACTGGTAACGAAAGCGGTTATTGGTTTGTAAGTAAAAATGGACGACTATGGTTACCTAATGGTGAGGTACCAGTCGGTCGTGCAAACGATTTCTGTTTTAATGATTTACTTGCTCAGCCGATAGGGGAATGGCAAGGACAAACTGCATGGTTAATTTGCCAAGAAATGAGCCATTCAATGAGTTCAATCAGACCATTGCTGGGCAATAGTGATCAGACATTATTTAACATGGCGGGTCGTGCTGTACAATTATCTGAATTTTATCGTTCACATAAATTTTGTGGTTATTGTGGGCATGAAATGTATATCAGTAAAACAGAGTGGTGCTGTATGTGTGCGAATTGTAAAGAGCGCTATTACCCACAAATCTCACCCTCTATTATTGTCGCTATTCGCGATAAAAATAAAATTTTATTAGCTAAGCATGTCAGACATAACCAAGATAATTTATATACGGTATTAGCTGGTTTTACAGAAGTTGGTGAAACGATGGAAATGGCCGTTGAGCGTGAAGTATTTGAAGAATCACAAATCAAAATAAAGAATATTCGTTATGTCGGATCGCAACCTTGGCCTTTTCCTAATTCACTTATGATGGCTTATTTAGCTGATTATCAAAGTGGTGATATTACTATTGATAAAAATGAGCTTGTCGACGCTAATTGGTATCACTATACCGAGTTACCTAAAATTCCGGAATATGGCACCATAGCAAGAAGGTTGATTGAAGATACTATCGTACTTTGCCGTGAATATGACGAATTTGGTGAAAATTAATCATATTCACGTTAATATCAATAGGCATATTGTCTATTGATATTCAATTGTTCTTGTTAAGTTAATAGTTTTGGATTCTTCACCTGAAGTAACGCACACCGCTTTGGTCCAGTCGCTGTTTTCATTATAATCAGAGTAAGTACATGTTTCAGTTAATTCTACTTCCTGTTGGTTCTTATCGTTAATAATGATGTCACCATTTGATGCTAATTTAAATGTTTTGGTAATCGTTTTTTCAAGTTGATTGTTAGCGTTGTACACGATGTCTTTTTCTTGTGCTA
The DNA here is from genome assembly GCF_026536185.1 of Gilliamella sp. B2838. Lineage (NCBI taxonomy): Bacteria > Pseudomonadati > Pseudomonadota > Gammaproteobacteria > Orbales > Orbaceae > Gilliamella > Gilliamella sp. B2838. The sequence continues at coordinate 13,299 of NZ_JAFNOO010000006.1, forward strand.
AAACAGGAAATCTTGTTTTGTTATCAACAGGTACATAGGCATTATACAACACGAGTTCGACACGATCGTTTTCATAAACAATTTTACTATTGAAAATAACGTTATTTTCGGCGAAATGTGATAGATTTGTTTCAATCAGATGCCCTTGTTCATCAAATTCAGAACTGGCAACAATATCACCATCATTGTTTTTCATACCCAAAATATTTTTTTCTGAATCAAAAGTAATATCATATTCATTTTTGGTATTGTTCATGCCATAAATGTATTTAGCTGTATCATAATTAACTTCACCATGAAGACCTTCTAAATTGTAATTAGCTACATAACCTTGTGCATTATAGTTAATGATTTTATTACTCTTTGCTGAACTTTGGATTTTTTGTTGTTTAATCAGTTTATTATTGGGTAATAATTCTGGTTCAGTATGAAAAAGATAGCTGTTAATAATACTGAGTGTTAATTTTGGGGTAGATTGTTGTGATGGTTTGGTTATTTGTTCATCTGAGTTTACCGTTGAAGGCGCATTAGATGTCGTTACGGTATTTGTGGTATCAGCAGATGTGTTTTGATCGGTATTACTTTTGCTATTGTTGTTAGTCTCAACACTTTTATTGGTTGTTGTGTCGGTTGTTGTGCCATTTTTTTTATCATCACAGCCTATTAATAATGCGGTGCCTAATAAACAAATGGAGATATAAGTTATGTAATTTTTCATATTATTGGCTCTATTTATGTTAATATTTAAAAGATATTATTTCTTTAGTTTCAATTGTTAATATTTCAAATCATCAATTCATCTATTCTTTTTAATGGCTTTGACACCAGATCGCCAGAGCATCACAGTTCCATTGTTTCATCATGGTGCACCAGGTTGATCGCCAGCTCCTTATTGTGTTATCGGTTAATTTTAGTTTTTTCTCAAGTTGTGCATTAGTTTCGCCAGCAACAAGTAAATCGATAAATTGCAACCATAATTCGGGTTTAGGCAAACGATTTAATTTGGTGCCGTTTAAAATATTAAAACTATGCCGGCATCGCTTGCAACGATAACAAGTACGACTCCCAACTTTGGTGGTATCGGTTGAACCACAGTGTACACACGTTGGGTTTTGTACATTGAGCAAAGCTGTTATTTTTTCACTCACGACTTTATGTTGTTTAATCAAAACCGGATTTAAGCAGCTCTGTTGTTTTTTGGTATACCATTGATACAATGCGTGATAATGCGATTTTAAATAATCAATCATCGCGTGATCTCGTCGCATCACTTTCTCAACTGAGCATCCTAAATTGTTAGCTATGGTATTATAGCTTTGATTTTGAATACGGTTAATAAAAATAATTTCTAACCAATTAAAGGGCGTTAGCCGACTAAAAGGTGTATTGACTGCTACAGTAAAATATTTATAACACGCTTTACATCGATAAGTTGTGGTGGGTTTGGAGCGAATCAAATAAAATTCATTTTTGCCACAAAATGGACAAGCATCAATATGTTGAGATGTTATTTTTTCTAGATCGTGACGAAAAGCATTTAGCTGCTCATGCAATTCTAGTGGTATGAGTTCATCGATCATTCATTGTTTACTCCCTTATCCCTTATCTGCCTAAATATTATCAGATTTTTACATAAACATATAGCTTTCCTTAAACTTTTTTACATTATTTAACTCGCTGATGCACGAAAGTTATAAATAGCTTTAGCAAGTAATCAAAGAAATAAATTGAGCCTATGCACAGCATATTAGATTGGTAAGTAAATAAAAAGGTAGTTGAGTACTGATAATGGTAAGTTGCTTTAATTTAACCCCTATAACGGCAAGTAAAATCGACATTAACGTTTGAATGCTAATTGTCGATTTTAGTTAATTTGAAAAATTATTGATGATTTAACCATTCTGCGACTTGTTTAGCAAAATACGTTAATATGCCATCAGCGCCTGCGCGTTTAAAGCAAAGTAACGATTCCATTATGGCTGCTCTTTCATCTAACCAGCCATTGTCAATAGCTGCTCTTAACATGGCATACTCTCCGGATACTTGATAAGCAAAAGTCGGTACGGCAAAATTGTCTTTTACTCTCCGTACAATATCAAGATAAGGCATACCGGGTTTTACCATAACCATATCAGCCCCTTCACTAATATCTTGATAGATTTCTTGTAGTGCTTCATCATTATTTGCAGGATCAAGTTGATACGTTTTTTTATTGCCACCTTTGATATTTTTGGCAGAACCAACCGCATCGCGAAAAGGCCCGTAAAAGCTAGATGCATATTTGGCGGAATAGGCCATTATTTGTGTATTAACTAATTGCTGTTGTTCTAATGCATCACGTATAGCGCCGATACGCCCATCCATCATATCGCTTGGTGCTATAATATCTGCACCTGCTTGTGCCTGCATTAATGCCTGTTTAACTAAAGTTTCAACCGAGATGTCATTTTGTACATAACCTTGTTCATCAATGATGCCATCTTGACCATGAGTTGTATAAGGATCTAACGCGACATCTGTTAATATGCCAAGTTCTGGTATTTCCTTCTTTAGAGCCTGTATCGCTCTTGGCACTAATCCATTTTCATTATAAGCTTCTTCAGCCAGTAAGGATTTTTGCGCAGGGTCAATGGCTGGAAAAAGTGAAACAACAGGAATACCTAATTTAGCAATTTCTTGCGCTTCTTTTAATAAGACGTCAATACTCATACGATTCACTTTAGGCATTGATGAAACGGGCTGTGTAATGTTTTTCCCTTCCACAATAAAAACAGGATAAATTAAATCGTTAACTGTCAGTTGATTTTCAGCAACTAAACGTCGACTAAAATCCTGATAACGATTGCGACGTAAACGTCGTTGCGGATATTGACCAGTAAAAAATAATGACATAACACTACCTAACTATCTTTGTAAAGAATTGCTTTATTATCGGACTGTGTTACGAGATTAGCAAATTAATTTGTTATGGCGTAATAATTCGATATTTTACTTTACAACATAGTTATATTAGAGGTAAAATTGCGCACTAATTTTTAGTCCTTTGTGATATTAAACAAATTTGAGGTGAGAGGCACATGCCAGTAATTAAAGTACGTGAAAATGAACCTTTCGATGTAGCTTTACGTCGTTTTAAACGTTCTTGTGAAAAAGCAGGAATTTTAGCTGAAGTTCGTAACCGCGAGTTTTATGAAAAACCGACGACAATTCGTAAACGCGCTAAAGCAGCAGCTGTTAAACGCCATGCTAAAAAATTAGAAAGAGAAAACGCTCGTCGCACTCGTCTATACTAATATTTATACAGAAAATTACAATTGATATAAAAAATCAATTTTATCTATTTTTGATATAAAGAATTTTTAACAAGCCGTACCCATAGATACGGCTTGTTGTCTTTGTGTAATGCCAACATTGATATCGGTTGAATTTTTATCATGAAAGGTCTTATTCCTCGCGATTTTATTTTAGATTTGATTGCTCGCACCAATATTCTTGATGTGATCGGCAAACGCGTCAAAATGAAAAAGAAAGGAAATAACTACTTTGGTTGTTGCCCTTTCCATGATGAAAAAACGGCCTCTTTTTCACTCAGTGAAAAAAAACAGATTTACTATTGTTTTGGCTGTGGTGCATCTGGCTCTGTTGTTAATTTTTTAATGCAATATGATCGTTTATCGTTTCCTGAAGCGATAGAAGAGTTAGCCAGTATGCAAGGAATTCGTGTTCCTTATACTGATACGGATAATAAGCAAGATGATCAAGCGAAACATATTGAATCACGTAATGTCCGTAAAGACCTGTATACACTGATGGCAAAAATCACTCATTTTTACCAACAGCAGTTAGCATTACCTACCTCGATTGATGCACAACATTATCTTGAGCAACGAGGCCTGAATCATGAAATTATCGCTAGATATAAAATTGGCTATGCACCTAATGAATGGCGTTTAACTTCGCAAAATGTAGTGAAAAGCAATGCCGAGTCAACATTGTATAATCAGGCCGGAATGTTAGTTACTAATGATAATGGCAACCAATATGATCGTTTTCGAGGACGCATTATGTTTCCTATTCGTGATAGGCAAGGTAATGTAATTGCATTTGGTGGGCGAACAATCATTAATGATTCGGCGAAGTACATTAATTCACCCGAAACACCAATCTTTCATAAAGGTTTTCAACTCTATGGACTTTATGAAGCGCAAGAAGTCAACCGAAATCCTGAAAAACTTATTGTTGTTGAAGGGTATATGGATGTGGTTTCGCTAGCACAATATGGTATAGATTATGCGGTAGCTGCGTTAGGTACTTCGACGTCGGAAGAGCATATCAAATTATTGTTTAGAGCAAGCGATTCAGTCATATTTTGTTATGATGGTGATAATGCCGGACGCAGTGCTGCTTGGCGGGCATTGAATGTTTTATTACCTTGCCTGATTGATGGTAAAAAAATTACCTTTGTTTTTTTACCTCAGGATGAAGATCCTGATAGTTTTGTACGTAAAGTTGGTAAAGATGGATTTGAAGATTATCTGAAAACTGCGCCAACTTTATCTGAATTCTTATTTGATGAATTGCTTAAACAAGTTGATTTGAAAACAGCAGAGGGAAAAGCAAAATTAAGTTCTTTAGCGATTCCTTTGTTAGATCAAATTAAAGCCAAAGCGTTTCGATTAAATTTATTGCAACAACTTGGGCGTTATTTGGGGTTACTTGATGTAACTCAAATAGAGCAATTAATGTCGACAAGTCGTCAAAAAGGCGAAGATAAAGTGACTGAGATAGCACCTGCATCTCAGATGAAATTAACCACTATGCGTATTTTGATTGGTTTATTGATTCAATATCCGAATCTTGCCAAACAAGTGACTGATATTGCAGTTATGCGCCAAGTTAAATTAGCTGGTATTGATATTTTTATTGAATTGCTTGAATTATGTCAGCGTTACCCAAATATAACTACTGCACAGATATTGACTGAATGTATTAATAGACCGTTTTATAAGCAATTAAACCGGTTGGCAACATTTGAGTACCATTATCAAGATGAGGAAGTAAGCTCAATTTTTTCTCATACTTTAAAAGAGTTGTATGATAATATACTCACCCAAAGACAAGATGAACTTATCGCAAAAGAGAGAGTCTCAGGCTTAAGTACTGCAGAGAAAAAAGAATTAGCGACGCTTATACTTGTTTTATCAAAAAAAGACTAAATATACTGGGTATAGGTAATATAAAACTTTTTAAGTTATACCTATACAATATACATGACCGAATAACTAAATGTGGACACCTTTTATGGAGCAAAATTCTCAATCACAGTTAAAACTCCTGATCATCCGAGGTAAGGAGCTAGGATACTTGACCTATGCTGATGTCAACGATCACTTGCCAGAAGAAATTATTGATTCAGATCAGATTGAAGATATTATCCAAATGATTAATGACATGGGGATTCAGGTATTAGAAGAAGCCCCAGATTCTGATGAGTTGTTACTTTCAGATAATGTCCCTGATGAAGAAGCGGTAGAAGCGGCAACAGCATTAGTATTATCAAATGTTGAGTCAGAAATAGGTCGAACAACTGATCCTGTGCGTATGTATATGCGTGAAATGGGTGCGGTTGAACTATTAACTCGCGAAGGCGAAATTGACATAGCAAAACGCATTGAAGATGGGATTAACCAAGTTCAAACTTCGGTATCAGAATACCCAGAAGCTATCACTTATCTTTTAGAACAATATAATCTAATTGAAAGTGGTGAAGTTCGTTTATCTGACCTCATTACCGGTTTTGTGGATCCTAATGCTGAAGAGTCAACAGAAGAGTTACCTGAAGAACTTGAAGACAGTGAAGCAGAAATTGAGCTTGATGATAGCGATGATGAAAACGAAGAAGAAGAGGGAGACTCTTCAGCCGATGATGATGTATCTATCGATCCTGAAGTTGCTAGAGCTAAATTTGCTGAATTAAAAGAACAGCATGATAAAACATCTGAAGCGATCAAAAAGTATGGTCGTGCGCATAAAAAAGCACAACAAGAGATCGAAAATCTATCTGAAATATTTAAACAATTCCGTTTAGTTGGCAAGCAATTTGATATTCTTGTTAACAATATGAGAAGTATGATGGATCGTGTCAGAGCGCATGAACGTGCGATTATGAAGATCTGTGTTGAGCAATGCAAAATGCCGAAAAAGCAATTTATGACGCATTTTACTGGCAATGAAAATAATATGAGCTGGTTCAATAAAGCATTAACTGCTAAAGGTGCTTTTGCGGCAAGCTTAAAAGAGTTTGAAGAACCCATCCAAGCTGAAATTAACTTATTACAGCAAATCGAAATTGAAACCAATCTTTCGATAGAGCAAATTAAAGATATTAATCGACGAATGTCGATTGGTGAAGCGAAAGCTCGTCGTGCTAAAAAAGAGATGGTAGAAGCCAATTTACGTTTGGTAATTTCTATTGCGAAAAAATATACCAATCGTGGATTACAATTCTTGGATCTTATTCAAGAAGGTAATATTGGTTTGATGAAGGCAGTTGATAAGTTCGAATATCGACGTGGTTATAAATTTTCAACCTATGCAACATGGTGGATTAGACAAGCAATCACTCGTTCAATTGCTGACCAAGCAAGAACAATTCGTATTCCGGTTCATATGATCGAAACCATTAATAAATTGAATCGTATTTCACGTCAAATGTTACAAGAAATAGGGCGTGAACCAACACCGGAAGAGTTATCAGAGCGTATGCAAATGCCGGAAGATAAAATCCGTAAAGTACTCAAAATTGCTAAAGAGCCAATTTCGATGGAAACACCAGTTGGTGATGATGAAGATTCACATTTAGGTGACTTTATCGAGGATACTGCACTTGAGCAACCATTGGATGCGGCAACTTCTGAAAGTTTACGAAGTGCAACACGTGATATCTTATCTGGATTAACGCCAAGAGAAGCGAAAGTATTACGTATGCGATTTGGTATTGATATGAATACCGATCATACGCTTGAAGAAGTTGGTAAACAATTTGATGTAACACGTGAACGTATTCGTCAAATTGAAGCTAAAGCTTTACGTAAACTACGTCACCCTAGTCGTTCTGACGTACTTCGTAGCTTCTTAGAATAATTATTTTTACCCATTTATATCGCCACTTTTGTGGCGATTTTTTTTGACTTATTATACTCAACGCCATGAATATACTACAACGTTTTAAAATTGATCCTTTTTTGCTAACACTGATTTGTGTTGTTATCACAGCTAGCTTTTTTCCTTGTGAAGGGCAAACAAAAGTTGTGTTTCAATACTTGACCACCTTTGCAATTGGTTTGCTTTTTTTTATGCATGGCGCAAAACTTTCATTAGATGCCATCATAACTGGCATAAAAAATTGGCGTTTACATCTATTCATTTTTAGCACTACTTTTATCATTTTTCCTGTACTGGGAATAATGATGCATTTTTTAGTCCCCACTTTTTTATCACAAGAACTTTATCAAGGATTTGTTTACCTTTGTGTATTACCTGCAACTGTGCAATCTGCAATTGCGTTTACTTCAATCGCAAGAGGTAATGTCGCTGCTGCCATTTGTAGTGCATCGGCATCGACATTATTGGGTGTATTTATTACTCCAATATTAGTGGGTTTATTAATGAATACACAATCATCAGGCTCTATGAGTATGCTTGATGCAATTTCATCTATCATGTTAAAGCTAATGTTACCTTTTATTCTTGGTCATTTATCCAGACGTTTTATTGGTAAATGGGTAGATAAATATAAAAGTGTCATTTCTAAAACTGATCGTATTTCGATTTTATTGGTGGTTTATGTTGCTTTTAGTGATGCGGTGGCAAATGGTATTTGGTCAGAAATTAGCTTACTATCACTGGTACAAATAATTTTCTATTCAATTGTGTTATTAACCATTGTATTACTTATTACTACGTATGGTTCACGGTTGCTTGGTTTTAATAAAGAAGATGAAATCACCATTGTGTTTTGTGGTTCAAAAAAAAGTCTAGCAAGTGGTATTCCTATGGCAAGCGTTATCTTTCCTATTTCTGTTATGGGAATAATGATTTTACCATTGATGATTTTTCACCAAGTTCAATTAATGATTTGTGCAGTATTAGCTGCTCGCTATGCCAAACGAAAAATATAAAAATTGTTTTGCTCATTGCTTAATTCTCAAGGATAATATAAGCGCTATTAACAACAGAAAGATATATTATGTTACATCTATTTGCTGATTTAGAATTTTCCACCATTGTATTACTAGTTTTGGCGCTATTTTTTGTGCTTTTTTATGAAGCAATTAATGGCTTTCATGATACAGCTAATGCGGTTGCAACAGTCATTTATACTAGAGCATTAAAAGAACAGCTTGCCGTTTTTATGGCAGGTATGTTTAATTTTTTTGGTGTTTTGCTCGGTGGTCTTAGTGTCGCTTATGCTATAGTGCACCTATTACCAACTGATTTATTGCTTAATGTAAGTTCATTACATGGGCTTGCGATGGTGTTTTCTATTCTATTTGCCGCTATCCTTTGGAATTTAGGTACCTGGTATGTTGGGCTTCCAGCATCGAGTTCACATACGCTGATAGGCTCAATTATTGGTGTGGCAATTGCAAATGCATTTATTATGGATACCTCAATTATTGATGCATTAAATATTCCGAAAATGCTACAAATCTTCTTGTCTTTAATTATTTCTCCTGTTGTTGGGCTTGTGCTTGCAGGATTAATGATTTTTTTACTGCGAAAGTATTGGACTCGTAAAAGCCAAAGTAAAAAAAGCAGTAAAAAACGTGAACGTATCTTTATGACGCCAGAACAACGTGAAAAACTTTACGGTAAGAAAAAACCACCATTCTGGATCCGCATAATGCTTATTATATCTGCCGCTGGTGTAAGTTTTTCACATGGCGCTAACGATGGGCAAAAAGGTATTGGTTTATTAATGCTGGTCTTAATGGGCATTGCTCCTGCTGGGTTTATTGTTAATATGGGCGCATCTACTTATGAAATTACCAATACCCGTAATGCGATTCATAATATTCAAGAGTACTTTGTAACACATAATGATGATCTGATGAATGTTATTGGTAAACAACCCGCTTTAGATACTAGTATTCCTGAAGGCGACCTGAATAAGTACCATTGTGATTATTCCCGTTCATTTATCACTTTAGGTATTGCTAATAATTTATTCAATAAAATTAATGATTATGAATCCTTAACCGTCGAGCAACGTTCACAAACCCGACGTATATTATTATGCTTATCTGATACGGTTTCTCACGTGGCTAAGCAACCGAATGTCTCTTCACAAGATAAACAATATTTAAAATCATTAAATGATGATTTACTTAAAACTATTGAATACGCACCAATTTGGATAATTATTGCTGTAGCGTCTGCATTAGCGGTTGGAACAATGATTGGTTGGCGACGTGTCGCTATTACTATTGGTGAAAAAATTGGTAAAAAAGGTATGACTTACGCACAAGGCGTATCAGCACAAATTACTACCGCATTATCTATTGGTATTGCGAGTTATACCGGTATGCCAGTTTCAACTACTCAAGTACTTTCTTCCTCTGTTGCAGGTACAATGATCGTTGATGGTGGTGGTGTGCAAAGTAAAACGATTAAAAATATTGCATTAACTTGGATATTAACCCTACCAATATCGATTTTGTTATCTGGCTCACTTTTTTGGCTTGCTCAAAAATTAATTTAGTAGTAAAAATAGAGTACTGATTTTAACTTAACTAGGACGTTAACAATAAGAAGGAGTAAAGTATCATGGCTTATAAACATATATTAGTCGCAGTTGACTTATCACCTGAAAGTGAGGTTCTTGTCGAAAAAGCAGTCTCTATGGCTAGACCATATAATGCTCAAGTATCCTTAATTCATGTTGGTATTAACTATTCAGATCTTTACACTGGTTTAGTTGATATCAATATGAATGATATGAAAGATCGTATTACTGAAGATGCGCATCTTGCATTGAATAAATTAGCCGATGATGCTGGATACCCGATTGCACATACTCTTTCTGGAAATGGCGAGTTTGGTCAAGTCTTAATTGAAGCTATTCATGAATATAGTATTGATTTGGTCGTTTGTGGTCACCACCAAGACTTTTGGAGCAAGTTAATGTCTTCTGCTCGTCAGCTTATCAACAATACCCATATTGATACATTGATAGTTCCTCTAAAAGATGAAGAGCCTTCTGAAGAAACAGCCAAATGAACCGCTAAATATCAACCCGCTTAACTAGCGGGTTTTTTTATATTTTAACAATCCTTTTATCTTAAACAAATTTTTTTAAAAATACGGCTTAATCTATTTATTTAATTGCCACTTTTTGTCTATTCATTTAATAATTTAAAGAATATACTCAGATTCAATATTTAGAATATAAGGAGATTTATTATGAATATCGCATTAGTTACCGGTGCCTCTTCTGGATTTGGTCAGGCTATTTGTCGTAAATTGATTGATGATGGATATAAAGTCATTGGTGTGGCAAGGCGCGCAGATAAATTACAAAAGTTAGCAGAAGAATTAGGTGCTAATTTTTGTGCATTGCCTTTAGATGTCACTAAAAAAGATGCCGTAGAATCAATCTTGTTACAATTGCCTAAAGAGTTTCAACCTATCGATATTTTAATAAATAATGCAGGATTAGCCTTGGGATTAGAACCCGCTTATCAAGCTAATTATGAAGATTGGGAAATAATGGTTCAAACTAACATAGTTGGCTTAATTCATTTGACTCACCATCTTTTACCTGGCATGGTTGAACGAAACTTTGGTTACATAATTAATCTTGGCTCTGTCGCAGGGACTTATGCTTACAAAGGTGGAAATGTCTATGGCGCAACAAAAGCCTTTGTTAAACAATTTAGTGCGAATTTACGTACAGATTTGTTAGGCAAAAAAATTAGAGTCACAAATATAGAGCCTGGATTGTGTGGTGGGACTGAATTTTCTAATGTCAGATTTCATGGTAATGATGAACAAGCAGCAGCCGTGTATGAAGGGGTTGACTATATAACACCTGAAGATATTGCTAACACTGTTTCATGGCTGGTTAACACACCAACACATTTTAATGTCAATGCACTTGAAATTATGCCAGTTGCTCAAGCTTCTGCTGGATTAGCCGTTTATAAAGAAACTAAATAGATAATTGACGTCGATATTGGATAAACAATATCGACGCGGTTTAATGTTAAAAAAATAGATATGGTTAACAAAATAGACTTGCACTTCTGTCAATGGATTGCTATCCTTTTCCCTTGTAATTTTGATTGAGGTTAATGGTAATGACATTTACTGAAGTAACGAAAACATTTGCGACAAGCTTGCCGGGTACAGATAGTTATGTAAAACTGCGTAAAGCTATGCGTACATTGATTCAAGAAGATCCAAACAATGCTTCAGTTTATTTTTTGATCTTTGGTTTTGCGCGTACTTATGTCATGTTATATGAAGATCAGGAAGTTTCACCAAAATTCGCCGAAGAGAATCAAAAAGTTATGCTATCTTATCTTAATATTCTTGATGAAGCGTTAAAAAAACAAGACGCTAAAACTCTTTATCAAGCTTTGAATAAGGTAGTTAATGAGTACGAAAATAGCAAAAAAGTATTTTAAATAACAGCCTGACATGAAAGTGTCGGGCTGTTTTGTTTAGAGTAAAAACTAATTAGGAAAAATGATGACAATGTTAATGATCATTTCAGGCATTATTGGCACCTTAGGCACTATTATTCACTATAGGGCGGGTTGATTTTTCCTTAAAAAAATATAAAAAACCCGCTGAAAAAAGCGGGTTTTTAGTTTATATAAAACATGTTCAAGAACCTTAAAAATAGGCATTTGAAAAAAATAATATAGTTCAAAATGATACGCCTGTTTTCAAAAACTATTCAGTGGTTTAGGTAAACGGGTATTTTGAATTTTAATTGGCATAAATTAGGATAATAAGTAAAGGTGTGATATGAAAGTTTTGAAATTTGGCGGGACCTCTGTCGCTAACGCAGAACGTTTTTTGCGAGTTGCAGAAATTATTGAAAATAATGCTAAGCAAGAACAAACTGCAACAGTTTTATCTGCACCAGCTAAGATTACTAATCATCTGGTTGCGATGGTTGAAAAAACCGTAGCAGGGCAAGATATACAGAATAATATTTATGATGCTGAAAAAATATTTGCTGATCTATTAGCCGGTATCGCAAAAGAACACCCTAATTTTGCCTACGATAAAATGAAAAGTTTTGCTTTAGATGAATTAAATAATATCAAGCAATTATTAGAAGGCATTCGTTTATTAGGGCAATGTCCAGATAGCATTAACGCTTCAATTATTTGCCGAGGCGAAAAACTATCAATTGCTATCATGCAAGAGTTGCTCAAGGCAAAAGGGCACTTAGTCACAGTAATTAATCCTGTCGCAATGCTCATTGCTGAAGGCGGTTATCTAGAATCTACCGTCGATATAGCAGAATCCTCACATCGCATTAGCGAAATGCATATTCCACAAGATCATATTATTTTAATGCCAGGTTTTACCGCTGGGAATGATAAAGGCGAACTTGTTGTGCTTGGTCGTAATGGTTCAGATTATTCCGCATCAGTATTAGCCGCCTGTTTGCGTGCAAGTTGTTGTGAAATTTGGACCGATGTAGATGGCGTCTATACCTGTGATCCGCGAATTGTGCCAGATGCTAAATTGCTTAAAACCATGTCTTATCAAGAAGCGATGGAACTGTCTTATTTTGGTGCTAAAGTGCTTCACCCTAGAACCATTTTGCCGATTGCACAATTCCAAATCCCATGTTTAATTAAAAATACCAATAACCCAGATGCACCCGGCACGCTCATCGGTGCAAATGTTGTTGATTCAACAACCCCAGTAAAAGGCATCACTAACTTAAATAATATGGCGATGATTAACGTATCAGGCCCAGGCTTAAAAGGTATGGTTGGTATGTCGGCGCGTGTTTTTTCGGCTATGTCTTACGCGGGTATTTCTGTTGTTCTCATTACTCAATCTTCCTCAGAATATAGTATTAGCTTTTGTGTACCACAAGCAGAGCTCTATCGAGCAGAAGAAGCATTAGGTGATGAATTTTATTTAGAATTAAAAGATGGATTATTAGAGCCAATTGAAGTCATCGAAAAACTAGCGATTATTTCAGTTGTGGGTGATGGAATGCGCACTTTACGTGGACTTTCTGCTAATTTCTTTACAGCATTGGCTCGCGCCAATATTAATATTGTTGCCATTGCTCAAGGTTCATCCGAGCGCTCAATTTCGGTTGTAGTTGATAATGATGTTGCAGTGATGGGCGTAAGAGTTACTCATCAAATGTTATTTGGTACCGATAAAATGCTGGATGTTTTTGTAATTGGTGTTGGCGGCGTGGGTGGTGCGCTTATTGATCAAATTGAGCGACAACAAAAGTGGCTCAAAAATAAACAAGTTGATCTGCATGTTTGCGGGTTATTTAACTCTAAGCACGGTGTACTTAATCGAGATGGCATCAATCTGACAAATTGGCGAGAGCAAATAAAACAGAGTGAAACAAGCTATACTTTAGATAGCATAATTGAATTTGCTAAGAATAACCGATTACTCAATCCAATTTTAGTTGATTGTACATCAAGCAGTGAAGTTTCTGATAAATATGCTGACTTTTTGGCTAATGGATTCCATGTTGTTACGCCAAATAAAAAGGCTAATACCAGTTCAATGGCTTACTATTTACGTTTACGTCAAGAAGCCGCTAAAAGTAAACGTAAATTCCAATATGATACCAATGTTGGGGCAGGACTCCCTGTTATTGAAAATTTACAAAATCTACTTAATGCCGGTGATGAGCTAATTAGATTTTCAGGTATATTGTCTGGTTCATTATCCTTTATTTTTGGTAAGCTTGATGAGGGTATGTCACTATCTGAAGCAACAAAACTTGCTAAAGAAAAAGGTTTTACTGAACCCGATCCTCGTGATGATTTATCAGGTACCGATGTGGCAAGAAAATTATTGATTCTAGCCAGAGAAGCGGGTTTGCAGCTTGAGCTTGATCAAATTAATGTTGAATCCGTTTTACCAGAACAATATGCACAAGGTAATGTGGATGAATTTATGGCTAAATTACCGCAACTTGATGCTGAGTTTAAATTAAAAGCCGAGCAAGCAGCAAAACAAGGTAAAGTATTACGATATGTTGGTAGTATCGAAAATAATCAATGTAGCGTTAAAATCGAAGCTGTTGATAGTGATGATCCACTTTACAAAGTGAAAAATGGCGAGAATGCATTGGCATTTTATACCCGTTATTATCAACCTATTCCACTGGTATTACGGGGTTATGGTGCAGGCAATGATGTAACTGCAGCCGGTGTCTTTGCTGATATTTTACGTACGACTTCAGGCAAGATTGGAGGCTAAATGAAACAGCAATCTTTAACGGTTTATGCACCAGCATCAATGGCAAATATTAGTGTAGGTTTTGATATTTTAGGTGCGGCAATTCACCCCATTAGTGGGGCGATGCTAGGTGATTGTATTACTGTTGCGCCCGCTGAAGAATTTACTCTTACCAGTAAAGGGCAATTTGTAAAAAAATTACCGCGCGATCCAAAATACAATATCGTTTATCAATGTTGGCAACGATTTTGCCAAGCTATGGGTAAAACGTTACCCGTGCATATGACCCTTGAAAAGAATATGCCAATTGGTTCTGGTTTAGGTTCTAGTGCTTGTTCTGTCGTTGGCGCTTTTGTTGCTTTAAATGAATTTTTTGATAAACCGTTTAACGAGTTTCAAATGTTGTCAATGATGGGTGAACTTGAAGGTCGAATTTCAGGTAGTGTACATTATGATAATGTAGCGCCTTGTTATTTAGGTGGTTTACAACTTATTATTGATGAAATCGGGACAATCAGTGAGTCGATTCCGCACTTTAACGATTGGTACTGGGTAATGGCTTACCCGGGGATTAAAGTGTCGACAGCTGAAGCGCGTGCGATTTTACCTGCTCAGTATCAAAAAGCTGACTGTGTTGCGCATGGTCGCTATGTAGGTGGATTTTTGCATGCTTGTTATACTCAGCAACCAAAATTAGCAGCGGCAATGTTGGTTGATAATATTGCTGAACCTTATCGTAAACAGTTACTACCTAACTTTGATCAGACGCAAAAACGTGTTAAACAGCTGGGTGCGTTAGCATCGGGTATTTCGGGTTCGGGTCCAACAATGTTTGTCATTGCTGATAAACTTGAAATTGCTCAGCAAATTGAAGCATTACTCAAAAGTGATTATTTACAAAATGATGAAGGTTTTACCCATATCTGTAAAATAGATACACAAGGTGCAAGAGTTATTTAAAATCCTATAAAAAGCGTAATTGAAAAAATTATTTTTTTGGTTGATAGATAATAAAACGAATAAATTATTACAGCATAAATATAACTGGAACATATTATGAAATTGTACAATTTGAAAGATCATTCGCAGCAAGTTAGCTTTTCCCAAGCTGTGCAACAAGGATTAGGAAGAGGACAAGGTCTATTTTTCCCGCAAGAATTACCAAAATTTTCTGAAAATGAAATTGAAGCATTATTAAAACTGGATTTTATAACTCGTAGCGCCAAAATTTTATCGGCGTTTATTGGCGATGAAATTAGTCAGGATGATATGTATCGATTAGTTAATAATGCTTTTCAATTTCCAGCGCCGGTCAAATCGGTTGAAGCAGATATTGGTTCATTAGAGTTATATCATGGTCCAACACTTGCGTTTAAAGATTTTGGTGGACGTTTTATGGCACAAGCGTTAGTGCAAGTGGCTGCGGATAAACAAATTACGATATTAACAGCAACTTCGGGTGATACAGGTGCCGCAGTGGCGCATGCTTTTTATCATTTACCTAATATTCGTGTTGTCATTTTATATCCCGAAGGAAAAATTAGTCCATTACAAGAAAAGCTATTTTGCACCTTGGGCGATAATATTCATACTATCGCTATTAAAAGTGACTTTGATGCGTGCCAAGCCTTAGTTAAAAAAGCATTTGATGATGAAGAGTTAAAAGCGCTAATTGGATTAAATTCTGCAAATTCGATTAACATCAGTCGTTTACTGGCACAAATTTGTTACTATTTTGAAGCTTATGCTCAACTGACACCAGCGCAACGTCAACAATTAGTGATTTCAGTGCCTAGTGGTAACTTTGGTGATTTAACAGCCGGTTTATTGGCTAAAACAATGGGGTTACCAATTAAACGTTTTATTGCTGCAACGAATGCAAACGACACGGTGCCACGCTATTTAGAAACTGGAAAGTGGGAGCCTCATGCAACAGTTGCTACGCTTTCTAATGCTATGGATGTGAGCCAACCGAATAACTGGCCTCGTATTGAAGAGATTTATCGTCGCGAAGGCTGGGTGTTAAAATCACTTGGGCATGCGGCGGTGTCTGATGAAGTCGCTTCACAAACGGTAAGAGAATTAGATAAAAAAGGTTATTTGTCTGAGCCTCATGGCGCGATTGCTTATCGGGCATTACGTGATCAGCTGCAAGTAGGTGAATATGGATTGTTTTTAGGTACGGCTCATCCAGCAAAATTCAAAGAGGTGGTTGAAGATATTCTTGGTAAATCAATTCCACTGCCTAAAGCATTAGCTGAACGTGCAGATATGACACTACTTTCGCATCATATGCCAAATGATTTTGCCAAATTACGTGATTTTTTAATTAATTTATCTTGGTAAAATTAGTTCCGCTGCCAATTGGTGGCGGATTATTCTTTATCATCAAATATGGTTTAGCTAATTTCAGTTATTTATTTTGCTATTAAATTTATCCTCACGATTTTTACATTCAATCACATATACATTATTTTAGTAAACGCTAATCAATAGTATTTATTTTGCTGTTTAGACATATCTTGTTTAAATCACTATTTTCAGCTATTGTAATATCAATTAGGCCATTATAAGGATATTGTTATGTACTGTCCGTTTTGTAATGCAGATGATACAAAGGTGATTGATTCGCGTCTTGTTGGTGAAGGTTATCAAGTCCGTCGTCGTCGTCAATGTGTTGAGTGCAATGAGCGTTTTACCACATTTGAAGTGGCTGAATTAATTATGCCTAATGTGATTAAAAGCAATAAAGTTCGAGAACCATTTAATGAAGATAAGTTGCGTAATGGAATAAAACGAGCGCTAGAAAAACGCCCAGTTAGCTTTGATGCGATCGAAGATGCAATTACGCGCATAAAATCAAAAATCAGAGCTACCGGTGAACGTGAAGTGCCAGCAAAATTAATTGGTAGTTACGTTATTGAAGAGTTAAAAAACCTCGATAAAGTCGCTTATATACGTTTTGCATCAGTTTATTTTAGTTTTGATGATATAGAACAATTTAGTAATGAAATTGCTAAATTACAACAAAAATAATGACCCTTATGACAACGTCTTACGATACCGATCAACTTTATATGAATCAAGCCATTGAGCTTGCTAAACTTGGTCGCTTTACTACAACACCTAATCCCAATGTCGGTTGTATTATCGTTAAAGATAATCAGATTATTGGTAAGGGGTACCATCAAAAAGCGGGGCAACCCCATGCGGAAGTATATGCTTTGCAAATGGCGGGCGCTAATGCCGTAGGTGCAACTGCATATGTAACATTAGAGCCTTGTAGTCATTTTGGACGCACTCCCCCTTGTGCCGATGCCTTAATCAAATCAGGGATAAAGCGTGTTGTGATTGCTATGCAAGATCCTAATCCTAACGTGGCCGGTAATGGTATTAAACGTTTACAAGATGCTGGTATAGCGGTAACTGTCGGTGTTTTAGCTGACCAAGCGGAAGCGATTAATCAAGGTTTTTTAAAACGTATGCGCACAGGCTTACCTTTTGTCCAACTTAAACTGGCTGCTTCGTTAGACGGAAAAATCGCCATGGCATCAGGCGAAAGTAAGTGGATAACCTCAAACAAAGCCAGAGAAGACGTACAACAGTTTCGTGCTCAAGCCAGTTGTATATTAAGTACCCGTAAAACAGTACAAACCGATAATGCAAGTTTAACCGTTAGATATCACCAATTACCCGATGACATACAGAAAATCTACCCTGTAGACAAGATTAGACAACCCATTAGAGTAATTATTGATGGTCAACATCAACTAACCGGCGATGAAAATATTTTCCAACAACCCGGTGAAACTTGGGTTGTACGAAAGCAAAATTTATCGATTGCAATGCCTAATACATCGTTGATTGTAGAGCCTTCAACTAATCAGTATATTGATTTAAACGTTTTACTCGAAAACTTAGCGCAAAAGCAGATAAATAGTGTTTGGGTTGAAGCAGGCGCACACCTTGCTGGTGCGTTAATTGAACAAAATTTAGTTGATGAACTGATTATTTATTATGCGCCAAAATTGCTAGGCCATAATGCTAACGATATGTGTATTTTACCCAATTTGCAAAAATTATCCCTAGCTCCTCAATTTCAATTTGAATCAGTTGCAGCAGTTGGTGAGGATATGCGCGTTATTCTAAAAAGAAAATCATCTGCAATTTGATGACAGTTCAATTCCCTATTTTGAAAAAAGGAAAACGTTAATTTGAATAGTGAACGGAGCCTTTTGTATGAAAAAGCAAGCTTTAACAAGCTGAATATCGATTATTTTTTTACGTTAGATGAGTATCAAATTATCGATGATTTTATTTATGCGGATATATCTGGAATAGCAAAAGTATGTGGTTATCAAATTCTGTTTTTTTATATTTTGGGGCATGTTGAAGTATTATCACTGGAAGATGTGGTGGAGAACACGTTTTTACGTGATAAAGCTAATCAAATTTTAACTTATCTAGGCTTTGATTTTAAAATGGGGCATCCGTTTGAGTTAACAGATGAGTTTAATCATAATTTTAAGTTCAAAGACTCTATTGATGACGATCAGGTGCGTTATTACTATGACTTTGACGAGATGTTAATTGTTTTAGGTATTAATTGGCAGGGATTTTTAGTTTCATTCGAAATGGTAAAAGATAAGACAATTATCCATAATCGCCTGAAAAATTTTTATTCATAAATGAACTGTATTTTCTATTGCAAAAACGAACTGTGCTCAGTTGAGTAACGGCATCTATTGTTAATAAGATGCCGATACCTCTATGAGTTAAATGCGAATACTTGATTCGGTGATTATCATGAATTACCTTGAAGAATGGCTAATAGTTGTTCTGGTGTTTTTACGGCTAAGATGCGCTCAAGTGTATCGTCTGCAATTACGGCACGTGTTAATTTACGTAAGATATCTAAGTGCTCATTTGATTTAGCTGCAATGCCAACGACAACATAAGCAATATTATTATCTTCATCCCACTTGATACCTTGTGGATAATAAATCACTTTAAGTCCTGTTTCGATAACACTATCACGTTTTTCGGTTGTGCCATGTGGAATTGCTATACCATTACCCAAAAAAGTCGAAATTTGAGCATCACGATCGAACATTGCTTGAGTATAATCATTTTTGACTAATCCTGCGTTAATCATCTTTTCAGATACCGCTCTTATCGCCTCTTGTTTAGAAAAAGAGCCATCTATGATTGAAATATCATTGACATTAAGTTTTAAATCGCTCATTTGTTATCCTTATTTTGTTAGTCTACCGCTGATGAGCGGTAGACTAATTTGTTGATTATACTGTTGCTTTATTGGCTAATTTTTTGTTTTGTGCAATACGAACTAAACCTAATAAAATAGCGCCAACTATTGCGCCCGCGAAAATGCAACCTACCCATAAAAATGGTTTATTGACCAGTGGCAGTACTAAAAAACCACCGTGAGGTGCAGGGACTTGAATTTGGCATAAAAAGGTTAAAACAGCTGCAATAGCAGACGATAACATCATAATTGGAATCACGCGCAATGGATCTTTTGCTGCAAAAGGTATTGCTCCTTCTGTAATGTGTGTTGAACCCAAAATATAATTGACCAGACCAGCTGCACGCTCTTCTTCAGTAAAGGCTTTATCGCGGAAGATTGTTGTTGAAAAAGCAATAACAAACGGGGGGGCAATACAAGCTGCAGAGACACCAGCCATAAAATAGAAATTGCCTTCACCTAACAACATGGTACCTGTTACGTAAGCGGCTTTATTTACTGGACCACCAAAGTCGAATGAACACATCGCACCAATAACAATACCTAATAAAACAGGATTAGCAGATTGCAGTGATTCAAGGAATGACTTCATGGCATTATTTACTGTCGCAATCGGACCACCGAGTAAAAACATACCTGCACCAATCACAAATACGCCAATGAGTGGCATAATGAAAATGGATTTAAGCCCTTCAAATGAACGTGGAAGTCCATCTAACAATTTTTTGACAAACAGCATTAAATAACCGGCAGCAAAACCAGCAATAATCCCACCAAGGAACCCAGCTCCGGTGATATTAGCAATCAGTCCACCGACAAATCCGGCAACCATTCCTGGTCGGCCAGCTATAGAGTACGCTAAGAAACCGGTAAAGATAGGAACCATAATGCCAAACGCTTGCCCACCAATTTTCATTAATAACGCGGCAAATTCATTATATTGAGCATTATCAGGGTTAGCTGAATATATCCCCCATAAAAACGATAACGCAATTAAAACCCCGCCAGCTACCACAAAGGGTAACATGTTCGAAACACCGCTCATTAAGTGTTTATAAATTTGACGACCAATGGATTCTTTAACTTCTATCTGGTTAGATGATGAATTGGATTTGTCTGAATTGTTATTTTTGCCTTTACGGATGGGAACAGCGCCTGATGTGATTTGTTCAATAAGTACTTTAGCTTTATGAATACCATCTTTAACAGGTACCTCAATAACAGGTAAACCATTAAAGCGGTCAGGGTTGACATCTTTATCAGCAGCAATAATTACCCCAATTGCCTCGCTAATATCTGCGTCTGTAATAGCGTTATCAACACCGCCTGCGCCATTGGTTTCTACTTTTATTTCAAAGCCAGCTTTTTCGGCAGCGCTTTTTAAGGCTTCTTCCGCCATATATGTATGTGCAATACCAGTTGGACATCCTGTGACAGCTAATATTTTTCTCATAATGCTCTCCTATTTACTTGATTTGGGTAACGACAACTTGACCCATATAAATGTCAATTTTGTCTAATTGACCTAATCCATCTGACTCGGCAACATTAGCGCCTGTTGCTGAGGCCTTTTTCATGGCTTTTTCAATATTTTGTTGTTCAAAAAGCCACTCACTAATAAATGCAGCAAGCGATGCGTCACCAGCACAAGCCGAACTAACTAGATTTATTTTCACCGCATTACAAAACCAAATATGCGTGCCGTCTGAAAAGTACATGCCTTTGTCACCCATTGTTAATAAAATGTTTTGTGCGCCTTTTAAATGAACAGCCTCAAGTGCGGTTATGATTTGCTGTTGGGTATTAGTTTCAAGTCCAAAAATTTCTTTTAGTTCATCGTCATTAGGTTTAATTAATAATGGCTTATACTTTAGTAATTCACTTAATTTGGGATGACTAATATCAAGAATGACTTGGATATTTTTGGACAGACATAAATCTAAGATAGACTGATAATAATCTGGTTCAATATTATTTGGCAGACTTCCGCTGATCACTAAATAACTGTCATTGGCTAACGAACTAATAATCGCTAGCATTTCACTTTTTTTGTTATCAGGAACAAACGGTCCTTTCCCCACCAATTTATATTCATTATGCCCATCGTTGACAAAAACATTGATACGCGTGATGTCATCAATAAAGCAAGGTTTGGTTTCAAGTTGCAATTTAGTTAATTCATCAACAATGTACTTACCCGAAAAACCACCAAAGAAACCTAAAGCACAGGTTGGTTTATTGAATTTATGTAATACAATCGATACATTGATAGCTTTACCATTTGGGCTATATTCCGTATGCGAAGTACGATTGACACAATTGGGATAAAGCCCTTGGCAACGAATATTCATATCAATGGCGGTATTGAGTGTTAAGGTATAGATCATCATGCTTAGCCTCTATAATTTTCCTGCGCATCCGCATGTTGTGATGATTTTTTTGACGATCTCTTTCATTGCTGCTTTTGCTGGTTTCATATAGTGACGAGGGTCATTTGCATCAGGATGTTCAATAAAATATTGTTTGAGGGCATCAGAAAACGCGATTTTTAATTCTGTCGCTACATTGACTTTACAAATACCGCGTTTAATGCATTCACGTACATCTTTATCTGGCACGCCCGATGCGCCATGTAATACTAGTGGAATATCGACCATTGAACGTATTTCCGATAAACGATCAAAGTCTAGTTTGGGTTCTGATTTATAAAGACCGTGCGCAGTGCCAATTGCAATTGCCAGTGAGTCAATACCTGTTTTTTCTATAAATTCAACTGCTTGTTTAGCATTAGTGTATAAAGCATCTTTAGCATCAACAACTAAGTCATCTTCAACGCCACCTAGTCGTCCTAATTCTGCTTCTACACTGACATCGTAACGGTGAGCATATTCAACGACACGTTTAACAATGGCAACATTTTCAGCGAATGGAAAATGAGAACCATCAATCATCACAGAGCGAATACCTGCATTGATTTTGGCTGTTATATCATCATAGTCTTCATGGTGATCTAAATGAAGCGCTAAAGGAACATTATGTTTTTTCGACAACTCATAAGCAATAGCGACAATATTTTCTGTTCCTGCATAACTATAGGTTCCTGGGGTTCCTGCTAAAATCACAGGGGACTGTAATTGAGCAACTGTTTCTACAATGACTTGCATTGTTTCTAAATTATGAATGTTAAAGGCGGGTACGGCATAGTGCTCTTTTTGCGCTTTTTTTAACATATTGTGGCTAGAAATAATTGACATATAACTTCTCCTAAAATTTTTATTAACTACTTAATTTTTTAACTTTCGAATTGAAAGTTATTTTTTTAAATTATGATTGCAAAACGAAAGTTATACTAGTGTTAATAGCGTGAGGTGGATCACAAAAATAGATTTTAATATGTCGAACAAGATAAACTTGTTGCTAAAGTTGCATTTTAACGTTTAACTGGTCAAGGCTGATTTAAGACTACTAAATCGCGATAATTAACATTGATTCATGTTTAGGAATAAATTTCTTCACATTAATTGATGTTGACCACTTGTATGATAAATTTTATTATCATCTTTAGATATTTATCAGTTATATAGGAAATAAAATTTGGCTAGAGCGTCTTCAGCCCTACTAAAACGTAGGTTAGATATTGCCGAAATCGTACGTAAACAAGGTGAAGTAAAAGTAGATGACTTATCTGACAAGCTTCAAGTATCTAATGTTACCATTCGGCAAGATTTAACATATTTAGAACAACAAGGTTATTTAAAACGATCCTTTGGTGGAGCAATTTATATTCCACCTGAAAGTTTGGCTAACCAAACTTCTTTCGACTCTGTAAATTATAGTAATATCAATTTAAATATCAGTGAAATCGATATCGTTAAAAATTGTTTAGATTATATAAATGATGGCGATACACTTTTTTTAGGTCATGGCACTTTAATTCGAAAACTCATTCCTTTTTTGCATAATAAAAAATCCTTAAAATTAATTATGAATGATATTCAAAATGCTCAATTGGTTAAGGAGTTTTCAGATGCCGAAGTCATATTAGTGGGGGGGGTGCTTTTAGAAGGTAATATTTTGCAAAATAATAATGCCCTAACTGAGGTTGTTAACCAATTTTCTATTACCCATTTTATTGTCGAATTGGCAGCTATCAATGCTAATAATCATTTAATTATTGCTAATATTGATCAACAAAAAACATATCAACAAATATTTAAAAATGCTGACCATACTATTGGCCTTTTACCTCAACGCTTGGTAATGAATGATGAACACAGTATCGGAAAATTAAAGCATTTAGATACGGTTATATTATCAAGACCAGTTGTCACCGAATATCATCAACAATTATTAGATTCTAATTTTAAACAAGATGTGGTTAACAAATTTTGCGTGATCTATCGTAATGCAAAGGGGATGTAATATGCAATTTAAAATTTGTACTATAGGAGAATTGCTAGTTGAGTTTTTAGCTAAACAGAAAAACCAACGTTTTGACGAACCAGGTGAGTTTGTCGGACCTTTTGTCAGTGGCGCACCAGCAATATTTGCTGATCAAGTTGCAAAATTAGGTTTTCCAGTTATTTTTTTTGGTTGTGTTGGCAAAGATGCTTTTGGTCACATGTGCACTAAGCGATTAAAACAAGATGGTGTGATTATTGAGGGGATTACCTCGCATTATAAAGCTAATACAGGTAGTGCATTTGTAACCTATAAAGACTTAAATGAGCGCGATTTTATCTTTAATATCCCAAATAGTGCCTGTGGTCTACTTTCGTTCAATCATATAAATGAAAGTTTACTAAAAGATTGTACCCATTTACACGTTATGGGCTCTTCACTTTATTCTTTTCGCGCCATTGATGCTATGCGTAAAGCACTTGATATTATTAAAAGAAATGGTGGCACAATTTCGTTTGATCCTAATTTGCGTAAGGAGATGTTTAATATCCAGGAAATGGAGCAATCGTTTGATTATATCATGGAATATACCGACATATTTTTACCAAGCGAAAGCGAGGTCAGTTATTTTGCCCATAGCCATGATGAGAGTGAACAACAAACCATGTTTTCATTACTCGAAAAAGGAATTAAACATATTGTGGTGAAAAAAGGTAGTAATGGTGCAGACTACTATGGTCACGATGAAAAAAATAAATTATACACACTTCATGTCGACGGTTTTGCCACAAACGTCATTGATCCAACTGGAGCGGGTGACTGTTTTGGTGCAACCTTTGTGAGTTTGATGTTAGCCGGATATTCTGTCAAACAGGCTTTGCGCTATGCGAATGCGAGCGGTGCTCTAGCTGTATCTAAAAAAGGTCCAATGGAAGGGACATCGACATTAGATGAATTAAAACAATTTATTTCTAAATATAAATAAAATCAGTTGAACAAATTTGCAAAAAAAATCCCAATAACATGGTTATTGGGAAAACATAAGGAATAGGAAAACAATGAAATAAATGCATTGTCGAGTGTTAGTATGCGCCTTTTTTTAAAAAATGTATGTAAAGATAACTAAATGATTGCTTAAATAGATTGTATCTATCTTGTTAAGTAAGTGTAAATGGCTTGATTCTCGTCACTAATTCATTATTTTTTATTGTGTTATCTATAAGAAGATCTCTAATAATGAGTTTAAAAACAGCTTACCGCGTTCGGTTATTTGCCAATTATGTTTATGTTCAATCAAATAGTTTTGCTCTATGGCAAGGTCAATCTGCTTACTTACCGATTGCAAGGGTAAAAAAGTACGTTGTTCAAATTCGTGCTTGGGCGTTGCTTCAAATAATCGGAAACGATTCATAAAATATTCAAAGGGTAGATCTTGCGACGCTACTTGATAAGCGTTTTCTAAATATCGACCTTCTAAATACCCTTTAGGGTGACGTGTTTTTACTGTCCGGGTAATTTTGCCATTCGATTGGGTAATTTTACCATGCGCTCCGCAGCCAATCCCTAAATAATCACCAAAACGCCAATAATTTAAATTATGTTCGCATTGATAGCCGGGTTTGGCATATGCTGAGGTTTCATATTGTTGATAGCCTTGTTGAGTTAAAAGTTGATGCCCTTGTTGATAAATTTCCCATAGGTTATCGTCATCAGGTAAGATTGGTGGTTTGGAACCAAATAATGTATTGGGTTCAATAGTTAGTTGATACCAAGACAAATGCGGGGGGGCTAGCTTAATGGCTTGCTTTAAATCATACAATGCATCATCAATGGATTGATTCGGTAAGCCATGCATTAAGTCTAAATTAAAACTATGTAAATTTAGGTTATGAGCAAGAGTACCTGCATTTATGGCTTCTTCAGGGTTATGTATGCGTCCTAAATTTACTAGTTTAGCCGATTGAAAGCTTTGCACGCCAATTGAAATACGATTAATTCCTGCTTGCTGATAACCCTTAAACCTTTCTACATCAACAGAATTTGGGTTTGCTTCAATTGTTATTTCTGCCTCGCTCTCTATTGGAATAATTTTATTAACGTCGATTAATAACTGATTAATCAATTCGGCTGAAAATAGACTTGGCGTGCCTCCACCGATAAAAATAGAGTGAATTGAGCGATCAGGACACAGTTTGACATCTTGCCGTAAATCTTCAATAAGATGTTGAATATAAGCTTGATAATCAGGTGTTTTTTTCACCGTATGTGAATTAAAATCACAGTAAGGACATTTTTGAACACACCAAGGCATATGAATATATAAGCTAAGCGGAATTTTATAATCAAACATATGCTTTTCCATAAATTTTTGTCAAATACGCAGAATAAGTTTAAATGAGCTGGCTATATTACTCGTATTTATTAAAAAAAGCTTTTTTACCTTTATTCTATTTCTAGAATGTGGTGAAAAAGCGTAAAATAGAAACAATTTTAGATTTAGTTTATGACATTGATTGTCGATCAGATTAAACATTATAGGAGTAATTATGAGTATTTTAAAACAACTATTGGATAGTGCTAAACAATCTCAGTCTTTAAGCCCATCTGTCAAACAAACCACCTATGGTGAATTACCTATTTTAGTCATTAATCACCAAACTTGTACAGCCGCGGTTTCACTACAAGGTGCGCATCTATTATTTTGGCAACCGACAACTGAAACTGCACCAGTCGTTTGGTTAAGTAACAACGCCGTATTTAAAAAAGGTACCGCTATTCGTGGTGGCGTACCTATTTGTTGGCCTTGGTTTGGTAAATTAGGTGATCCTATGCATGGTTTTGCCCGTATAGTGCAGTGGACTCTAGATTCATGCAACGAAGATAATGATGGCGTTGATCTTGTTTTATCGTTAACCAATAATCAACAAACTGAGCCGTTTTTTTCAAAACCTTTTCACGTTTGGTTACAGATTCATATTGGTAATACTTGCCAAGTCACGTTAACTTGCCAAGGCGATTTTGAAGCAACAAGTGCATTACATACCTATTTTGGTGTAGATAATATTAACAATGTGCTTGTTAAAGGTTTAGGAGACAGCTATCAAGAACGTTTAGCAAATGAAAATAAACCCACTACTGTAGGTCAGCTGACTTTCAATCAAGAAGTCGATCGTATTTACACCCATGCCGATAATAAGTTAATCATTAAAGATGGGCAACGTACTATTGAGTTAACTAATAATCATTCGACCGATGTTGTAACATGGAATCCATGGGTAGATAAAGCAAAAGCAATGGCTGATTTTGCTGATGATGAATATCAATCTATGGTTTGTGTCGAAACTGCGTGTATTACTCAACCTTTAAAACTTTCGCCAACAGAAAAAGTGTCTTATGGTTTTAAGATAGAATTAATAAAGTAAACGGTAAATTCGTATTACAAACTTAATCGATACTTGGTTTTGATTAATAGTAGTATGATTATTTGATTGCGTTAAATTGCAGAACGCTTTATAATCGCTAGCGCTTTTTAAGCAACTATTTGATAGCCAATTACTGGGTCGCCTGTAATTGGTTTTTATTTGAAATTACTAAGAGAAATTAAAATGTTTACATTAAAAGCAGAAGTTAGAAAAGAGCATGGTAAGGGTGCGAGCCGCCGCCTGCGTCACGCTGGTCAATTCCCAGCTATTATCTATGGTGGAAGTGAAGCAGCAGTTTCTGTTGTGCTTGATCACAACCATATTTTTAATATGCAAGAAAAACCAGAATTTTATTCTGAAGTATTAACTATTGAAGTTGACGGTAAAGCTGTTAAAGCAAAAGTACAAGCAGTACAACGTCATCCATTCAAACCAAAATTAGTGCATATGGATTTTGTGCGCGTATAAATTATCCATCAATTGGGTAACACCCAATTACTAATCCACGCAAAAGGTCGCCTTCATGGTGACCTTTTGTTTTCGTATCAAATAAGGCAAATACCTATTATTATGATTAGCTCTATTAACTGAGTGTACATAGGTAGGACAACGTAATAAAATAGATAATATGCTTTTTTTAGGAGAAAATTATGTCTGATATCCCAGTTTGCGATTTAGTTATTTTTGGTGCTAAAGGGGATTTAACGAGACGTAAATTATTACCGTCTTTATATCAATTGGAAAAATATGGTAAGTTGCCAAAACAGACTAAAATTTTAGGCGTAGGTCGTGCTGATTGGGATCATGCTGCTTATTGCGAAGTAGCCAAAGAAGCATTGGCTACTTTTATGCCAGAACCTATCGACGACGCGATTTGGCAACGATTTAGTCAACGACTTAATTTTCATAAATTAGATGTCAATAATCTTGCTGGTTTTAGCGCATTAAAGGATGAACTTGACCAAACCAGACCAACTATTTTTTATTTTGCCATGCATCCTGGTGCGTTTGGTACTATCTGCCAAGGTTTAGCTGAAGCGGGATTAAATCAAATCCAAAACCGAATTGTTATGGAAAAACCACTCGGTACCGATTTACAATCATCGCGTGAAATTAACGATTCTGTTGCGAAATATTTTAATGAGTCACAAGTCTATCGTATTGACCATTATTTAGGTAAAGAATCCGTTTTAAATTTATTAGCATTACGTTTTGCAAATCCTGTATTTGCCTCATTTTGGGACCGAAATTCAATCGATCATGTTGAAATTACTGTTGCTGAGCAAGTCGGTATTGAAGGGCGTTGGGGATATTTTGATAAAGCTGGTCAAATGCGTGATATGGTACAAAACCATTTATTACAGATTTTAACTATGATTGCAATGTCTCCACCATCTAATCTTGGTGATGATAGCTTGCGTAATGAAAAAATCGCTGTACTTAATGCACTTAGACCAATTAATAAAACCAATATTCGTGATAAAGTTGTTAGAGGTCAATATACCTCAGGATTTGTTAACGGTATTAATGTACCGGGATATTTAGAAGAAGATGGTGCAACCCCAGACAGCCATACTGAAACCTTTGTGGCTATTCGTGTCGATATTGATAATTGGCAGTGGGCGGGAGTCCCTTTTTATTTGCGTACTGGTAAGCGTTTACCAAGCAAATGCTCAGAAGTGGTTGTTTATTTTAAACCATTACCACTGAATTTGTTTAGTGAATCTTATCCTGAGCTGCCACAAAATAAGTTAACTATTCGATTACAGCCTGATGAAGGTATGGATATTGAAATTCTTAATAAAGTGCCAGGGTTAGATAGTACCCATACTTTACAAACAACTAAGCTTGATTTAAGTTTTAGTGAAACTTTCCATCAACATCGTGCTGATGCTTATGAACGCTTGCTACTTGAAGTGATGCGAGGACGACAAGCACTATTTGTTCATCGTGACGAAGTTGAAGCTGCTTGGAAATGGGTTGATTCTATTATCAATGCATGGGATGCTGATAATGACACACCAAAAACTTATCAAGCTGGTACTTGGGGACCGGTTGCATCAGTCGCTTTAATTACTAAAGATGGCTATTCATGGCATGAATTTGAATAAAAGGAATATCCAATATGGTTACACTAAATAAATATGCAACAAGTGAGTTATTAGTTGAAGACCTGACTTCACACATCGTGAATGAACTTACCAAAGCGATTCAAATTAAAGGACAAGCTTCGATAGCTGTATCGGGGGGTAAAACGCCTATTCCTTTATTTATTGCTCTTAGTGAGCAAAATTTAGATTGGAGCCGTGTATTTATTACTCTGGTTGATGATAGATGGGTTGATGATACTGATGATGCCAGTAATGAAAAATTGGTCATGACTTACTTATTACAAAATAAAGCAAAGTTGGCTAATTTTATCGGTTTAAAAAATAGCTGTAATAATCCATTTGATGGCGCGTCAATTACTGAAAAACAGTTAGACAAAGTACCAATGCCATTTGATGTATTAATTCTAGGTATGGGGGAAGATGGTCATACTGCGTCATTATTCCCTGGCGCTGCGAATTTAGCTGCCGGTTTAGATATGAAATCAGGCCGTAAAGTTATCGGTATGACACCATTAACAGCGCCTTTAGATCGAATTACTTTAACGCTGCCTACTATTTTAAATAGTCACAATATCTATCTACATTTAGTGGGTGATAGTAAAATGTCAGTATTAGAACAAGCCGAACAAGGTAAAGATATTAACCAAATGCCAGTTAGAGCAATTTTACAGCAAGATAAAGTTAATGTGACCATATTTTGGACTGCTGCGTAAGCCTATTGATTGTGCCGACTTATGTCGGCCACAATCTTTCTTTAAAGCCTCAATCATTACTCATCCATTATGAGTAATATTTAACTTCATTACTTTATTCACATCATCTCTTAATCATATTTTTTCTATTGTTAGTATGAACGTTTGAAAAAATAAATCATTTAACCAATTGATTTAAATAAATATTTTAAATATTCAAAGCTGAAGTTATTTTTAGTAAAAATAGCGTGCACTTATTTTTATGAATATTCGCGAAATTAATTGATTAAATACCTATTATTTTTGTAACTTTTGTGGTAAAAAGTGGGTTTAAGTGGTAAAAAAGTAAGAATTATTTAACCATCTGATTTTAATCAATAAAAAAATAATAAAAATTTAAAGAAAACGGTGCTTTCATGTTCAGTGGTGCAACTTCAGTCAATTTAGATAGTAAAGGGCGGATGGCTATTCCTACTCGCTATCGTGATGCTTTGTCTGAAGGCATGGTTTGCACAATTGGTTTATATCATTCTTGCTTGTCACTTTACTCAATTTCTGAATGGAAAAGTATTGAAAAGCAACTATCAACACTTTCTACTATTGTTGAGTCAGAGCGTCGAATAAAACGATTATTACTAGGCTATGCAATTGAGTGCCCTATGGATAATTCAGGTCGGATTCTATTACCGCCTACATTACGCACATACGCAAAATTAGAAAAACATGTCATGTTTGTAGGTCAATCTAATAAATTTGAAATTTGGGATGAAGTCATCTGGTATCAACAAATTAGTGAAGATATTGCTGAGCTGTCGGCTGATATTACAAACTTATCCGATAATTTAAAAAATTTAACGATTTAACTAAATAATAGAGTACAAGACTAATGAGCTATCTACATACAACTGTTTTACTAAATGAAGCTATTGCAGCATTAAATATAAAAAAAAACGGTATTTATGTTGATGGAACTTTTGGTCGAGGCGGTCATTCTCGTTTAATTTTAAATCATCTAGGTAATGAAGGAAGATTAATTGCCATTGATCGCGATGCCAAAGCTCAACAGGCAGCGAGTGAAATAATTGATCCGCGATTTACCTTTATTCGTGGTGAGTTTTCTAATGTATATCAATATATTGATAATTTAGGCTTACTTGGTAAAGTTGATGGTTTTTTATTGGACCTTGGGGTTTCTTCTCCGCAACTTGATGATCCGCAAAGAGGATTTTCGTTTATGCGTGATGGTCCGCTCGATATGCGGATGAATAATCATCAGGGCATGACAGCAAGTGAGTGGCTATTACATAGTGATGAAGCCGATATAGCATGGGTATTAAAAACATTTGGTGAAGAAAAATTTGCTAAACGTATTGCGCGAGCTATTGTCGAAAAAAACAAAATTATGCCGATTACTCGCACATTAGAGTTAGCCAATTTAATTGAACAAGCAACACCTAAAAAAGATAAACATAAACATCCAGCAACACGGAGTTTTCAAGCAATTCGTATATATATTAATAGCGAACTTGAAGAAGTTGAACAAGCATTGAACGCCAGTTTGTCGATACTTGCCAACCAAGGACGGCTTGCCGTAATTAGTTTTCATTCTTTAGAAGATCGAATAGTTAAGCAATTTATTAGCAAACAGAGTAAAGGACCTGAGTTGCCAGCAGGATTACCACTTACTGAACAACAAATTAAACAATATGGTGGTGCCGAGTTAAAATCACTTGGCAAGGTAAAACCAAGTATGGATGAGATTAATCACAACCCGCGTTCAAGAAGCGCAATATTAAGGGTAGCTGAAAGGAAAAATGAACAGTAATCAAGCAAATGATAGCGAAAATTTTTATGCTGAAATCGACAATCAAAAGCGACCAAGTAAAAGTTTATTTGGCTTAATTGTTGGTGATTTGCTCGGTCATCAAAAAATTTCATTATTATTACTTATACTTATCATTATTACAGCTGGAGCCGTATTAATCACAACGCAACAAGTTCGTAAGCAACTATTTGAACGTGAGCAACTTTTACTAGAACAAGATGTTTTAGAGAGCGAATGGCGTAATTTAGTTATTGAAGAAAATGTACTTGCCGATCCGAAACGTGTTGAAGATAAAGCTAAAAATCAATTGGGTATGTCATATGTGACGCCTCAAAATGAAACCGTTATTGTGATAAAGAGTAAATAATGAAACCTGTAGTGAAAAATAATAAAGATAAAACTAAAAAGGTTGTAAAAACAAACAAAGCAAATAAACCGAACAAAAAACAGTTTTTTACACCTAACCGTTTTTATATCGTCTATGGCTTTATTATATTTGCTATTGTGTGTTTAATTATTCGAATGGCAATATTGCAGATAATAGAACCAGATAAGCTTATTGCTGAAGGTAATAAACGATCCATTCGCCATCAAGAAATGGATGCACCGCGTGCCATGATTACTGATCGTAATGGTCGAGCGCTTGCCGTGAGTGTGCCAATGTTTGATGTGTGGGCGGATCCTAAAATTGTTGTACAAAAAGGTGGTGTCAAGGCTGATGATATTAGGTGGCAAGGTTTAGCCAAAACACTCAATATATCAATGTCAACCTTACAGCAAAAATTGAGTAATCCATCTATGCGTTTTGTGTATTTAACTAAGCAAATTACACCAACAATAGCGGATTATTTAAAACAGTTAAAACTACCGGGTATTTCGTTTGCTAAAACATCCAAACGTTATTATCCCGCTGCTGAAAATATTGCGCAGTTAATTGGTTTAACCGATATCGACGATAACGGCACCGAACGGGGTTCTGAAGGGATAGAAAAAAGCTTCAATAAATGGTTAATTGGTGAATCAGGACAACGAGTCGTAAGACGTGACCGAGTTGGTCGGGTTATTGAAGAGTTAGAACGAACTGATAGTGAAGCCGCATCCGATTTAACGTTAAGTATTGATGAACGCTTGCAATCTTTAGTGTACAGCGAATTAAGTCAAGCGGTTGAATTTAATAAAGCCGATAGTGGAACAGCTGTTTTAATTGATGTGCATACAGGTGAAATTTTAGCGATGGCAACGAGCCCGTCTTATAATCCTAATAATCGTTCCTCTATTGATTATAATTTATTACGTAATAGAGCTGTCACTGATGCGTTTGAACCTGGTTCAACAGTTAAACCATTAGTTGTTATGGCAGCTTTAGAGAAAAAAATTGCAGATGTAAATACTATCATTGATACCCGACCATTTTTTGTGAATCGGTATGAAATTAAAGACGTGTCGTATCAAAAATCATTAAATCTAGCGGGCATTTTAGAAAAATCAAGTAATGTTGGGGTCAGTAAATTAGCATTACAAATGCAGCCAGGCGAGTTAGTTGAATTTTATAGTCGTTTTGGTTTAGGTCAGCCAACGGGATTAGGATTAGGTGGTGAAGTGAGTGGATCTATTGCTGCTGATCGTACCAGAAAATGGGCAGATATTGAGCGCGCCACCTTTGCATTCGGGTATGGTTTAAGTGTCACACCGTTACAATTAGCCAGAGCTTATGCAACTATTGGTAGTTACGGTATATATCGTCCTGTTTCTATCTTAAAAATTACAGAACCGGTTAAAGGTGAACGCGTAGTACAAGAAAAAATAGCTAAAACAGTCGTGCAATTGATGGAAGCTGTGGCTGTGACAGGTGGGGGAACTAAAGCTTCGGTACCTGGTTATAGTGTTGGCGTTAAAACGGGTACTGCAAAAAAATTATCGGGTGGACGCTATGTCAATCAATATTTAGCTTATACCGCAGGAATTGCACCGGCAACCGGTCCTAAATATTCATTAGTTGTTGTTATTGATAACCCGAAAGCCGGTCAATATTATGGTGGTTCAGTATCCGCACCTGTTTTTAGCCGTATTATGGGGGGGGTTCTTCGAACAATGAATGTGAAGCCAGATCGTCAAGTTGATGGGCAAATGATTATTTATTAACAGGTGGTAAATGATGTCTACAAGCACATTTAAAACATTATTTGAATTATTAGGTGGAACTGGCAAATTAGAATTAGCCGATTTTCCGCTTAATCATTTACGTATCGATAGTCGTCAAGTGGAAAAAAACGATGTGTTTGTTGCGATCAAAGGGCATACCGTAGATGGTCGTAATTTTATTGAACAAGCCATTTTGGCAGGTGCCGTTGCGATACTTATTGAAACTAATCGAAAATCGAATAATTTAAAAATTAATTATCTTAAGCAAGATGATAAGTCTGTAATACCACAAATCAGTATTTTTCAATTGTCACATCGTTTGTCGATGATTGCTAATGATTTTTATCATTCACCTTCCAAAAAATTGTCAGTGATTGGAGTAACAGGCACTAATGGTAAAACCACAGTGACACAACTTATTGCTCAATGTACTACGTTATTAAATGAAAAAACCGCTATTTTAGGTACTATTGGTAATGGCATTTATAATCATCAGCTCGAGCCATCAACCAATACCACTGCATCAGCTATCGATGTACAAACTTTATTAGCCGATTTTGTGAAAAAGCATGTCAAAGTTGTAGCAATGGAAATTTCTTCACATGGTTTAGCCATGGACCGCGTTAAAAGTTTAAATTGTGCCGCAACCGTATTTACCAATCTCAGTCGAGATCATCTTGATTATCATAAAACTATGAGTAAATACGCGAAAGCAAAATGGTCATTATTCACTCCAGAAGAAAAGCAAAAGCAAGTACTAAATTCGGGCAAGTCAATTGTGAATTATGATGATAAATATGGCAAGCGATGGATTGAAAAACTGACACAGGTGACAGCGGTATCTTGCCAGCCTAAATCGTTACGTCGTTTAAAAGCACTAAATATACCTTATGTTGGCGTATCGATGATTGAATACCACGATAAAGGCGCCAAAATTCATATGGAGTCAAGTTGGGGAAATGCCATTATCAATAGCCGATTATTAGGTGAATTTAATGTTTCTAATCTACTTTTGTCCATTGCAACTTTATTAACACTAGATTACCCATTTTTTGCTGTTGTGAATATGGCCTCTTTTCTTAAACCAATTTGTGGACGAATGGAAGTTCTACACGAAAAAAATAGTCCTACAGTTATTGTCGATTATGCGCATACGCCAGATGCATTACAAAAAGCGTTACAAGCTAGCCGAATTCACTGCAAAGGAACGTTATGGGTGATTTTTGGTTGTGGTGGTGATAGAGATAGTGGAAAGCGCCCATTAATGGCTGAAGTGGCTGAACAATTTGCTGATCAAATTGTACTAACTAATGATAATCCACGCACTGAAGATGAAATGAACATTATTCATGATATTCAACAAGGGTTACATGATGGTACCCATGTAAAAGTCATCCCTGATAGAAAACAAGCGATTACTTATACACTAAAACAAGCTAAATCTAATGATGTAATATTAATTGCAGGCAAAGGGCACGAGGATTACCAGATTGTAGGTAAAACCAAATATCACTATTCTGATCAAGAAACAGTGAAACAGCTTTTAGGAGTAGCGAATCAATCATGATTCCATTACAAATTAAACAAATCAAAAAAGTCATAAATGGTCAATCTTATCATATCTTAAACGAAGATATGATGATTGATGCTATTTGTACAGACTCCAGAAACATTATCAAAAATGCAGTATTTATTGCCTTAGTGGGTGATCATTTTGATGGGCATGTTTTTGTTGAACAAGCAATAGAACAAGGCGCTAGTGTGGTTATTGTTGATCATAAAATTGACAATAATGCTATTGCTCAAATTGTCGTTAAGGATACAAAAATTGCACTTGGGCTTATTGCGGCGGCGGTTCGTCAGTTAAGTCATGCTAAAATTGTTGCGCTCACTGGTTCTTCGGGTAAAACCTCGGTTAAAGAAATGACTGCCGCAATTTTACAACATTGTGGTCAGACACTTTATACTCAGGGCAATTTTAATAATGATATTGGTGTACCGTTAACGTTATTCCGTCTAACTGAGCAAGATCAATATGCAGTAATAGAATTAGGCGCGAATCACATTGGTGAAATTGCGTATACAACTAATATTGTTAAACCCCAAAGTGCTCTAATTAATAATATTGCGCAGGCGCACCTTGAAGGCTTTGGTTCGCTTGATGGAGTGGCAACCGCCAAAGGTGAAATTTTTGCAGGATTAGCGAATCATGGTATTGCTATCATCAATTTAGATAGCTGTAGTGATAAGTGGTTTAATTCGTTAGGTAACAAAACGGTATGGACCTTTTCATTATCTAATCCATCGGCTAATTTTTATGCCAGTAATATTCAAATCGCTCAGACCACTTCATTTATCTTACATACACCTAATGGTCAATGTGCACTAGAACTTCCCTTGATTGGTGAACATAATGTTTCTAATGCGGTTGCGGCGTCAGCTTTAGCGATTTCTGTAGGCGCAACGTTTAATCAAATAAAGCAAGGTTTAGCTACCTTAAAACCGGTAAAAGGTCGATTGTTTCCAATACAATTAAATCAAACCCAGTTAATTTTGGATGATGCTTATAATGCTAATGTTGGTTCAATGTCGGCAGCTATTAAGGTTTTAGCAAAGCAACCTGGTTATCGAATTTTAGTTGTTGGTGATATGGCTGAATTAGGCGAAGATGCCGAAAAATATCATCAACAAATTGGTGAACTTGCTCATCACGAAAAACTTGATTGTGTCATTAGTGTCGGTAATTTAAGTCAATTTATTAGCCAGTATAGTGGTGTCGGCCACCATTTTAATCATAAACAAGATGCAGTGAATTATCTGTTAATGTTACTACGGCAGCATCCAATTTTAACCATACTAGTTAAAGGATCACGTAGCGCTAAAATGGAAGAGCTCATCGAAAAAATTCAAATCGAACAATGTTGATTCAGGATTAAAATTATGTTGTTTTTAATATCAGAACATTTAGTTAAATATTTTACTTTTTTTAATGTTATCTCTTATTTAACGGTCAGGGCCATCTTAGCGCTGTTAACTTCATTAGCTATTTCATTAATTATGGGGCAAAAGGTCATTGATTGGCTTCAAAAATTGCAGATTGGTCAAGTCATTCGTAATGATGGGCCCGAATCGCATTTAAGCAAAAAAGGGACGCCAACAATGGGAGGAACCCTCATTTTGGCATCAATCTCGATTTCAGTTTTTTTATGGGCAGATCTGCGTAATCCTTATGTCTGGGTAACCTTATTTGTTTTAATTGGTTACGGTATTGTTGGTTTTGCAGACGATTATTTAAAAGTTATTCGTAAAAATACAGCGGGCCTTATTGCTAGGTGGAAATACTTTTGGCAATCAGTTATTGCCTTAATTGTTGCGTTCGGCCTTTATGCTTATGGTAAAGATACAGCGGTAACCGTATTAGTTGTTCCTTTTTTCAAAGATGTGATGCCACAATTAGGATTATTCTTTATTTTGCTAACCTATGTGGTCATCGTTGGTGCCGGTAATGCGGTTAATTTGACGGATGGACTTGATGGACTTGCCATCATGCCAACAGTATTTGTTGCAGCAGGTTTTGCTTTAGTATCTTGGGCTACCGGTAATGTTAATTTTGCTGCTTATTTACATATTCCCTATATTAAATTCAGTGGAGAACTCATGATTGTTTGCACTGCAATCGTCGGTGCTGGACTTGGCTTTTTATGGTTCAACACGTATCCGGCTATGGTATTTATGGGCGATGTAGGGTCTTTAGCGTTAGGTGGTGTGTTTGGCATCATTTCAGTATTATTACGCCAAGAATTTTTATTACTGATAATGGGTGGTATATTTGTTATTGAAACGTTATCGGTAATTTTACAGGTTGGTTCTTATAAATTACGAGGTAAAAGAATTTTCAGAATGGCGCCAATACATCATCATTATGAACTTAAAGGTTGGCCGGAACCTCGGGTGATTGTTCGTTTTTGGATTATTTCATTAATGTTAGTATTAATTGGGTTATTAACGTTGAAATTACGTTAATTAATAAGATCAGGATTAAATCATGATTAGCTATCAGGGCAAAAACGTTGTTATTATTGGCTTAGGCATCACAGGGCTCTCTTGTGTGGACTATTTTCTTGCTCAAAATGTGATTCCAAAAGTGATTGATACACGTTTAAAGCCACAAGGATTAGAACTATTAGACAGCCGTATTGAATACCATTTAGGTGATCTAAAGCTTGATTGGTTGTTAGATGCTGATTTAATTATCGCAAGTCCCGGTATAGCTTTATCTACGCCACAATTACAACAAGCGGCAAACCAAGGTATTGAAATTATAGGCGATATAGAACTTTTCTGCCGCGAGGTTAACAAGCAAGCCAATAAGCAAGTAGTTGCCATTACCGGCGCCAATGGTAAAACAACCGTCACAACATTGGTTGGTGATATTGTTAAATCATCAGGTATTAAGGTTGGTGTTGGTGGTAATATCGGTGAGCCGGCATTATCACTTTTAAAACAAAATGTTGATGTGTATGTGCTTGAACTTTCAAGCTTCCAATTAGAAACAACTTTTAGTTTACAAGCAACTGTAGCGACGATTTTAAATATATCCGAAGATCACATGGATCGCTATCCGCTAGGTTTAATGCAATATGCTCAAGCTAAACAACGCATCTATCATAATGCAAAGTATTGCGTATTTAATCACGATGATAAATTAACAATACCTGCGTCTAATGAGCAAAATTGTGTCTCATTTGGGGTAAATAAAGGCGATTACCATTTAGATAATAAGTGTGAACATTTAATTGCACAAAATGAAGTGGTTTTATCGACTAAAGAGATGAAACTAATTGGGCGTCATAATTATTTAAATGCGTTGGCTGCGCTTGCTATTAGTGATCGATTAGGTATTTCCAGAACGTCAAGTTTAGCAACCATAGCAACCTTTCAAGGTTTAGCTCACCGATTTGAATTGGTATATCAACAAAATGGTGTGAAATGGATTAATGATTCAAAAGCGACCAATGTTGGAAGCACCGAGGCAGCGTTAAATAGTGTAGTGTGCCAAGGAAAGTTATATTTACTATTAGGTGGTGATGGAAAATCTGCCGATTTTACCCCTCTGATTCCTTACTTACAAAATAACCAGATTGAGGTTTTTTGTTTTGGGCGAGACCGTCAATTACTTGCAAAATTAGCACCGAGTAAAACTACTGTGACTGAAACCATGGCAGATGCAATGCAACTGATCGCGAATAAAGTTAAGGTGGATGATGTGGTATTGCTTTCCCCTGCGTGCGCCAGTTTAGATCAATTTAAAAATTATATTGAGCGAGGTAATCAATTTGCTCAACTGGCAAAGCAATATGCTCAAAGGAGTGAAAAATGACGTTTTTTTGGATAAAAAAACAGGTAAATCCAAATATACCGTTTGATAATTCATTACTCTGGACAGTGTTTGGTTTAATGATTTTTGGTTTGATTATGGTGACATCGGCATCGATGTCATTTAGTGAAACTAATCCTTTTTTCTATACCCAGCGCGAATTAATTCAGTTGGCTATGTCCCTGTTTTTAATGTTTGTAACATTGTATATTCCTATGCAGCGCTGGCAACAATTTAGTACCGCTCTTTTAATTGTTGCCATTATTATGTTAGTGATTGTATTAGGCATAGGCTCTTCAATCAATGGTGCATCACGTTGGATCCCATTAGGTGTTTTTAACTTCCAACCGGCTGAGTTAGCCAAATTATCTTTATTTATTTTTCTAGCAGCCTATCTATCACGCAAATCCGATGAAGTGCAAAATCGTTTTTGGGGATTTTTTAAACCTATGGTGGTGATGGCTGTTTTATCAATTCTACTCTTAAAACAACCCGATTTAGGTACCGTTATTGTGCTGTTTATGGTAACCATTGGTATTTTATTTATTGCCGGTGCTCAGTTGTGGCAATTTATTGCTATTTTGTTGACGGGTGTTGGTGCTGTGATATGTTTGATTTTATATGAAGCTTATCGTTTAACCCGTTTATTAACCTTTCTCGATCCTTGGCAAGACGCAACAGGATCGGGCTATCAGTTAGTTGCTTCATTGATGGCCATTGGTAGTGGTGGTATTACCGGTCAAGGAATGGGCAATTCAATTCTTAAATTGGGCTATTTACCCGAATGTCATACAGATTTTATTTTTTCTATTATTTCTGAGGAGTATGGTTATCTTGGGGTTGTTGCTTTATTGATGTTGTTATTTTTTCTAACATTTAAAGCATTAGCTATTGGATATAGAGCACTTAATGATGGTTCGCAGTTTTCAGGTTATTTAGCTTGTGAAATTGGTATTTGGTTTGGTTTTCAAACTTTCGTTAACATAGGCGTAACATCAGGCATGTTACCAACTAAAGGGTTAACATTACCATTTATTAGCTACGGTGGTTCAAGTCTTATTGTAATGAGCATTGCTGTTGCTATATTACTGCGAATAGACTATGAGTTTAGACAAAAACAAGCACAAGCAAGAATAAGGTCAATAAAATAATGAAAAAATTATTAGTGATGGCTGGTGGCACAGGCGGTCATGTATTTCCAGGTATTGCCGTTGCGCATTATTTGATGAAACAAGGGTGGCAAGTTAGGTGGCTTGGTACAGCAGATAGAATGGAAGCGCATTTAGTTCCTGAAAATGGAATTGATATTGATTTTATCCAAATATCAGGTTTACGCGGAAAAGGAATAAGCGCTTTATTAAAAGCACCTTATAAAATTGTTAAAGCGGTTTTGCAAGCAAGAAAAATTTTGAAAGCTTATCGTCCTGATGTAGTGCTTGGTATGGGGGGATATGTATCAGGTCCAGGTGGAATTGCAGCTAAAACTTTAGGTATACCTATTGTATTACATGAACAAAATGGTATTGCTGGTTTAACTAATAAATGGTTAGCGAAAATTGCAACTAAAGTGCTTCAAGCTTTTCCTACTGCTTTCCCCCATGCTGAAGTAGTGGGTAATCCGGTTCGCAATGATTTATTGCAACTAGCTGATCCTAGTGAAAGATTGAAAGATAGACAAGGTCCAATTCGAGTATTAGTAATGGGCGGTAGTCAAGGTGCTAAAGTGATTAATGATATTGTGCCTAAAGTGATAACCAAATTGTCCGATAAATATGTAGTTTGGCATCAAACAGGAAAAGGAATGCTAGAATCAGTTTCTCAGTCTTATCAAGATTGTGATATGACAAACAATAAAATTACTGAATTTATTTCTGATGTTGCCGAGGCTTATAATTGGGCGGATATTGTCATTTGCCGAAGTGGAGCACTAACAGTAAGTGAAATTGAAGTGGTCGGTATAGGGGCGATTTTCGTGCCATTTATGCATAAAGATCGCCAGCAATATTGGAATGCAAAATCTTTAGCCGATATTGGTGCTGCAACTATTATTGAGCAACCCGATTTTAATGTTGCATCGCTTTCTCATTTACTTGAAAATTTAAATCGATCGGAGTTAATAGATATGGCCGTTAAGGCTAAAAGTTTAGCCATTGTGAATTCGACAGAAAGAGTGGCTCAAACCTTGTGTTCAGTAGTAAAATGATTAATTTTTTATATAATGTGATGTAATCATCTTACTTAAGATGTTTAAGATTAATAATATCGTTATGACATATCAATTATTGAGTTCATTAATAATAAGCATAATAGAATACTCAATAAAGTTAAGGCATAACACGTAAATAAAAACAGTATAATTAGGAGTTCGATTGTGAATACGAAGGAATTAGCTGAATTAAGAGCAATTATTCCCGAAATGAAACGTGTCAAACATATCCATTTTGTTGGGATAGGTGGCGCTGGCATGGGAGGAATTGCCGAAGTTTTGGCTAATGAAGGTTATCAAATTAGTGGCTCGGACATTGCTGAAAACGCGGT
Source organism: Gilliamella sp. B2838 (assembly GCF_026536185.1). Classification (NCBI taxonomy): domain Bacteria; kingdom Pseudomonadati; phylum Pseudomonadota; class Gammaproteobacteria; order Orbales; family Orbaceae; genus Gilliamella; species Gilliamella sp. B2838. Next base: position 55,545 of record NZ_JAFNOO010000006.1, read on the forward strand.
AACACAACATTTAGAGACATTAGGTGCAAAAATTGTTATTGGGCATGCGGCCGAAAATATACTCGGTTCAAGTGTTGTTGTGATATCTTCAGCTATTTCGCAAGATAACATAGAAGTTGTTGCGGCGCGTGAAGCGCGTATTCCTGTTATTCAACGGGCAGAAATGTTAGCCGAACTAATGCGTTTTCGCTATGGTATAGCCATTGCCGGTACACACGGTAAAACCACAACAACAGCCATGGTTACAGCTATCTATGCTGAAGCAAAACTTGACCCGACTTTTGTTAATGGGGGATTGGTTAAAGCAGCTGGCACACATGCGCAATTAGGTAGCAGCCGTTATTTTATTGCCGAAGCAGATGAAAGTGATGCTTCATTTCTTCATTTGCAACCAATGGTATCGATTGTCACCAATATTGAACCTGATCACATGGATACTTATCAAGGTAATGTCGAAAATCTTAAACAGACATTTATCTCGTTTTTACGTAATCTTCCTTTTTATGGTTTAGCAATAATGTGTTATGACGATCCATTTAATCGTGATTTATTACCTATTGTCGGGCGTAAAATTATCACTTATGGATTTAGTGAAGAAGCGGATGTGGTCATTAAAAATTATCGTCAGGAACAAGGTATCAGCTATTACACGGTGTGCCGACCAAATCATGAAGATTTACAGATAGAATTAAATGCACCAGGAAAACACAATGCGTTAAATTCAGCTGCTGCAATTATTGCTGCCACTGAAGATGGTATTGACGATGAGTCAATTATTCATGCCTTAGCTAAATTTGCGGGCACCAGTAGACGGTTTGATTTATTGGGGGTCTTCCCGCATGTCAATGGCAGCGATATTATGATGGTGGATGATTATGGTCATCATCCAAGTGAAGTTAATGCAACAATACAGGCAGCAAGAAATGGTTGGCCCGATCGTCGATTAGTCATGTTGTTTCAACCCCATCGATATACTCGAACTCGGGATTTATTTGATGATTTTGCGCAAGTTCTTTCTCAAGTCGATGCGCTGGTTATGTTGGATGTTTATTCCGCCGGTGAGCAACCCATTGCGGGAGCGGATAGTCGATCTTTATGTCGTTCGATTCGTAATCGCGGTAAAGTTGATCCGATTTATGTTTCCGATTTAGATCTTCTACCTGAGATTATGCAGGAATTATTGCAAGGTGGGGATTTATTATTAACACAAGGTGCTGGTAGTGTAGGTCGTATTGCTCGACAATTAGCCAGTGCTCAATTATATTCAAAAGAGGTATAATAATCATGAACGATAAAGTAGCTGTATTATATGGTGGTACCTCTGCGGAACGTGAAGTGTCGATTAAATCTGGTCGTGCAGTGCTAGCCGGATTATTGGCCAGTGGGATTGATGCCCATCTTATTGATACTAAAGACCATGCTATTACGGATCTAAAGCAACAAGGTTTTAATAAAGCTTTCATCATACTGCATGGACGTGGAGGTGAAGATGGTATTGTTCAGGCCATTTTAACTTATCAAAATATTCCTTATACAGGCAGTGATGTGTTGTCATCTGCACTGACAATGGATAAATTAAAAACCAAATTAATTTGGAAAGCAATGGATTTGCCGGTTGCCAATTATGTTATGGTTAATAAAACCCAACCTGTTGATGTTGAGTCTATTGTTAAACAACTTGGTTTACCGCTATTTGTAAAGCCAATTCATGAAGGATCAAGCGTTGGGATGGCAAGAGTTAATGAAATCTTTGAATTGAAAGATGCTATAGATGTTGCTTTTCAATATGATGATGCGGTGATGGTTGAGTCATTTTTATCTGGACCGGAATTTACAGTAGCAATTGTTGGTGAAGAAGTTTTACCCGCAATTTACATTAAACCCGCTACCAAATTTTATGATTATGATGCAAAGTATCTATCTGACTCAACACAATACTTTTGCCCAAGCGGTTTACCCGAAAATAAAGAACAGGAAATTCGTAAATTGGCCCTTGATGCTTATAAAGCAGTAGGATGTCGAGGGTGGGGAAGGGTAGATATTATGTTTGACGATAATCAAAATCCTTATTTACTTGAAGTCAATACCGCTCCAGGTATGACAGATCATAGTTTAGTGCCAATGGCAGCCAAGCAATACGGTTGGTCATTTAGTGAACTAGTTACACGAATTTTAAAACTGGCAACTATATAATGGCCCTATTTTTATGAAACAAGTTAGGCAAGCAGCACATCGACGAGAAGAAAGAAAAAAAAGGCGCCTGCTTATTTTTCGTAATACAGAACAATTCATGGGATTTTTGTTCTTTATTATGATTATTTTAATTAGCACTTGGATTGTGCAAAGTATTAAAGAGTGGATGGATGATCCAGAACAAATGGTATTGTCTCAGTTAACATTGAGCGGAGAACATACTTATACAACGGAAAATGACCTTCGGGAAGCGATTTTAGGTTTAGGTTTACCAAATACTTATATTGGACAAGATGTTGATGATATTCAGCAAGAAGTCATGCGCTTTCCATGGGTTAAGCATGCCAGTGTACGAAAACAGTGGCCGGATCGATTGATTGTTCATGTCGAAGAGTATAAACCGGCATTTTATTGGAATGATTTATTTTTACTTGATGAAAATGGCGTTGTATTTAGTGTACCTTTGGATCGTATTAACGATTTAAAATTACCAAGGCTATATGGACCTGAAGGTAAAGCAAAATCAGTACTCGAAACATATTATAAATTAGATAATTTATCTAAAAAACTGGCTAATAATCAGTTGGCATTAAAGATTGACGCGGCAATATCCGATGAGCGAAATGCTTGGCAACTGATGGTAAAACAATGTATTGCTGGTATATGTGTTGAAGATCAGGAAATAAAATTGGTGTTAGGAAGTGAAAACATCGAAGAGCGTTATCAACTATTTATGAAATTATTTCCTGAAATACAATCAAGAATACCAACAAATGAAAGAATAACGGTCGCTGATTTACGTTATGAAAATGGTATTTCAGTACAAAGAGAAAAAATAGCGCAGTAAGGAATAAATAAAGGCTGAAGTATGAAAGCAACAGAAAAAAAATTGGTTGTAGGACTAGAAGTTGGTACATCAAAAGTACTTGCTCTTGTTGGTGAGGTTCTTCCCGATGGTATTATTAATATCATTGGTGTAGGGCACTGCCCATCAAAAGGCGTTGATAAAGGTGGTGTTAACGATCTAGAATCTGTGGTGAAATCAATCCAACGTGCTGTTGATCAAGCTGAGCTAATGGCAGATTGCCAAATATCTTCGGTTTATTTAAGTCTTTCTGGCAAACATATTCGTTGTCAAAATGAAATTGGTATGGTGCCAATTGCCGATGAGGAAGTGACCGCCGAAGATGTTGAAAATGTGGTGCATACAGCAAAATCAGTCAGAATTTTAGATGAACATCGAATCTTACATGTTATTGCCCAAGAATATTCCATTGATTTACAAGAAGGAATAAAAAATCCGATTGGTTTGTCTGGCGTACGTATGAAAGCTAAAGTGCATTTAGTCACTTGCCATAATGATATGGCCAGAAACATTGTAAAAGCGGTTGAACGTTGTGGTTTAAAAGTTGATCAGCTTATTTTTTCTGGCTTAGCATCGAGTTATGCAGTATTGACTGATGATGAAAAGGAATTAGGCGTCTGTGTTATTGATATGGGCGGCGGTACAATGGATGTGACGGTGTATACAGGTGGTGCTTTACGTCATTCTGTTGTCATTCCTTATGCGGGAAATGTTGTTACTAGCGATATCGCTTATGCCTTTGGTGCCCCGCCAATGGATGCTGAAAATATTAAAATTCGCTATGGTTGTGCTGTCGGTTCATTAATTGGTAAAGATGAAGTCATCGATGTACCGAGTGTCGGCGGTAGACCATCTCGTTCTTTACAAAGACAGACACTTGCTGATGTCATAGAACCTCGTTATTCTGAACTTCTTTCCTTAGTTCAAAAAGAATTACTTTCGCTACAAGACGAACTAAAAAAACAAAATGTCAAATATCAACTCGCAGCCGGTATTGTATTAACTGGTGGTGCAGCTCAAATCAAAGGTATGGTTGAGTGTGCGGAAAAAGTTTTTCAAAATCAAGTGCGTATAGGTCAGCCTTTAAATATTTCGGGCCTAACTGATTATGTACAAAAACCTTATTGTTCAACGACAGTTGGGTTATTACACTATGGGAAACAGAGTTTATTAAATGATGATGGCAAAGATAGTGACAAATCATCATTAAAAGGGATAGCTAAACGTTTGACCGGTTGGTTTAAAAAAGAATTTTAGCTAATATATTTCAAGAACTTCGTGGACATTGTAGACGGTTATCTGTACAATGTTCTAAGATCGTATAATTGGAGATAAGTTATGTTTGAGCCTATGGTTGCAGATGATGAACCAGCAGCAGTCATTAAAGTTATTGGTGTTGGTGGTGGCGGTGGTAACGCCGTTGAACACATGATTGCTGAACATATTGAAGGTGTAGAATTTTTTGCGGCAAATACAGATGCACAAGCATTAAAAAGAATTAAGGTAGGTCAAACTATCCAAATCGGTACCAATGTAACCAAAGGACTTGGTGCTGGTGCTAATCCTGAAGTGGGTAGAAATTCTGCCGAGGAAGATCGTGAGGTCATTCGTAGTGCTATTGAAGGCGCTGATATGGTATTTATCGCAGCGGGAATGGGTGGTGGAACAGGAACAGGTGCTGCCCCAGTCGTTGCTGAAATCGCTAAAGAGTTAGGTATTTTGACCGTTGCTGTAGTGACAAAACCATTTGGTTTTGAAGGTAAAAAGCGTATGGCTTTTGCTGAGCAAGGTATTGCTGAATTAGCTAAGCATGTTGATTCACTTATTACTATACCAAATGATAAATTACTAAAAGTATTGGGTAGAGGCGTTAAGTTATTAGATGCTTTTGCGGCAGCAAATGGTGTATTAAAAGGTGCGGTACAAGGTATTGCAGAATTAATTACTAAACCTGGTCATATCAACGTGGACTTTGCCGACGTTAGAACAGTGATGTCAGAAATGGGATATGCCATGATGGGATCAGGTCGTGCAAGTGGTGATAATCGAGCTGAAGAAGCTGCTGAAATGGCCATTTCTAGCCCATTATTAGAAGATATTGATTTATCTGGTGCGCGCGGCGTCTTAGTTAATGTTACCGCCGGTTTAGATCTTGGCTTAGAAGAATTCGAAACAGTGGGTAGTACAGTCAGAGCATTTGCTTCTGATAATGCCACTGTTGTTGTCGGGACAACTTTTGATCCTGATATGTCAGATGAAATTCGAGTTACTGTTGTTGCAACAGGCATTGGTATGGATAAGCGTCCAGAAGTTAAAATTGCTAAACCAATTTCACAAAACTCGCTATTTGGTCAAAGCAGTAATTTAGGACATCAAGAAGAGAAATTAGCTAAAGTGGTTAATGAGCAAAGCATTTCTCCTCTTGAAGAAAATAAAATTTTAGATATTCCTGCTTTTATCCGTAAGCAAGCGAATTAGTGTTGAACTTATTTGGTTTTTTATTGTCTAATGTCAATAGAAACAAATAGAATAGTAGGTGTAAAGTGAAACAAAGAACATTAAAAAGGACAATACAAGCAACAGGTGTTGGTTTGCATACCGGCAAAAAAGTTACTTTGACGTTACGCCCTGCGCCTGAAAATACAGGTGTTATTTATCGTCGTACTGATTTGAATCCATATGTTGATTTTCCGGTGGATGCAAAATCAGTGCGTGATACTATGCTTTGTACATGCTTAGTGAATGAAGATAACGTTCGTATCTCAACTGTTGAGCATATTAACTCAGCGCTAGCAGGTCTTGGCATCGATAACATTATTATCGAAGTTGATGCGCCTGAAATCCCAATTATGGATGGTAGTGCAAGTCCGTTTGTTTATTTACTGCTTGATGCAGGTATTACCGAGCAAAATGCACTTAAACGATTTTTACGCGTTAAAGAAACTGTTCGCGTTGAAAATGGTGACAAATGGGCTGAAGTTAGACCATATAATGGGTTTAGATTAGATTTTACTATCGATTTTCATCATCCGGCAATTGATAGTAGTTCACAACGTTATCAGTTGGATTTTTCGTCTGAATCATTTATTCGTCAAATTAGCCGAGCAAGAACATTTGGTTTTATGCGTGATATTGAAGCATTACAATCAAAAGGTTTGTGTTTAGGTGGTAGTTTAGATTGTGCAATTGTGGTTGATGACTATAAAGTCCTTAACGAAGATGGCTTGCGTTTTGAAGATGAATTTGTTCGTCATAAAATGCTCGATACTATCGGTGATTTATATATGTGTGGCCATAATATGATTGGCGAAGTCGTTTGTTATAAATCTGGTCATGCTTTAAATAATCAATTATTACAAGCTTTATTAGCAAAACAAGATGCGTGGGAATATGTCACTTTTACCGAAGAGCAAACTGTTCCACTTGCTTTAGGTACGCAGCAACTTGTTTTAGCTTAAAAATTTAAATACATTTATTTATCTAATAAGCGCTTCCATACAGTAATGGAAGCGTTTTTTATTTTTAAATCAGAAAGAGTTTTCCCTATGAATACTAGTCATTTTTTTGCTCATTTGTCACGATTAAAATTGATTAATCGCTGGCCTTTAATGCGTAATGTGAGAACTGAAAATGTATCTGAACACAGTTTGCAAGTGGCTTTTGTTGCCCATGCTTTAGCTATTATTAAAAATAAACGATTTAATGGTGATGTTAATCCTGAACGAATTGCATTATTAGCTATGTATCATGATGCATCAGAGGTTATCACGGGCGATTTACCCACACCAACCAAATATTACAATCCACAAATAACGGTTGAATATAAAAAAATTGAAAAAATAGCACAAAATAAACTCATTAATATGTTACCCAAAGAGTTACAAGACGATTTTAGATGCCTAATTGATGATGATTTTTATACTGAAGAAGAAAAAAGCATTGTGAAACAAGCTGATGCTTTATGTGCATATCTTAAAACAATTGAAGAGTTAAGTGCGGGTAATAACGAGTTTAAACTGGCAAAACAGCGCCTTAAAAAAACTTTATCTGAGCGAAGCAGCCCTGAAATGGATTACTTTTTAGATGTTTTTGTACCGAGTTTTAATCTTTCTTTAGATGAGATCACTGCATAGAGAATTATTGCTATGTCGATTTGATGATGCTCTTTTTTGAAAAAACAGTAGAGCATCATCTTTGTCTGGTTAGTTTCAGTGATTAAAAACTAATTTTTGTAAGAGCCGTAATATAATTTGAATTTCTTTTACTCTCACCAAAGTATTGATAATTAATATTTACATCAACTAAATTATATTTATAGGTGATGCCGCTAGCAAAGTTATATTGATTTTTGCTACGGTTGGATGAGTAGGCACGCATTTTAGATAAATTATCAATGCCATTAATAGTGATATCACTATCAAATTTATCATTACTCAAATTAAATGCATAACCTGTTTTTGCGGTTAACAATAATTGACTATCCTGATTTTGCCAAACTAAATAATTTGCTGTTAAATCGACAGGAAGCAATAATGATGAGTTAGATGATTTAGCATATTTAACTAAATCAATACTGTTATAACTGACATCATGTGCGCTATTTTCAGTATGCACATAAGTTAAACCAATCGCAGGTGTTAATGTTAATTGATCAGTACTTTGCCAGTCATAACCAATCGAACCACCAATATTCCACGTATTACTATGGAATTTTTCTTTGATAGTATTGTGATTGTCGTCTGCTTTTAATCGGTTTTTTCCATAAGAGTAGCCGGCGTAAGTTGATGCAATGATATTTGTTGGTGATTTATAAGTAGAATAAAGCTGAATTTGATAATTATTGATATCTGAATCATTGGATGAAGCTGCTTTATTTTTATAATCACCTGACGAATAACCGATTGCTGAGCCTACAAGTAGGTTATCTAGCAACTCGTTGTCGTATCCCATCATAAATCCGTTAGAAGAGTATTTATAACCAGAAATACCATCATGGTTATCGGTATTTTCATCATGATGGGTAAGGTTTATCCATAAATTATCATTATTATTGACTAATTTTTTATTTTGAAAATATTGTCCAACTTGTTTGTCTAAGATTGATTTCGTGTAATTGAAGTTGTTAAGTGCAATTTCAGACAAGTGTAAACCCTGATTATTATTATATAATCCAGCTAAGGTGCGATTAAATTGTAAACTCGTGCCACGATTTTCAATAGCTAAATTACCTCGTCCTATTGCGCTTAATATTGCCCAGTTTAAATCGCCAGCTAACGATTTATCAGAAATAACACTGCCTTTATTAGTCGGATTATAGAATGATTCATACGAAACTTTAGCTACATTTTGTGCAAATCGTTTTGCTACATTTTTTGAATTAGTACCGACTTGTTGATAATAACGGGAAATTTGACGATCAGCAGCAGCTTTTGTTTGAGCGGCATTACTAAAGTCAGTGACATTAGTCGCGTTAACAAATTTTAACTCATTGCCTGTTAATTTAAAGTTCAGATCGCCATAAATGTTTTGAATAAGTGCTTTTGTTTCATTATTTTGAATATTAGCAATTTTCAAAGAATTATTTGCTGATAATACGGTGGCATTAGCTTCAGAAGAGGTATATTTAAATGCGTTCTTTAAAAAGTCATCTGTTGCAGAAAATTTTGCTGTTGTATTAACATTAACATTATCACCATTAATTTCATTAATCTGTTTGGTATCAGAAACCCCAAAACTAATAATGCCATCAATATTTAATTGTGATGTTCGGTTAGTTTGATCACTAATGAAAAGAGAGCCTTTAGAGGATTCGATTGTCGCATTTTTACCGATATATACCTGTCCATTTGATGCCAGTTTGACAAAACCATTACCTCGGCTAGCACTTAAAATACCTTGATCAATCACGTTGAAATTACCACCAAGGCTGACATCAACAGTCCCTCCTCGCATAATGATCATTTTACCGGTCTTACCTATGGTCACAGAAGACTTATTGATATCGTTATTGGTCGTTTCTAGTACTGTTTTTGCTCCGATGATTTCAATATCACCACCAGTTAAATTAAAGCTACGAGTGATTAACTTAGCTGGTGCTAGAGCGGTACCGGCTAAATGATTATCGCCACTTCGAATATTGGTATCGCCATCTACTTTTACGGTGGTTTTACCTGTCGTATTTACGCCTGTTCCCATGACATTACCAGCCAAAATCATGAGTCCGCCTCTTTCTTTATCTGCACCTAATTCAACATTAATATCGCCTGTTACATGAACGTTAATGTCTTGATTGATAGGGTTATATGGATAATCTTTATGCAACCCTAAATATTGAGTAAAGAATTTTGTATCAAATTTACCAATCCATGTATCATTATGAATTTGAAAGTTACCATTGATATTCATATTGATATCACCTGCGGCAAGTGAAGCTGTTTCACTATCGGTTTTACCACTAAAACCTAAGTGAAATGAACCATCACTATTAACAGTCAAACCGTCAGAAACGTTAATATTAACCGCATTAGTAGTACTGTTAGTTATGAAATAACGTTCATTAATCTGGTTAAAAGGTAAAATGACATCAGAAGAAGCGACATAGTTATAAGCTTGTGCTTGATTGGCACTAAATACTGTGATGATTAATAAAGAAATTGATTTGAGTTTCATGGTTTATCTAAAAATCCTTTTAAAAATGAGGATAATAAACCATCAATAATAATAATCAATAATTTTTATTTCTTGACTGTTATTATTTTATAATCAATATGTTAATTAAAAATAATCACAAATTAATTCTGATAAGTATAACGTTTTACTGGTCTACCAATGGATAAGTAGGTCAAATGACTTTCAAGCTCTTCACGTTCTTCTAAGTAATCAAGATATTTTTTTAATGATATGCGCGATAATGGTATTAACTCGACAATATCGCTCATCGAAAATTCATGATTATAGTGAATAATAGTTTCACGGACTTTTTTTAATGTTTGGCTATCAATTCCTTTGGGTAACTCTTTATGGTTTATCGATGGTTTGGCAAAAATACGATCGTCTAATTGATGTTGATTAAGTATTTTTGATGACGACAATAAACGTACTCGTTCTTGATATGAAATAAGTGCAGTTCTTAAACGTTCAAAGGTAAATGGTTTGACAATATAATCAATTACGCCCAAACGTAATGCTGTTTGGATATCACTGGTATTACATGCTGCTGTCACCATAATAATATCAATTTGTGGATAACTGATACGAATATGTTGTAACAACTCAAGCCCATTAAGTTTAGGCATAAAGACATCGAGTAAGATAAGATCTATATGATTGTCATGAATAAAATGGAGTGCTTGTTCGCCATTACTCACATTGGCAATTAAATGAAATCCTGTCATCCTTTGTAGGTATTTTTTATTTAACTCCGCCACCATTGGATCGTCTTCAACAATCAATACATCAACCATTACTCTTTCTCTCTATAAAGTTCACAAAGTGGTAATGATACTTTAAAACAAGCCCCTTTTTTATTAATTGGATCACACAATTGAATATGCCCACCAAGTTCATCAAGACTAGCTAATACTAAATAAAGTCCTATACCTCGGTTATCTCCTTTGGTTGAATAGCCTTTGTTAAAGATATATTGTATATCTTCTTGTGCAATACCTTCACCATTATCAATGACTTCAATTTCAAAAATTTCATGACTTATCACTAAATTAATAATGATCTGTTTATCATCTAAAAATTGAATAGCATCTAATCCATTATCGATGAGATTGCCAAGAATGGTAATTAAACTGTGGGTCACAGAGATATTCGGGATGAGTTTTAATTCACCTTTAACATTTAAAGATAATGATATACCGAGCTCACGAGCTCGACTAAATTTGCTATTTAAAAATCCCGCAATAATAGGATCTTTTATTGTTTGACTAATTAACTTAGATTCGGCTTGTTTGTTACCTATTATCTCTTCAAGATAATCGATTAACTCTTGTTTATTATCATTAAAGGCTAACCCATAGATAACATGTAATTTATTATTAAATTCATGAGATTGTGAACGTAATGCATCAGCATAACGATTCACCCCCGTTAGGTTTTCGGCTAATTGTCGTACTTCTGTCATATCCCTAAATGAGGCAATCGCGCCAACAAGTGATTCTTTTACAAATAATGGTGTTCGGTTAGTTAAAATAACAACGCCATTGATGTTTTGTTCACAATCATATTCAGGAATACCTGTCATCATGACATCACACAATCGAGTATTGGGAATAATCTTTGCAATTGGATAGCCGATAATATTATCTTTGCTATCTGGTAAACGTAATATTCTTCTCGCTTCGTCGTTAATTTGAGTTATCAGCCCTTCACGATTAACAACCACAATACCTTCTTTAACTGTTCGTATAATTGCATTTCGTTCTTCAAATAAGTGAGCCATCTCTAATGGTTCGAGTCCATATAATATTTTTTTTATGTTTCGAGAAAGTAAAGACGCTAAGATAATGGCGATGATTAATGATGCGACTAATGATAACCAAATAGGTTGGCTGGTTTTGGCTGCTGAATGATTAATTTTTTTTAGCGTTTGTCCAACTAGAACCCCCCCAATTTGCTGGTGTAATTGATTGAAAATAGGTCTAAAAGCACGCACTGAATCGCCTAGGGTTCCTTTAGCAATGGATGAATAGGATTCGCCTTTTAATGCCGGTTGCTCATCGCCGCCAACAATAAGTTGCCCAATTTTGTTTTTATCTGGATGGGAAAGGCGTATGCTTTGCATATTAAAAATAACCACAAAATCGACTTGAGTCATTATCCGTGCTTGTTCAGCAATAGTTTGAATGGAGGCTAAATGTTCTGGTGTTGGGGTTTGCATTTTATGGATGATGTCATCGGATGTTGAGATGATATTAGCAATATTTTCAACCCCTTGACGTGAATGCATTAAATATTCGTCATTAACAACATGTACAATATAAATATTTTGGGCAATAACCGATAGTATAAATACCAAACAAATTAAGCTAATTAATTTAATTTTGAGTGTTAATCGATTAAAAAGATACTTCATATTCATCATTCATGCTAAATCATTAATAGTTTGATTATATTAACTTATTAATGGTGAAAACCTACTACCCAATTATTTTGATAGTAGGTTTTGATTGTTAAGTTTAGTTATTGATCCTCTATTACTTATTCACTTTTAGCCGCATTTTTCACACTTTCGGCTACGACTTTGGCGACATTAGGCTCAAAAGCGTTGGGTAATATACACTCTACAGATAATTTATCGGGCGTAATAATGTTAGCTAAACCTTTAGCTGCTGCTAACTGCATGGCTAACGTAATATTTTTGGCTCTCGCGTCAAGCGCACCTCTAAAGATGCCGGGAAAAGCCAGTACATTATTAATTTGATTCGGATAATCACTGCGCCCTGTTCCGACAATGTAAGCACCAGCGGCTTTTGCTTCATCAGGAAAAATTTCGGGTGTCGGATTTGCCATTGCAAAAATAATTGCTTTTTCTGCCATGGTTTTGACCCAATCGGCTTTTAAAACCCCAGGTGCAGATACGCCAATAAAAACATCGGCATTTTTTACTGCATCTTCAAGTGTACCTTTTTGTTTTGATTTATTTGTTCTTTTGGCTATCGCTAAATGATGAGGTGGTAGGCTTTGATCATCTTCAGATAAAATGCCAATTTTATCGACGATTTTTAGATCGGTAACACCTGCAGCTAAAAGCATATCGGCAATAGCTAAACCGGCAGCTCCACCGCCGTTAATAACAACTTTGGCCGATTCAATTGTTTTACCCGCCACTTTTAAAGCATTATATAACGCGGCTAAAACAACAATAGCTGTGCCGTGTTGATCATCATGGAAAACAGGGATATCTAATATTTCTTGCAATCTTTTCTCAATCTCAAAACATCTTGGCGCGCTAATATCCTCAAGATTAATTCCGCCAAAAGATGGGGCTAATGCTGCAATATGCTTAACTAACTCATCAGGATCTTGCGTATTGAGTGATAATGGAATGGCATCAACATTAGCAAATTTTTTGAATAATATCGCTTTGCCTTCCATGACGGGTATTGCTGCTTCAGGTCCTATATTTCCTAGCCCTAATACCGCTGAACCATCAGTTATAACCGCAACCAGATTGCGTTTGCTGGTATACTCATAAACTGATTCAGGATTTTTAGCAATTTCAGTACACACTGCAGCAACTCCAGGGGTATAAGCCACACTCAAATCCGACATAGAGTTAACCGGGACTTTAGCATTTATTTCAAATTTGCCATGCATTTGTTTACTGATAGCTAAGGCTTTTTCTTGCACTGTTGTCATAATTATTCCTTTTTAATTATACTCAATCAATTTTTTATAAGAGGTTAGATAATTGGATATCTAAACTGTTAACCTAATCATGTAACATGATAATTATTAATTATTTTAACTCATCTTTTTTGCGACTACATATGTAAATATCTTAATAGTGCTGTTGTGCATATCACCATTAATGCGCCTCCTAATCGCGTTGCGACTTGCGCAAAAGGCATTAGATTCATTCGATTAGCGGTTGAAAGTATCGCAACATCGCCTGTTCCCCCCATACCACTTTGACAAGATGAAATAATCGAGGCTTCAACAGGGTACATTTTTAGGAAGAAACTACATACAAAACCGGTCATCGAAACAGTTAATACAACCGAAATGATGGTTATAAAATAAGGCACGGTTAATACATTGACTACACTACCTAAATCAATATACAACAACCCTAATCCTGCCATTAATGGGAAGGTAAAATTGCCAGAAATAAACTTATACCATTGCTGGCTACCCCGTTCTACACTTTCAGGTAGCAAACGGAAGTATTTCACTATTGCAGTAGCAATGATCATTAAAACTGGTCCAGGGAAGTGAGTTATCTTTTCTAAAATCATACCGAAAATAAATAAGGTAGCTAAAATCATTATCGCACCGCTCATGGCTCTAGCATCTAATGGTGTTTTATCTTCTTTTAATGCGTCGGCAAGTCCATCAAATTCAATTTTGACTAACTGACCATGACCACTTAACTGTGGTTTTAACTCACCGATTCGACTCATAATAGCGGTGAAAGTAATAGCAAAAAAGTTACCTACAACGGTTGCTGGGATTAATGCACTCACAAAGAAATCATAATTTTGATTAAGGATATTACTATAAGCATTAGATAGCTGTAACACACCTTCACCGATTCCGCCTGCCATCACTGGGGATACTGTGTAGAAAAATGCATGTTCCCATGTATCACCAAAAGCGACAGCAACTGCAACGCCAACAACAGCTGCGATGCACATGCCAAGCAGCATAGGAATCATCATACGAATAAAACCTTGAATCAAAATGACTCGATGCATACCAAGAATACTACCACAAACTAAACTCGCAATATAAAACAGCAGGAAATTAGAATCCTTCATTAACATTTTTGTGGCGGCTAATGTGTTTTCATCAAAAACGCCATAATATACAAGGATTGAAGGCACAATTAAGGAAAGTATAGCTGGTGCACCAAATTTTTTAAAAAAGGGAATATTTTGCCCAATAGTGCCTAAACACCATCCAAGGGGTAAAATCACCGCAAAACCACCAATTAATGTTTTAGGTAACATGTTCAACTGGGCTGCAATGATAACAATAATTGAGCACACAATAAAAATTGGTAAGGGTAACGAACCAATATAAATTTTATTTTCTTGTATTTTCTGCATCATGCCCATAACTGTATCTCTCCTTTCTGTCATTTTATTATTTCTCTAAATAACAGTAGTATAGTTATACAGTTCGAAATCAGAAGAATATGAAACTTATCTAACTCGTTTTGTAATTAATGTAAGTAGTTAATTTGTTTTTATGTTCGTTATTTTACCAAAGCCGTTAGCCATCAAGCAGTTTTGACCGTTTTCACTAAGTAAAAAACCAATAAATAACTTCGCCATTTTATGAGCTGGTTTAAGTAAGGCAATACTGTAATCTATAGCAGGATTAAACTTGTCAGGCAAATTAATCATAGCTAATTTCGGATTTTGTAAAATTGTTTGTGCATAATTAGCATAACCAATATAGGCGTCAACGGTATTGTTTAATAAAAAATATTCAGCCGGATGCATCGCTTTAGGGATATTGCTCTCTAGTGATCCCCCGACTAATTGTTTGGCGCGGTGTTTTAATTGTTCATTCATACCCGCATAACTGGCACCTATGTTATCAAATAGCTGATAAGTATAATCCCCAGAAGGATCTTTTTGCGGAGTAGACATCCCAATACGTGTTTCAGGATGTAATAATAATTTGATGATATCGCTTGATGTCCATTTTGATTCATTTCTGACAGTGACACATAAGCGATTATGGGCAAAAACATAATCAGATATAGCCTTTCCGTGATCTATGAGTGTTTTAGGATGCAACGTGTTAGCCGATGCAAATAAATGAATATTATCGTCAGGCGTTTTCTGCAATAGTTTTTCACATAGTAATCCAGCCGGTCCAAATTTTATATGAATTTCGGTTGAAAAGCTTTGTTTGAATAGTTCAGCTAATGCAGGAAATGCAATACGTAAACTTCCCGCTGCATAAATATTAAGTGTTGTCATAATGATTACTCAATGTGTAAAGAGGAATGATGGTTTGGCAGTCAGAAAAAACTATTTTTTTCATTGTGATGTTATATAACTGGGTTAATTGTGTCTCGGTTAATAACGTTTGGGTGAGACCATATTGATAACCTGTTTCATCAAGTAATAATACTTTATTAGCTAAACTCATTGCATGAGCTGGATCATGCGTTGTAAACACAATAGTTAAATTTTGTTTCTGTACTAATGAGGACAAAATGTTTAACACTTTATGTTGATTATGTAAATCTAATGCACTTGTTGGCTCATCGAGTAATAAAATTTTCGATTCACTCATTAATGCACGGGCAATAAGCACTAACTGTTTTTGACCGCCAGAAAGCTGTGAAAATAGGTGATGACTATAATGTGCTAATCCAAATTGGGCTAACTTATCTTCAACTAACTGTAAAAGGTGTCGATCGGGTTTTCCAAATAATCCCCATTTTTTAGCACTTCCCATTACCACAATTTCCCATACTTTATAATCTATATTAGGCATAAAATTTTGTGGGACAAAGCTGCAACAATGAGGATTGTTAATAGTGCCACTTAAAGGCTTAAGCGTTCCCATTAACGTATTAAGCAAAGTACTTTTTCCTCGGCCATTCACGCCAAGAATAGCGATAATATCATTGGTATGAATTGTAATATTTATCGCAGTAGTTAAGGGTTTACTCTGTTGATAACCACAAATTAAGTTATGTGTTGTTATAATCGCTGATGTCATTTTAGGATTTCTGTAAAATTTGATGTCGTAATAACAAAACAAAACAAGGCGCACCAACCAGCGCTGTAATAATACCGAGTGGTATTTCAGCCGTGCTGAGGGTTCGTGCAATATCATCAACAATAATCATAAAAGCACCACCTAACCAGAATGTTATCGGCAGTAGTCGTTGATGATTACTACCGACCAATAATCGCGCGGCATGAGGAATGATTAATCCTACCCAGCCAATACAACCACTTACTGCCACTTGCATAGAAATAATTAAGGTACACAAAATTAAAATTAACCATCGAGAAAAAAGAATTGATATACCTAAATTTTTAGCTTCACTATCCCCTAATGATAAAATATTTATTCGCCAACTTAGCCGGATTAATAAATAGCTAGCAATAACAATTGGAATGGCTAATGTCATTAATTTATCCCAATTAGCGGTGGCAAAACTACCTAATAACCAAAATACAATATTGGGGAGTGTTTCTTCACTATCGGCCAAGTATTGTATTAAACTCACCAGTGCGTTAAAAAAACCACTTAATATTAATCCAACTAATACTAGAACTAGCACATTGTTTTGTTTAATAACGTGAGTTAATAATAAGATTAAAACTAGTATTAATAGCCCAAATGAAAAAGCTGAAACCATCAGTCCAAAGGTTGAAAAATTTAACAAAATGGCTAAAGTCCCACCAAAAGCCGCGCCTGATGTTACGCCAATGACATGAGGATCAACAAGCGGGTTATAAAATAACCCTTGTAATACGGCGCCGCAAATTGCTAATCCTGCACCTGCAAGAAAAGCTAATAAAATTCGTGGCAATCTTACTTGCCAAATGACTTGATTATCAACCACCATTGTTTGATCTATTTGTGATGTTGGCAATGAAAGCAATACATGGATAACTTGGCTAACAGATATTGAATAGTGTCCAATAATTAATGAAACAACTATTAATATTATGGTTAATATAATCAGGCCAACATGTAAATGGCGATAGGAAAAGCTGATCATATTATATTGTTATTCCCCATGATAGTTGACGCGATAAAATCGCCAATAATAATCATAGGCTTGTTTTTGCATATCGATATCTTTGAACAAATCTGGGTAAAGTTTTTTTGCCATCCAAAGCTCACCGATGGCTAAAGCTTCAGGCATAGGATATCCCCATGCTTTCGCGTATTCGGGCATTAAATAGACTTTATTTTGTTTAACGGCATCAATATTTTTCCATAAATCATCGGATAAAATTGTTTGAACGACTTGTGGATATCGATCTTGCACAAAGATTACTTGTGGATTCCATTGTATGACATTTTCTATCGAAACTTGTTTAAAGCCTTGAATCGTTGCTGCAGCAACATTAATGGCACCTGCATGTTCCATCATTAATCCAGTATATTTGCCCGAACCATAGGTGGTGAGATCTGGATTAGCCATATAAACGCGTATGCGTTTTTCAGGTGCTATACGTTGTAATCGATCTGTGACAATTTTTCGATGCTCAAAAGAATAGTTGATTAAGTCCTCGGCTTCATTGTTAGCATCAAGCACGTCACCAATTAGGCGTATCGCTTGTTTTAATCCTTCATTGTAAGTTTTCTCTTCATCAACCATAATGGGATTTATTTTATCTGCCTGTGATGTTATATCTTTGCGTAACGAGATAGCAATAACTGGAATGTTGAGTTTTTCAATTTGATCGATAACTGCTTTGGGCATGTAGTTTGTGACAAAGACAACTTGTGGTTTGAGAGCAAGTAAACTTTCGATATTAACCGAAGTTAGATCGCCCGGTGTCGGTAGGTTAGACAAAGTTGGAGCAAATCTGACAAAGTCTTTTCCTAATAATTTTTGCCAAGAAGACAAAACACCCACAAGGGTTTGTTGACGGTTTAGTTGTACAATTAGATTTAATGTTTGATGTTGCAAAACGACTACTCTTTCCACTTTATCAGGGATTTGAACAGTGCGGTTAAGTTGATCAGTCACTTGTTTAGCTTCACAAGTAAAAATTAAGCATTGTGATAAAAACAATCCAACTAGTAGTAAAAACTTTTTATAAATTTCCATCGTTCATCCTAATAGACATATAATGTGTTAATTAATAACCAATTAATTTGAAATTATATTCGTTATGTAATTTTAAATATAGCGAAATTTTAGTCTATTAACAATTAATATTTATTAATGACCGGTTAGAGTGGTTTATGAAAATTATTTATGTTTAGATAGGTGAAAAATTAAATCAAAATTATACTGTTTTGACATCAACTAACTGTCATTAAGGTGAATTATGCTATGTGTTAACGGAGTAAACCTTTACTATCTAAAAACGGGTAAAGGTGAGCCTTTGATGCTGTTGCACGGTAATGGTGAAGATCATCAAGTTTTTTTACCACTCATCGCCAAATTAACATCACATTATACTATTTATGCAGTGGATAGTCGTAATCATGGACGCAGTGATAAGACTGATGTTTATGATTATAACGTTATGGCTGATGATATTGAGGCGTTAATTAACAAATTACATCTTAAATCCGTTAATATTATAGGTTTTAGTGATGGCGCCATTATTGCATTATTGTTAGCTTTACGCGGTAAAGAAATGATTAAAAAAATGGCATTATTGGGGGTGAATTTAAAACCATCTGATTTTACGCAACAAAGCTATCAATACGTACTACAGCACTATGAACAAACAAACGATCCATTATTTAAAATGATGCTTGAACAACCTAATATCGAAGTAAGTTCGTTAACGAAAATTACGATCCCAACTTTAATTATTGGTGCAGAAAATGATATTTATAATCCTGCAATGTTTGTTGAAGTTGCTGACAATATACCTAACTCGCAATTGAAAATTATGACAAACCATGATCATGGTAGCTATATCATTAATAATGATATGTTATATCCTGATTTGGTTAAATTTTTTGAAATAGATTAAGATCTAATTAGTTAAAATAGAAGATTGGACGTTTTAAAAAATAGTAAGTCAATGTTTACTTGAATAAAACTAGTCAATATCGAATAATGACTAGTTATTTTTGTTACAAAATATGTTGAAAGGTATAATCTTTAAAACACATCTTACAAGATTAAGAATATTGCTTAATTTTGTATTATCGCAGTAAGCAAGCTTGAATTTTATCAACTTCTTTGTTTAATGCATCAATAACTAAGTTTGGATGCGCGCTTTCAAGTGTTTTTACGTTTTCAAAACCGTCATTGGCCACTGAACCAGTAAATTGCTGGGCTTGTTTAATATTACTAAACAGATAACGGATATCATTTTGATTGCGCGTTGTTGTCAGGGTATAACTAACAAAATACTTAATATAATATTCGTAGTCTGTAACTGCGTTAGCGACAACACTATTTCCTTCAACTAATTTAATTGTATCACCACCACTGACTGTGACGGCCTGTTGTTGAACTGGCATGTTATAGTATGACCACCAACGTGAACCAAAATAGTTATCACTGGTTAATACCACAGGGCTATTATCAAGTTCTTGAGCTATACACAGTGCTAAAGAGGAGTGAAGGGCAGTAATAGGGCGTGAGGTAGTATATTTATTCACTATATCAACACCAGATGAATTTTGACCGATTTCTACACCTTGCGTTTGATAAATTGACATCATCTTTTGAGATGTACACCCTGTTAGCATCGTAAATATTGTCACAATACCAATTAACTTTTTCATACCACACCCTTATTAGAATTAACTGATTAATTCTAGCTGGTTATACATAGATTTGCTAGTGTTTCTATGGTTTGAAAAACGAATAAAATGATAATCTATAAACTAGATGGAGGGCTAATTTTTACTAATTAAGTCTTCAAAGGCAACAGTATGTATTACTAAATTAAGAGAGAAGTTTGACCTTCTCTCATCTGGTTAATTTAATCTTTTTTACCACGTATTTTTCGTGATAATTTTTTAAAGCCATGGGTAAATTTTTTAATTGCCATTGCTAAAACAGGGACTTTGATTTTGATATTGAAGCGTTCTTTTAATTCAATAGCATCATTCGCTTTCGTTAACCAAATAAAACCAGAGTTAGTTAAATCAATCGCTTTAATTTTGCCGTCAGGTGTTAAAATAAAATTACCACCATGTACGTCATTAGAGACTAAATTATAACTGTGTAATTTTTCAATACAGTTTTTTATTTGATCGCCATACTGCTCCATTTCTTCCCATTTCAATGAGCGACCTTCAATAAAATTGAAAATCATATAATGGCGCTGGGTTTTTTTGTCAAAAGCAACCAAATAAAGCTCATAAGCAATATCACATTTATCTAATGATATTTTTGCCAACTTTCGAATAAGGTTGAAATAAAAATCGCCCGTAATTTTGGCAATAAGCTTACGCTCTAAACGATGTTCGATCCCACCATCAATTTTAAAGATAAATTTGCTTTGATTGTGATTGATCAAATAAGTATATCGCTCTAGTTTATCACTGGGGTCGAGGAGTTCGCGATGCCCTTCTTCTGCCAGAAATTGGTCAAAAAGGTCTAAATAATTAATTTCATCATTATCAACATAAGCGAATTTCATATCGCCACGTTCAACTTCAATAATTTTTGCAAAGTTATTCAAATTTTAACGCCTCAAAATATATAACATGGGGACTATCTAGAACAGTAAGTTAAATAAAGTAAAAGAAGTAGTAATCTTACCTAAGTGCCTATTCTAACAAAATTCACGCAAATAGGCACATGCATATAATGAATTAATAATGATAAACTATAAAAGATAAATAAATTTATCACGTTGAGATAACTATGAATAGTAAATCAATTATGTGGTTTTTATATATTATTAGAACCGCTAAACAATCATTGTATACCGGTATCACAACCGATACGAGCCGACGTTTACATCAACACCAAATAGGTAAGGGCGCAAAGTATTTAAAAGGTCATCAAGCGCTTGCCATTGTGTATCAAGTTTGTGTTGGTGATAGATCAACGGCTTTAAGGCTTGAGTATCGTATTAAACAACTTTCCAAACCCAAAAAAGAGCAATTAGTTCAACTACAACCTAATTTAGAGGTGCTATTAAAGGTGTTAGGACTTTAACACTTTCAATTTGCCCGTTTTTATTAATTTAAGCTTGGCTGTTTTATTTATCTCACTGATAGCAATTGAATTGCGGGTGATTGGATAGCAGTAATTTGCTGTCTAAATGTTGCTAATTGTTGAAGCCAAAAATCCTCTTCTGTTATCCATGTAAACGCTGGTGGAAAAGCGGGATCTTGCCATCGCATTATAATCCAAGCTAGATGATGCACCATACGCATTGCTCTTAAAGGCTCGATTAATTTAAGCTGTGCAGTGTCGAAATCAAAAAATTCTTGATAGATTTCAACTAAGGTATCTAATTGTAGCCGTTGTTCTTGCGTGGTTCCATAAAGTAGCATCCACATATCTTGAATTGCTGGTCCGTTTCGCGCATCATCAAAATCAACAAACATAGCATTATCACGCCATAAAATATTACCAGGATGACAATCGGCGTGAATACGAATAGGTTGCCAATCGTTATGCCAATGCTGTTCGATGGTTTGGGTTAATGTAGACAACGTTTCATTAAGTTCTAATCGTACTTTATTGGGGACTAAATTACTTGATAATAGGATTTCTTTCGGGTGATATAAATACTCGTCTAATCCGATAGTTGGACGATGTAAAAACCGTTGTTTTGCGCCAATTTGATGAATCCGTGCAAGTAAGGAGGCAACCGATTCCATTTGGTTAATATTATCCAGTTCATATTGCCGACCACCCTCGCTAGGAAAAACAGCAAACAAATAGTTCTGATTTTCATGTAATGTACAGCCATTGAGTGTT
The DNA here is from genome assembly GCF_026536185.1 of Gilliamella sp. B2838. Classification (NCBI taxonomy): domain Bacteria; kingdom Pseudomonadati; phylum Pseudomonadota; class Gammaproteobacteria; order Orbales; family Orbaceae; genus Gilliamella; species Gilliamella sp. B2838. Next base: position 77,900 of record NZ_JAFNOO010000006.1, read on the forward strand.
AATGGTGCAATAGCTGGAATTTCTGCGTCAACTAGTTGCTTAGTAAATTCATGCTCTTCAAGGATCTGCTGCCGATTCCAACGATTGGGTCGATAAAACTTTACTACATAGCGAGCACGTTGTTCATCCATAAATTGGTAGACGCGATTTTCGTAACTATTGAGTGCTGTTAAGCCTGAGTCAACCTCAATACCAATAGTTGCCAAACTATCGATGATCAATTCCGGTGATAATGATTGAAATGAAAAATCTAATTGACTCATCAAATGGTTTCCTTACTGTTGATTAAACCATTGATCTAGTTTTTGCTTTAATGCATCTAATCCAATTCGTTTAGGTGATGAAAAAGGCGCAACAGTAATATCACCTTGAAAAGGTAGGATTGCCTCTTTAACCATATTGACTTGTTTTTTTAACGCGCCAGACGCAAGCTTATCGGCTTTAGTTAGCAATAACATCACCGGAATTTCAACCGATACAGCCCAATCAATCATCTGTTGATCGAGATCTTTAAGTGGATGTCTGATATCCATCAGTATGACTAACCCTTTAAGGCTTTCTCGTTTTTGTAGATATTCACCCAGTGATTTTTGCCATTTTCGTTTTATTGCTTCAGGCACTTGTGCATAACCATAGCCTGGTAAATCGACCAAACGACAATTTTCTTCTACTTCAAAAAGATTAATTAATTGGGTTCTGCCTGGTGTTTTACTGGTTCTGGCTAACGTTTTTTGATTAGTTAGCGTGTTGAGCGCACTGGATTTACCTGCGTTAGATCTACCGGCAAAAGCAACTTCAACGCCACTATCACTTGGTAGGTGTGATATATCTGGCGCACTTAGAATAAAGTGTGTTTTTGCGTAATTTAAAGGGCGAATATCGGTCATAACAAAGTATCCTTTAAGTGCATTAACGGCACCTAATTGATTAAAATGCCGTTACTGTATAGAAAAACTTAAGCGTTGACAACCTTTTCGACGGCTTTAGCAAAGCGCATCATGCCTTCTTGTATTTCATTTTCAGAGATGATTAGTGAAGGTGTAAATCTTAGTACATTGGTGCCCGCATTTAAAATCATAACGTTAAATTCTGTTGCAACATTAAGAAACTCTCTTGCTTTATCATGAAATTGCGGTTGAAGTTCGGCGCCTAATAATAAACCTTTGCCGCGATATTCTCGAAACACTTTAAATTGATCATTAATCTCTTCTAGTTTTTCAATAAATATTGCTCTTCGCTGTTGAACGCCTTCTAGGACTTCTGGCGAGTTAATAATATCAAAAGCCTCACAACCTACCGCGCAAGCTAAAGGATTACCACCATAAGTAGTACCATGCACTCCAGGATGCATTACCGAGGCAATTTCATTAGTAGTCAGCATTGCGCTAATAGGGAATCCACCACCTAATGCTTTAGCCGAAGTCAATATATCCGGTGTTATTCCATATTGTTGATAGGTAAATAAGCTACCCGTACGTCCCATGCCGCATTGTACTTCGTCAAAAATTAACAGTGCGTTATATTGGTCACAAAGCTCACGCACACCTTGCAAAAATTCTGGTGTTGCGGAAGTTAATCCACCTTCGCCTTGTACCGGTTCTAATACTACTGCACAAGTATGGTCATCAATTATTGCTTTTACTGCATCTAGATTGTTAAAAGGAACATGAACAATATCGGCCGGTTTTGGCCCAAAACCGTCGGAATATTTCGCTTGCCCACCAACAGATACAGTAAAAAAAGTACGACCATGAAAAGATTGATAAAATGCGATGATTTTTGTTTTATAAGGGCTGTATTTTTCAGTGGCATAGTATCGTGCAAGTTTAAATGCTGCTTCATTGGCTTCAGCCCCTGAATTAGCAAAAAACACACGATCTGCAAACGTGTTATCAATTAGTTTTTGCGCAAGAGTCAAGGCCGGTTCATTAGTAAAAACATTACTAACATGCCATAATTTCTCGCTTTGTTCTTGTAGTGCTTTCATTAATCTTGGATGGCAATGACCAAGGGCATTAACAGCTATGCCACCAGCAAAATCAATGTAATCTTCACCATTTTGATCCCAAACACGACTGCCTTGACCTTTAACCGGAATAAATTGAGCTGGTGCATAAACAGGTAAAATAACTTTATCAAATAATTCTCGAGTGATTTTGGTGTTCATCATTTTATCCTTATATTTTATCTAAATTGTTACATCTATTTTATGTGATTTAAATGTTTAGTAAAGTAAATAATTATTCATTATATTTGAATTAAAATTCACTTTTTAAAGCATGTAAACGAAATTGATTAAGGCAACAATTTTATTGTTTTTATCGTACCATTTTCGGGTATAATCGTTAGCCAAATGATAATTGTCTCTCAATAGGAACTAAGATGAGCCGTGTTATTTATTGTCATTATTTAAAAAAAGACGCAGAAGGTTTAGACTTTCAACTGTATCCAGGTGAACTAGGTAAACGAATTTATAATGAAATCTCTAAAAGTGCTTGGCAAGAATGGCTAAAAAAACAGACTATGTTAATTAATGAAAACAAATATAATATGATGAATCCTGAACACCGTAAAAAAATCGAAAGTGAGATGGTAAAATTTTTATTTGAAGGTGAAGATATTGTCATTGACGGATACAAACCTAAAAACTGAGAACTCAAATGAAAAACAAAATAAAAATTATTTCATTATTCGTGACAGTGAGCCTTTTAAGTGGTTGTCCTAGTAAAAATTCCAATAAAATTGACGAAGATTATTATGTAAAAGATACCAATGCTTTTAATATTTTAATTGGTCAATATGCAAATAATATTGAACAAATATGGGGGCCTAAAGAGGTGCTTATAGCAGGCCCTAAAGATTATGTGCAATATGAGGATAATTTACAAACTCGAGTGCATATTAATTTTGTTTCTGGTGTCATTACCATTGAGACGTTATCCAGTTCTCCTCTCGACAATTTGAAAGAAGCTATCGTTTCAACACTATTAATGCCTGAACCTGTTGATATTATACGTAAAGATAAAATTAGCCAGGATTTATCAAAAGAACCTTTTTTATATAACCAAGTTCTTGACCAAGAACGCCAGCCCATTCGTTGGAGTGCACGAGCTAATAGTTTTGCTGATTATGTGTTAGCGAATAATTTAAAACAGCGTAAATCTGGTTCTCATTTAATTACTTATGTTGAAATCAAACTTGTGCCTAACCACATTAATCAACGTGCTAAAAAGTTCTTACCACTTGTAACTGAGGCTTCGAATCGTTATTTTATTGATGAACGATTAATTTTAGCGATTATGGAAGTTGAATCGGCATTTAACCCGTACGCAGTAAGTCGAACCGACGCATTAGGTCTTATGCAAGTTCAGCAACATACAGCAGGTCGTGACATTTTTAAATTAAAAGGTAAGTCAGGCGAACCGAGCCGTAAGTTTTTGCTCGATCCTCGTAATAATGTTGATATGGGCACAGCCTATCTATCTTTATTAAAGACTAAATATTTAGCAGGCATTAATAACCCAATTTCTTTAAGATATGCCATGATTACTTCTTATAATGGTGGAGCAGGAAGTGTATTGCGTACGTTTTCTAATGACCGTAACGAAGCCATTAACATTATTAATTCTATGACTCCACAGCAAGTTTATCGAAAATTAGTGACTTCGCATGTTTCTCAAGAATCCCGAAATTACTTAATAAAAGTGAGTCGAATTTTAGATAATAAATAAACGACTAGTAGAGTGAAAACGCTTCATTTGCAGAATTAGTAATGAAGCGAAAACGATATATTTCAAACAATCACAACAAATTTGTAAAGATAGTTTGGACGTGAATCTATCGATTATTTTAAAAATTTTAAACGGTATTATAACTGTTTATCTTATAAAAATATTTATATTGATGCTAAAAAAATGAATTTAATTAATTAGATATTTTAAATTTTTTTGGATAACCTTAGATGAATTTTTTATAGTAAAAGTAATTTCTTTAACAAATAATGATTTTTTGTTATAAAATTTTTTAATAAAAAAAACGTGATCTGCTTCAAATTTTGAGTATACTATGGCTCTCATAAAACCCTAGTTTTTTTGAGGATGTTAGTTTGAGTACAGATAAACTCGTGGATTCGTTTTCCCCCGCGCAAATGACCCAAATCGCTGAAGACATCGGCAATTACAAAGTAAATAAACACCCTTGTAGCACGCTTCTTTCTGCCATTATTGCAGGTGTTTTTATTTCTATTGCATTTGTATTTTATATCACTGTGACAACTGGAACCGCTAGCGTTGCTTTTGGTTTAGCAAAATTAGTCGGTGGTATCTGCTTTTCATTAGGATTAATGCTAGTTGTTTGCTGCGGTGCAGATCTTTTTACTTCAACAGTATTAACTATTTTACCTAAAATGACTCACAAAGTGAGTTGGCTAAAAATGCTACGCAATTGGATTTTTGTCTATATTGGTAACTTTATTGGTGCTATACTGTTTGTAGCAGTTATTTGGCTTTCAGGTCAATATATGGTAGCTAATGGCTTGTGGGGTTTAAACGTTTTACAAACCGCAGATCATAAATTGCACCATACTTTTATTGAAGCAGTATTTTTAGGTTTACTGGCTAATTTAATGGTATGTTTGGCTGCTTGGATGAGTTATGCTGGTCGCAGTTTACTCGACAAGATGTTAGTTATGGTATTACCTGTTGCTATGTTTGTGGCAAGTGGATTTGAACATAGTATTGCAAATATGTTTATGATTCCTATGGGAATTGTAATTAAAAATTTTGCTTCACCGGAATTTTGGTCTGCTGTTGGATTGTCGGCAGATGCATTTAAAGAATTAACCGTTGAGCATTTTATTATAAATAATTTAATCCCGGTAACAATCGGGAATATTTTAGGTGGATTAGCTGTTGCGCTACCTTATTGGGCTTTATATTTACGTAAGCCACATTGATTTTAAAATATTTACCCTCATTTATATGAGCGGTAAATAACTATTTTTGTAAACCTGAGGTGAAAAACTATGAGTAATTTAAACGAAGTACAAGCAGTCGCTTGGAAAGGATTTAAAGATGGTGATTGGCAAAATAATGTTAATGTCCGCGATTTTATCCAAAAGAACTACACGCCATATGAGGGTGATGAGTCTTTCTTAGCTGGCGCAACAGATGCGACAACTAAGTTATGGGATAAAGTAATGGAAGGCATTAAAATTGAAAATGCTACCCATGCCCCTGTGGATTTTGATACAAGTGTTATTTCGACAATTACTGCTCATGACGCAGGTTATATTGAAAAAGATTTAGAAAAGATTGTTGGTTTACAAACTGAAAAACCATTAAAACGTGCAATTATCCCATTTGGTGGGATTAAAATGATCGAGAATTCATGTAAGGCTTATAACCGTACACTTGATCCTTTAGTCAAAAAAATCTTTACTGAATATCGTAAAACTCATAACCAAGGTGTTTTTGATATTTATACCCCAGATATCTTACGTTGTCGTAAATCAGGTGTTATCACTGGTCTTCCAGATGCTTATGGTCGTGGTCGTATCATTGGGGATTACCGTCGTGTTGCACTTTACGGTATTGACTACTTAATGCAAGACAAATTTGCACAGTTTAACTCATTACAAGCTGATTTTGAAAATGGTGTTGACTTAGCAATGACTATGCAACGTCGTGAAGAAATTGCAGAGCAACATCGTGCACTTGGTCAAATTAAAGAAATGGCCGCTAAATATGGTTACGATATTTCTGGGCCAGCTAAAACAGCTCAAGAAGCGGTACAATGGACTTACTTTGGTTATTTAGCAGCAGTTAAATCACAAAATGGTGCGGCGATGTCTCTTGGTCGTACTTCTACATTCTTTGATATCTATTTCCAACGTGACCTTGAAGCCGGCTTAATCACTGAAAAAGACGCGCAAGAAATTGTTGACCATTTCGTTATGAAATTACGTATGGTTCGATTCTTACGTACGCCTGAATATGATGAATTATTCTCTGGTGACCCAATTTGGGCAACTGAATCTATCGCTGGTATGGGTGTAGATGGTCGTACTTTAGTGACTAAAACTTCGTTCCGTTTCTTAAATACACTTTACACTATGGGCCCATCACCAGAACCAAACATGACAATTCTTTGGTCTGAACAATTACCAAGTGGATTTAAAGAGTTTGCATCAAAAGTATCTATTGATACTTCATCATTACAATATGAAAATGATGACTTAATGCGCCCTGACTTTAACAACGATGACTATGCTATCGCATGTTGTGTAAGCCCAATGATCGTTGGTAAACAAATGCAGTTCTTTGGTGCACGTGCAAACCTTGCTAAAACTCTTCTATACGCAATCAATGGTGGTGTGGATGAGAAACTTAAAATGCAAGTAGGTCCAAAAGAAGCGCCAATTACTGACGAATATCTTGATTTCGATAAAGTTTTTGCTCGTTTAGACCACTTTATGGATTGGTTAGCAAAACAATATGTAACTGCATTAAATGCTATTCACTATATGCACGACAAATATAGCTATGAAGCATCATTAATGGCATTACACGATCGTGATATTATTCGTACTATGGCATGTGGTATTGCAGGTCTATCTGTTGCTGCTGACTCACTGTCTGCGATTAAATATGCGAAAGTTAAAACGATTCGTGATGAAGATGGTCTTGCTGTGGACTTTGAAATCGAAGGTGAATACCCTCAATTTGGTAACAATGATCCACGTGTAGATGATATCGCAGTTGATTTAGTTGAACGTTTCATGAAGAAAATTCAAAAACTTAAAACTTATCGTAATGCAATTCCTACACAATCAGTGTTAACTATTACTTCTAACGTTGTTTATGGTAAGAAAACTGGTAATACACCTGATGGTCGTCGTGCTGGTGCTCCATTTGGTCCAGGTGCTAACCCAATGCACGGTCGTGACCAAAAAGGTGCGGTTGCTTCATTAACATCTGTTGCTAAACTTCCATTTGCTTATGCTAAAGATGGTATTTCGTATACTTTCTCTATCGTTCCAAATGCGTTAGGTAAAGATGATAGTGCACGTAAACGTAACTTAGCAGGCTTAATGGATGGTTACTTCCACCATGAAGCAACTATTGAAGGCGGTCAACATCTTAATGTGAACGTACTTAACCGTGAAACATTATTAGATGCGATGGATCATCCTGAAAAATATCCACAATTAACTATTCGTGTTTCTGGATATGCAGTGCGTTTCAATTCATTAACTAAAGAGCAACAAAAAGACGTAATTTCACGTACTTTTACACAATCAATGTAATTTAGTTAATTGATGATTTGCATTAAATAGCGTCCAATTTGGGCGCTATTTTTTTGCCAATTGAATTATTGGTTATCCACTTATAGAAATGTTGCTAATAGATAGGATAAATTTAATACTTGTTAGTATTTATTTTGTATAATTGCAACAAATAAGAGTATATTCAATTAATGTAATTGGTAAAAAATAACATTATATGAGTAAAATACTTAAATAAATATAAAAGCAATGTGAGTAATTATTAGAGAACATTTATGGAACAAGATATTATTATGACAACAAAACAACCGATTAAAGGTCGTATCCATTCTTTTGAATCTTTCGGTACAGTTGATGGACCGGGAATTCGCTTCATTGTTTTTTTTCAAGGTTGTTTAATGCGTTGCTTATACTGTCATAACCGCGATACTTGGGATTTAAAAGCGGGCAAGGAAGTGACAGTTGATGAGTTAATGAAAGAGATAGTTTCTTATAAAAGCTTTATTATGCCTAATGGTGGTGGGGTTACCGCATCAGGTGGAGAGGCGACATTACAGTCTGAATTTATTACTGAGTGGTTTAAAGCTTGCCATAAAGAGGGCATTAATACTTGTTTAGATACCAATGGTTATGCTAGACAGATCGATCATACTCTAGAAGAGTTAATGGACGTGACTGATCTGGTTATGCTTGATTTGAAACAGTTGAATGATGAGATACATCAAAAGTTAGTTGGTGTATCAAATAAACGTGTATTAGAGTTCGCCAAATACTTACAAAAAATTAATAAAAAAACTTGGATTCGATATGTTGTTGTTCCAGGTTGGACAGATGATGATGACTCAGCACATTTGTTAGGTAAATTTATTCAAGGCATGAGTAATATCGAACGAGTAGAGTTATTACCTTATCATAAACTTGGTGCTTACAAATGGGAAACGTTTGGTGATAAGTATCAATTGGAAGGCGTTGAAGCCCCACCAAGGGAAACACTTGATAGGATTCAATCTATTATAGAAAGCTATGGTCAACCCGTGACATTTAGTAAGTAACATCATCCTTAAATTAAACAGCTACAAAATTTGTGGCTGTTTAATTAACGAATTCTTTTTCGTTTTATCGCTCTTAGTACAAATATACTTCCTTCCAACGCTAAAACACAAACAGATAACCAAATAAATCCATATGAAATAATATGCTGTGATGAGATAGATTCGTGTAAGAATAATAAAGAAACACAAGTTAGTAAAACCGGCTCTACATAGCCGAGCAATCCAAATAAGCCCATAGGTAGTAACCTTCTGGCAACAAAATACATAGCAAAGGCAATAGCGGTAATTATCCCCAGCATAGGGATAAAGATATGAAAATGGGTTAAATCATGAATAATTTGTTGTACGTTATAATTGAAAATAAAATAACTAAGGCAACCTAAAAAAATGAAGAAAAAATCTGAAAAGGTCCCTGATATACCTTCTATTTTTAGTTTTCTTCTTGTCATAAAGTAAATTGGATAACCAAGTGCTATCACGGCTGTTTCCCATGAAAAAGCGCTTGTTGTGTAAATTTCTAAACATACACCAATAGCGGCAAACGTGACAGCAATTTTTTGAAAAAATGTTAATGTTTCTCCATAGAAAACTTTGCCAAAAATAACCATCGCTAAGGGTAATAAAAAATATCCCAAAGATGCAGATAAACCATGGCCATTAAGCGGTGCCCAAATAAAAATAAGCATTTGGATGGTCAGAAGTAATGAGGATGCTATCAATCCTAAAAGTAATACTGGTCGTTGTTTTATTCGCAAAAATAGATCAGCAATAGCTGACCATTGTTTTTCAAAACAGATAAGAATAATAATTGCAGGAAAAGACGTTAATAATCGCCAGCAAAAAATATCGACAACCGAAAGCGGCTGTAGTAATACTGGATAATAATAAAGTAATCCAAAAAGACATGATGCAAGTATTGAAAGGACAACACCTTTTATCATTTTTTCACCTAAATTAATAAAAAAATAGCGCTATTAGTAGCGCTATCTTAAGTTAAATTGATTTATCTTTAACCAATCACTTCTACGCCATTCATATAGGGTACTAACACTGATGGTACTTTGATAGATCCATCAGCCTGTTGATAGTTTTCCATAATCGCAACGAGAGTTCGTCCTACCGCTAATCCAGAACCATTTAAGGTGTGAACTAGGTAAGTCTTATTATCTGCTTTATTGCGATAACGTGCTTGCATTCGACGAGCTTGGAAATCCCACATATTTGAACAAGACGAAATTTCGCGATAAGTATTTTGAGCTGGCACCCATACTTCAAGATCGTAGGTTTTACATGAGCCAAAGCCCATATCACCGGTACATAATACGATTTTTCGATAAGGCAGCTCAAGTAGCTGTAATACCTTTTCCGCATGCCCAGTTAGCTCTTCTAATGCTTTCATGGACTCTTCAGGTTTGACAATCTGAACAAGCTCCACTTTATCAAACTGATGCATTCGAATTAAGCCACGGGTATCTTTACCATAAGAACCCGCTTCAGAGCGGAAACAAGGCGTATGAGCCGTCATTTTTAATGGTAATACACTTTCATCTAGAATTTCATCTCGCACTAAATTAGTAACGGGCACTTCTGCTGTCGGGATTAATGCATAATTACTGCTTTCGGCCTCTTCATCAAGTGGTTTAGTGTGAAATAGGTCACCTGCAAATTTTGGTAATTGCCCAGTGCCAAATAGGGTAGCTTTATTGACGAGGTAAGGCACATAGATTTCTTCATAACCATGTTGCTCAGTATGAAGATCTAGCATAAATTGCGTTATTGCTCGATGTAGACGTGCAATTTGTGATTTCATAACAACAAAACGTGCACCGGTAAGTTTTACACCAGCAGCAAAATCAAGCCCACCAAAACGTTCACCTAATGCAACATGATCAAGCACAGGAAAATCAAATGTTCTTGGTGTACCAAAACGAGATACTTCGACATTGTCATTCTCATCTTTGCCATCAGGAACGGAATCATCAGGAATATTCGGAATATTTGATGCAATATCTTTGATTTGGTTAAGTAAGATTTCAAGCTCTGCTTTTGCGGTATTGAGCTTTTCACCAAGTTTATTGACTTCTTCACGTACAGCCGTGATATCTTCACCTCGAGCTTTTGCTTCACCAATAGCTTTAGAGCGGGCATTACGTTCAGCCTGTAAATTTTCAGTTTCAACTTGTAAAACTTTTCGTTTTTCTTCTAGTTGACTTAGTGTTTCAACGTCTAATTTAAATCCGCGTCGAGATAATTTTTGGGCAACAAGATCTAATTCATTTCGAAGTAAGTTTGGATCCAACATAAAAAAAGTCCATTATTATTTATTAAAGCTATCTATCTACTTGAACCGTTATTTTAATCTAGCTAACAACATATATAAATAAAAAAGTAGATTGATAAAAGATATAAAGTTTGTGAGCTTAGTATACTAGAATTATGCCGGGATTCAACCGAAATGGCGCACCCGAAGGGATTCGAACCCCTGACCGCTCGGTTCGAAGCCGAGTGCTCTATCCAGCTGAGCTACGGATGCGTGTAAGTTCGTAAAAAAATGGTGCATCCGAAGGGATTCGAACCCCTGACCGCCCGGTTCGTAGCCGGGTACTCTATCCAGCTGAGCTACGGATGCGTTTTAGAATTTTTTAAAATGGTGCATCCGAAGGGATTCGAACCCCTGACCGCCCGGTTCGTAGCCGGGTACTCTATCCAGCTGAGCTACGGATGCATATTTTAAATTTTTTAAAAATGGCGGTGAGAGAGGGATTCGAACCCTCGATGCAGCTTTTGACCGCATACTCCCTTAGCAGGGGAGCGCCTTCAGCCTCTCGGCCATCTCACCAAAACAACTGTGATTTGGTTTCAACAACAAAATCACAATGTGTGGCGCACATATTACGTTCTAGAAAAAATAAGTCAAACATTTTTTCGTTTGCGCGCACTAGTTGTTTATTTCCTGCCCAATATTACTCTTTGGGCTCAGATATCTCATCAATTTTGTCTTGCGAATGATGGATTCTGTTATATATTTCTTCTCTATGGATAGAAACTTCTTTAGGGGCATTGATACCAATTCTGACTTGGTTACCTTTGACGCCTAAAATAGTAATGACTACATCGTCACCAATAATTAATGTTTCACCTACTCTCCTAGTTAAAATTAACATTAGATCTCCTAATATCAGTTAAGTATATATCCAAACAATTTTAAGATATAGCTTCGTCAGCCTTCCATCGGTGAGACAGAAAGACGGAATTTTACAGAATACACTCTAATGTTTAATTAATATTCACTTGAGTATATCTGGCTAACTTGCTTGTAATTTATTACTGATTTCCTTTTTTACAGAAGATAAAGCTTCTGGTAACGCCGAAAGATCCATTCCACCTGCTTGAGCGAAATCAGGCCGCCCACCGCCCTTACCACCTACTTTTAATGCTAATTGAGAAACTAATTCGCCAGCTTTAACAATGCCTAATAAGTCATTAGTTACACCAGCTGCTAAATTGATTTTGCCATCATTGACAGCAGCTAAAACTATGACACCTGTTTTTAATTGATTTTTAAGATCATCAATCATTGTGCGTAATAGCTTAGCTTCGACGTTATCAAGTTTAGCAATTAGTAAGTTCTTATTATTGATTTTTTCACATTGATTTAACAATTGTTGGCTTTCTTGGCTAGCTTTTTCAGCCTTCAATTGCTCAATAGTTTTTTCTAACACTTTAGTTTGATCAATTAATTGTTCAACTCGTGTTAAAATTGTCGATTTGTCACTTTTTATCAGTGATCCAATTTGATTTAACAAATTAGCTTCATAATGGATGTATTCCATCGCATTTTGCCCAGATGTTGCCTCAATTCTTCTTACACCAGAAGCGATGCTCGACTCAGAAGTGATTTTAAATAAACCTATATCACCGGTTCTACTAACGTGAGTACCACCACAAAGTTCGATTGAAAAATCACCCATCGTTAATACGCGTACAATTTCTTCGTACTTTTCGCCAAATAATGCCATTGCACCTTTGCTTTTTGCTTGATCAATTGGCATTAATTCTATCTCAACAGGTAAGTTGCGACGTATCTGTTGGTTGACCAGATTTTCGATTTCAATCAGTTGCTCTGTTGTAATTGCTTGATTGTGCGAAAAGTCAAAACGTAAGTAACTATCATTAACCAAGGAACCTTTTTGATGAACATGCTTACCTAATATTTGTTGTAATGCCGCTTGTAATAAATGTGTGGCTGAGTGGTTACGACGAATACGTTCCCTAAGTTCAACATCAATAGCTGCTGTTACTATATCACCAACTTTTAATGATCCTTTAGTAATATTGCCTATATGTCCAATACTTTTACCATATTTTTGGCAATCGATAACTTTAAATTCAACATTTGCAGCAGTTAACACGCCTTTATCACCAATTTGTCCACCTGACTCGCCATAAAAAGGTGTTTTGTCTAGAACAATGATGGCTTCATCACCTTCATTAATACTTTCGACTTTGTGGCCACCTTGGAAAATGGCAATCACTTTACCTGAAGCTTCAGTTTCCTGATAACCTAAAAATTCGGTTTTATCATCAAGCTTAATAACATTACTGTAATCGACACTAAATGCACTAGATTCACGAGCTCGCTTACGTTGCTCTTCCATACATTTATTAAATCCATCTTCATCAATTGTGATGTTTTTTTCTCGACATACATCGGCTGTTAAATCCAATGGAAAGCCATATGTATCATAAAGTTTAAAGGCAATCTCACCCGGCAACACAGAACCAGTTATTTTACCTAATTCTTGATCGAGTAAAAATAATCCACGTTCAAGAGTTTTTAGGAATTGTTCTTCTTCGGTTTTAAGGGTATTTTCAACCATTTTTTGGTTATGCGCTAATTCTGTTGCAGCGCTGCCCATCACCTCAATTAATGGTTTAACTAGTTTATAAAAGAAAATATCTTTTGCACCAAGCATATGACCATGTCGTACTGCTCGTCGAATAATACGACGCAATACATAGCCTCGACCTTCATTAGAAGGCATTACGCCATCTGAAATTAGAAAAGCACAAGAACGGATATGGTCCGCTATAACACGTAGTGATTTACTTTCTAAGTCTTTAGTTTGAATGATTTGAGCCGTATCTTTAATGAGTTTTTTGAACAAATCAATTTCATAGTTAGAGTTAACATGTTGCAAAACTGCTGCAATTCGTTCTAATCCCATACCGGTATCGACAGACGGTTTAGGTAAAGGTTCCATAGTCCCATCAGGATGGCGATTAAATTGCATAAATACAATGTTCCAGATTTCAATAAATCGGTCACCATCTTCTTCAGCACTACCTGGAGGTCCTCCCCAAATATGATCGCCATGATCGTAAAATATTTCGGTACAAGGTCCACAGGGTCCTGTATCACCCATTTGCCAAAAATTATCTGAAGCATAAGGTGCGCCCTTGTTATCACCTATGCGGATAATACGTTCTTTAGGTATACCAATTTCGTTTTGCCAAATAGAGTAGGCTTCATCATCAGTTTCATAAACAGTGACAGTTAATTTTTCTTTAGGAAGATTAAACCATTCTTTACTGGTTAATAACTCCCAAGCAAAATGAATCGCATCATGTTTGAAATAATCACCAAAACTAAAATTACCTAACATTTCGAAAAATGTATGATGTCGTGCAGTATAACCTACATTATCAAGGTCATTATGTTTTCCGCCAGCTCGTACACACCGCTGTGCTGTAGTTGCTCGCGTGTAGGAACGCTTATCTATTCCAAGAAATACATCTTTAAATTGATTCATTCCTGCATTAGTAAACAAAAGAGTTGGATCATTATGTGGAACAAGGGAACTACTTGCGACAATTTCGTGTCCTTTGCTATGGAAAAAGTCAAGAAAATTTTGACGAATTTCTGCAGTGCTTTTCATTTAGGCTTCCATATTAAACGATAGATTTTTAAACATAGTAATATACCCGTTACAACTAAAGTTGAAAAGTAAATATTCTTTATACTGCGGTGAATCTAACTAATATAACAAGTAAATATAAGGAAAAATAAAAATGATATAGTGAGCTTTCTTTGTAATGGGCTGTGTTTAACTTAACTGTATTATATTCTAGGTATTATACAAACTTAAGTCAATAAATTACATGCGGTTTTAATATTATCTTGGCTATAGCCTCTAGCAGTTAAAAATTGAATTACTTTCTGTTTTTGGCGATAATCTTCTTTAATATCAATGTGTTTAAACTTTTTCAATAATTGTTGATGAGCAATTTCACTCCAATTAATATCTGTTATTTGTAATAGTTCACGGCTCAAATCGACGTCTAGGCCACGCTGTTTTAATTCTAATGCAATTTTATATTGACCATAACCTTTACATGCACGCATAGCAATATATTTTTCGATATATTGTCTATCATTCATCCAATTGTGATCGATACAATATTGAATAACCTCAGAGGTTTCTATTTTTAATTGATTTAACTGTTCATGATATTCATCTTCTGAGCATTGTATCTTTTTAGCAAAGAATTGCACTATTTTGTTGTGTAATTCATAAGATGAATGATCGCGCTGTGCAAGTAATTGCACAGCTTTATTTAAAATTGACTTATTGATTTTTTTATTCATAACTAAAAGTTGTTATCTTCTTCTGATAAAACTTCGTCCTCATCAGCAGAGAAAACAGCAGGGCTATTTAGTAATAAATCTCGTAATTTGGTTTCAAGTTCTTGGGCGATTTCGGGATGCTCTTGTAAAAACTTGATAGAGTTAGCTTTTCCTTGACCAACTTTTTCACCGTTATAGCTGTACCATGCGCCAGCTTTATCAACAAGCTTATGTTTTACACCTAAATCAATTAATTCACCTTCTTTAGAAATACCACATCCATAAAGAATTTGGAATTCAGCTTGTCTAAATGGCGCCGCCACTTTGTTTTTGACCACTTTTACACGGGTATCACTACCAATCACATCTTCGCCTTCTTTAACAGCACCAGTGCGACGGATATCTAAACGCACAGAGGCATAAAATTTAAGTGCATTACCACCGGTTGTTGTTTCTGGATTACCAAACATAACACCAATTTTCATACGAATTTGGTTAATAAATACGACTAAGCAATTAGCATTTTTAATGTTAGCAGTTAATTTACGTAATGCTTGTGACATTAAGCGGGCTTGTAATCCCATATGAGAGTCGCCCATTTCACCTTCGATCTCTGCTTTTGGTGTTAGAGCAGCAACAGAGTCGACGATAATGACATCTACAGCACCAGATCGTACTAATGCATCACAAATTTCAAGCGCTTGTTCGCCGGTATCGGGTTGTGAAACTAATAAATCATCAACTTGCACACCTAATTTTGCTGCATAAATTGGATCTAAAGCATGCTCAGCATCGATGAAAGCACACGTTTTCCCTTCTTTTTGTGCTTGCGCAATAACAGATAAAGTTAATGTAGTTTTTCCTGATGATTCTGGTCCAAAGATTTCGACAATTCTACCCATTGGTAGCCCGCCAATTCCTAATGCGATATCAAGCCCTAATGAACCAGTTGAAACCGCGTCAACATCTAACGTTTGGGTATCCCCTAAACGCATAATTGAACCTTTACCAAATTGTTTTTCTATTTGACTTAATGCTGCTGAAAGTGCACGTTGTTTGTTTTCGTTCATATTATAAAATTCCGATTAGTAAGGATATTGATGTACATTATACTGTATTGTTATACAGTATCAAGTTTTTTTTATGTTTAATAAGCATTTAATTAGTAGTAGCAACTAGTTGATAATATTTTACTTATTGATAATGAAATAATAGAGTAAAGTTTGGGTTTAAAGATGCTTGTATCTCAACTTTTATCAAATATGGCTTTTAAAATTTTATACAGTTAACTAGAGTTTTATTGTTAGGATAGATTTAATTTTATCATCAAATTGTAGCAATTTGCTTAGGTAATACTTTCATAAAAAAAAACCATTTGTTATGATTAGCAGCGAAACATCTTAACCATTATATGTAGTGTGTTGAAGTAATTATTCCCAATAGTTGTTTTCGAATTAATGAATCAATTTTTTAATGAAATATAATGTTAACTAGAAAAAACGTTATCAATTAAGGCTATTATTTATTGTAATTAAGGAAAATAATGACCATCGCTCAACCTCATTACGTATTATGTTCAAATTGTGATTTACTCACTGAACTTTCACCAGTCACATCAGGACACAAAGCCGTATGTCCTCGCTGCAACACAACGTTGATAAAAAAAAATATTAATATGAAATTTAGAGCAACGATGTATGCAGTTTGTTCTTTGATTATGATTGTTATTGCTTGCAGATTTGTTTTTATTGATATACGCTTAGTAGGCAATTTTAATGGTGTGAGTATTTTAGATATTCCTAGTATTATGTTCTTTGACAGGTACAGTTATCTATCTGCGTTATTTATTGTATTTGTTCTAGCTTTTCCTATTTTTAATCTTGCTATTATCACTGTCCTTTGTTCTAAATTGCCATTGTCAAAATATCGAAAAAGAGATCTATTAATTGCTTATGAAAAATTACAACATTGGTGTATGCCTGAAATATTTTTAACCGGTATTTTGGTGAGTTTTGTTAAGTTAATGAGTTACGGTAGCATTGGTGTAACTGAAACTTTTTGGGCCTTTTGTTTGTTTGTCTTTTTTTATATAAAAGCTGATGTGATTTTTTCACCAGAAACGATTTGGAACGAAATCCATAACAATAATTTTGCGAGTGATGAATTAAAAGTAGGTAAGACAGGAATTTGTCAGCATTTAAAACTGTGTCATTATTGTGAAGCGATTTTACCTGAACATTATGTCAAATGTCCTCGTTGTAAACAAAAAAGCCAAACAAGAAATAGAAATAAAATACAATGGACTATTGCTTTATTAGTGACATCGTTAATTATCTATATTCCAGCTAATTTGTTTGGAATTATGATAACAGTTGTTTTTGGTTCGCCATCAAGTTCTACCATTCTTGATGGTGTTATTTATATGTGGCAAGCAGGTGATATACCGGTTGCATTAGTCATTTTTATCGCCAGTGTAGTTATTCCGATTTTGAAAATTATTTCGCTTAGCTGGCTTTGTTATTTTGCTTTAGCAGCCAAGAAAAAACATAGACATAATTGTCTAAAAATGAAGAAACTATATACAGTTGTTGAATTTATTGGCAAATGGTCAATGATTGATATTTTTGTGGTATCGGTTGTCTGTTCTTTGGTTAGAAATCAGCAAATGATGGGTGTTTACCCCGACATAGGCGTAATATTTTTTGCAACAGTGGTGATTATTACCATGATTGCATCACAAAATTTTGATCCTCGATTAATTTGGGATCGTACATCGAATAAAAAAATAGAATAATAGGAACAATATGGTAACAACAAGTAAATTAGCAAAAATAATTAAAATCAGAGCTATTTCAGCAATATGGATAATACCAATTGTCACTGCTGTTGTTGGGCTTTGGATTATTTATTCTCATTATGCTGACCGTGGCACCCCATTTACCTTACTTGCTAAAGATGCAAGTGGTATTGTTGCAGGTAAAACGGTAATCAAAAATCGCAGTGTCGATGTGGGTATTGTTGATGAAGTAACCCTATCGGATGATTACAACCAAGTGGTGGTTAAAGGTCGAATCTATAACGATATGAAACCATTACTTAAAAATGATTCAATATTTTGGGTTGTGAAACCCGAGATAGGTCGAGATGGTGTTACCGGTTTGAACACTATCTTGTCAGGTGTATATATTGAGTTAGCATCAGGTAATGATACACATAGCTTTAAAAATAATCCTTTTATTTTATCAGATACACCACCGTTATCTGACCCTAGTATCAAAGGTATACGGTTGAATTTAGAAAGTGATCAAAATGGTGTTGTTCCTCGTGGTGCTTCGGTTATGTTTCATGGTTATCGTGTTGGGAATGTTGAAACATCACAGTTTGATGTTAATTCACGAAAAATGAAATATCAAATTTTTATCACTCAACCTTATGATGCATTAGTGACCCAAAACGTACGTTTTTGGAAAGAAGGTGGTATTAATTTAACGTTATCATCAATGGGTGCGAGTTTAAATGTGCCTTCATTGGATGTTTTATTGTCTGGCGGCATCAGTTTTGATCTACCGGATGGATCAAAATTAGGCGCACCTGCTGAGCAATATTCTGTATATAAGTTATATGAAAATAAAAAATCCATTCAAGATTCACAGTATACTGAATATAAAGAATTTCTTATTATGCTCTCTGATTCAATATCAGGGCTTTCTGAAGGTGCACCGGTCGAATATCATGGTATTCGATTAGGAACAGTTTCGAAGGTTCCATTTTATACCCCAGAAATGTTAGAACAATCTTCAATTCTTAATCAAAAAGTTCCTGTTCTGATAAGGATTGAACCAGATCGCTTGTCGGAACTTGTAGATCAGAAGATAGATATTGCTACACTTATTATGGATGAGCAAAAAAATGGCTTAAGGGCATCTTTGAAAACATCAAATATGTTTACTGGTGCACTTTATATCGATCTGGATTTCTATTCCGATTTAAAAAATAAGTATGATGTTAAAAAGTCAAAACAATTTGGTTACGATACGATTGACACCACATCAACAGGCATTGCTCAAATACAAGCTAAAATTATACAATTACTTGATAATTTTAATAATTTACCACTTAATAACACGATGTCTCAATTTAATAAATCACTTGCTTCAAGCGAGCGGTTAATGAACTCGATAAATCAAATTATGGCAAGCAAAGAAATGCAAAATATGCCAAAAGATCTTCAAAAGGCAATGCGTTCATTAAATGAGACCATGAAAGGATTACAACCAGGTTCTGATTTAAATAATCAAATGAAAGAAAGTCTACAAAAAGTGCAACAAATGATGGATGAATTAACGCCATTACTTAATACCCTCAATGATAAAAGTAATGCATTGATTTTTTCTGCACCGAATAAGAAAGATCAAGAACCTAAAGCTAAAGGTAAAAAATGATGGTTAAAATAATACGATACCTAATCTCAATTGTTGTTGCAATATCACTGAGTTTATTAGTGGGATGTTCTTCTGATGCGCCAAGCAAAAGCTATTTTCAATTAGCGAGTGATTTACCTGAGCAAACGTCACACACAATGAAAAAAACTCAGCATTTTATTTGGATTGAAACGGTAGATGTGGCAAATTTTTTAAATAAGCCTGGAATTGTTTTGCAAACAGACGATATTAAATATGTAACTGCATCAAACCATCTTTGGGCATCAACGTTATCGCAACAACTTCAAGATCGCGTCGTTCAAGACTTAAGTGTTTTTCTTCCTAATTATTTAGTTTCCAGTAAATCACTGTCAACACCAACTTTAACGGTAAAACTCTTTATTGACGGTTTTCATGGTAGTTATTCAGGCGATGCCCTTATCAAAGGAAGATGGGTTATAACAGATAGTCATAATAACATTGAGACAAAACCCTTTGAACGCCATGTTGCTCTTATGACCAATGGTTATGATGCATTGGTTAAAGCGTTATCTAAAGGTTGGCAAGAAGAAGAACAAGATTTTGCTAATTCAATCATGCGTTAATTTAAAAATTCATATTCCGTCAGTAATATGACGGAATATGAATCGTTATTTAAGTTAAATTGTGTTTGAATTGATTAAATACTTCATTATCTATTTCCACCCATTTACGCACACTATTTATAAAAGCAATTTTTTGTGCTTTTAATAGGTCGGCTTTAGTGATGACTTGTTCTACCAAATGGTGATTGTTTATATAATATTGTCGCATCGTTCCGGGCAATAACCCCGAACTGAAAACAGGGGTGACCCACTGTTGATTGATAAATAAGGCAATATTGCCATTAACGAATTCGGTAATTTCGTCTTTTTCATTAAAATTAATATACTCATGTCCTTTAGTAATATGCACAAAATGTTGCCTGTTCGTTGTTTTGTGGTACAGGTAAACATTATTGCTATTGACACACTTTGGCGCCAACGTTATTTTATTTAACGGCATACCATAATCAATTTTATCAATATCTAAATGATAACTACCGTCCTCAATTTTCAGTAACAACCTGACTTTATAGTTACCTTTGCGATACCGATTTGCTAACTCAATGAGCTGAAATTCTATTGATTTTGTATCACATTGAACATCAAAATAATTAGCAGAATCAGCAAGTCTAGCTAAATGCTCTTCTAATAAAAAAAATTGGCCTTCTTCAAGTAACAAAGATTCAATAATCGCATTAGGAATTGATGATTTACGGGTTAATATAGCTGTTTTAGCGAGGATTTCGTCGTACTCATCTTCTGCGGTTGAATCCCATGTAATTCCCCCTCCAACGCCATAACTCATTTGTTGATTATGAATAGTTAATGTTCGTATTGGTATATTAAATGTTGCTTGCTGCATATATGGATTAATATAGCCGATTGTGCCACAGTAAACCCCACGTGGTGAATTTTCAATATTGGCAATAATTTGCATAGTACTTGTTTTTGGTGCACCAGTGATTGAACCACAAGGAAAGATAGCTTGAAAAATCTGATATAACCGAATATTTTCTTTTAATCTTCCCTGAATTGTTGAAGTTAATTGCCAAACAGTTGGATATTTTTCTGCAGTAAATAATTGAGGAACAGTGACAGATCCTGGCTCTGATATTTGACTTAAATCATTGCGCAGCAGATCGACTATCATCATATTTTCAGCGAGATTTTTTTCTGACATTAATTGCGATAATTGTTGGGCATCTTGTTGCTGATTTATCCCTCGTTTCGTTGTCCCTTTCATCGGTTTTGTGGTTATTAATCTGTTTTCTATTTTAAAAAATAGCTCGGGTGATATCGATAAAATGTGATAATCATCAAATTCTAAATATGCACAATAATTGGCAAAATTATTTTTTTGTAAAAAATGATAGTAATCAAGGGGCGATTGTGTAAAAGGTGCTTTAAATGCGATCGTATAGTTAGTTTGATAGGTATTGCCCAATTCAATTTGTTCACGGATATAATTGATCTTTTGTTGATATTCATTAATTGTAGTGTCACTCATCAATTCAAGTGATTGTGGGGTGTAATCTTGACATGGTAAAGACTCAACAATGGAATACTGATCAAAAATACCAAATAACAGTAAAGGTAAATCTTGGTTATTATGGCGATTAATTTTGGTTTGATTTGATTGATTTAATCCCATTGCTGCTTCATAAGCTAAATAACCAACAGCATAATAGCCTTGTTGGATAAATCCTTCGATCTCCTGTAAATGTTGATTGACTAATGAGGTATCATTAGTCTTTATTATCGAGATTGGGTTGCAAAAATACTTATGCTGACCTTCGAAGTCGATATATATTCTCATGTTATTATTTACCTATGTACAAAATTATAAATGATTTGTAAACCAAACTCAGTTTTAATTGCTTCAGGATGGAATTGCACGGATTCGATAGGTAATATTTTATGACGTAATCCCATAATTATTCCTTGTTTATTGCGCGCAGTAATCATAAGAGGGGATTTATCTAAAGGTAAATTATCATAGGCAATTAAGGAGTGGTAACGAACAACTGATAAGGGGTTTTTAATGTCTTTAAATAACCCTTGACCATCATGAACTATTTTATCAATTTTGCCATGCATTGGTTGTGGCGCTTTTCCAATTTGATACCCATAGTATTGGGCAATAGCTTGGTGACCAAGACAAATTCCAAGTATTGGACAGGTATTAGAAAATTCGGCAATAACCTCAAGTGATATGCCTGCCTGATTCGGCGTTCCGGGTCCTGGTGAAATAACGATTTTAGTAAAATCGAGTTGTTTTAATTCAGTAATCGACATTTCATCGTTTTTAATTACTTTTACATTAGCACCCACTCGGCACAAGTAGTCGTAAATATTAAAAGTGAAAGAATCATAGTTATCAATGAGTAAAATCAAAATAGTATCCACTTTTTATCAGTCATTAACGTTATTACAAATTTGCGTTAATCAAAAATCACATGGGTGCCTTCATTATACAAACAACTTTTAAAAAAAGAGATGTTCTTTTCAATTGATGTTTTATTTTCACTCTTATTTTTTGATATCAACCAGTTAGCTTTTCTTGAATTTTTACTAAATTGAGTCTCTTTTTGTGACAGTAATCACAAATACATACAACTCTACTTGTATGGTAGTATTTAATCGATTAATTTGTTGCTACACAAATTAATTATGAGGTATTCAATGAAAATCGTAAAAGCAGACGTTTTTGTTTGTAGTCCTGGCAGAAACTTTGTCACATTAAAAATTACAACAGATGAGGGTGTATATGGAGTAGGTGATGCGACGCTCAATGGACGTGAGCTTTCCGTCGCATCATATCTTAAAGATCATCTTTGCCCACAATTAATTGGACGAGATGCCAGTCAAATAGAAGATATCTTTCAATATTTTTATAAAGGTGCCTATTGGCGTCGAGGCCCTGTGACGATGTCAGCGATATCAGCAATTGATATGGCATTATGGGATATCAAAGGTAAAGTTGCCAATATGCCCCTTTATCAATTATTAGGTGGCGCTTCTCGCACCGGTGTAATGGTGTATTGCCATACTACAGGTAAAGATATTGAAGAAGCATTAGATGATTATGCTAAACATAAAGAAATGGGCTTTAAGGCCATTCGAGTGCAGTGTGGCATACCGGGAATGAAAACCACCTACGGTCAAAGTAAAGGTAAAAACTTAGCTTATGAACCGGCAACACGAGGTAACTATCCAGAAGAACAGTTTTGGGCAACCGACAAATATCTTGATTTCACACCAAAATTATTCGAGGCAGTGAGGAATAAATTTGGTTTTAACGAACATTTATTGCATGACATGCACCATCGTCTAACACCAATTGAAGCGGCTCGATTTGGTAAAAGTGTTGAAGATTATCGCCTATTTTGGATGGAAGACCCAACACCAGCCGAAAATCAAGAATGTTTCCGTTTAATTCGTCAACACACTGTAACCCCCATTGCTGTCGGTGAAGTATTTAACAGTATTTGGGACTGTAAACAGTTAATTGAAGAACAGCTTATTGATTACATCCGAACCACAATAACCCATGCAGGCGGCATAACTCATATGCGTCGAATAGCTGATTTTGCGTCGCTTTATCAAGTTAGAACTGGCTCACATGGTCCATCAGATTTATCACCAATCTGTCATGCCGCGGCACTTCATTTTGATATGTGGGTACCTAACTTTGGTGTTCAAGAATTTATGGGTTACTCAGAGCAGATGTTAGAAGTCTTCTCGCCAAACTGGACCTTTACTGATGGTTATATGCACCCAAGTAACAAACCAGGTTTAGGTATCGATTTTGATGAAAAACTAGCGCAAAAATATCCATACAACCCAGCCTATTTGCCAATTGCTCGTTTAGAAGATGGCACATTGTGGAATTGGTAAGTTAAGGAGTTTATATGAAAAGTATTGTAATAAAACAGCCTAATGAACTCGTTATTGAGGAACGAGAAGTTCCTCAACCAGCCAAAGGTGAGGTAAGAGTTAAAGTAAAACTAGCTGGGATATGTGGTTCAGATAGTCATATTTACCGAGGACATAACCCATTTGCGAAATATCCTAGAGTTATTGGGCATGAATTTTTTGGTGTCATTGATGAAGTGGGTGAAGGCGTGGATCGATCAAGAATTGGTGAACGAGTTTCTGTTGATCCTGTCATTAGTTGTGGCTGTTGTTATCCTTGTTCTGTTGGTCGTCCGAATGTTTGTTCATCTTTAACTGTTTTGGGTGTTCATCGTGATGGTGGATTTAGTCAATATACAACAGTGCCAAGTAAAAATGCCTACCGAATTCCTGATGACATTAGTAATGAATTTGCTGTGATGATTGAACCATTCACTATTGCAGCGAATGCTACAGGTCATTTAAAACCAACTGAAAACGATGTTGCCTTAATTTATGGTGCGGGTCCAATGGGGCTAACATCAGTACAAGCGCTAAAAGGTGTTTATAAAGTTAAACAAGTTATTGTTGTCGATCGAATTGATGAACGTTTGGCTATGGCACAAACAAGTGGTGCAGATATAGTAATAAACAATACAAATATATTACTAAAGAATGAACTAGAAAAACTTGATATTAAACCGACGATTATAATTGAT
The DNA here is from genome assembly GCF_026536185.1 of Gilliamella sp. B2838. NCBI lineage: Bacteria > Pseudomonadati > Pseudomonadota > Gammaproteobacteria > Orbales > Orbaceae > Gilliamella > Gilliamella sp. B2838. The sequence goes on from NZ_JAFNOO010000006.1 coordinate 102,483, forward strand.
GCTGCCTGTCATCCTTCGATCCTGCAAGAAGCAATTACTATTGCCTCTCCTGCTGCAAGGATCCTCATCATGGGCTTTTCAAGTGATCCTTGTCAAATTACACAACAAGGCATAACCAGTAAAGAGTTATCTATTTTTTCATCCCGATTAAATGCCAATAAGTTCCCAGTTGTTATTGATTGGTTAAAGAAAAAATTAATCGACCCGCAAAAGTTAATCACGCATCAATTTGATTATACGCAAGTAATTCAAGCGATTGAAACGTTTGAAAAAGATCAAAAACATTGCTGCAAAGTTTTATTGACCTTTAATTAGCACTCAAAAAAGCCTTGTGAATAACCTTTTTAAAGAAAATATTATAAGAGAGAACAGTATGAATAATATGGGAAATAAGAGTGAGAGGGATACTTCGGATTTAGTCAAAGCTGCAGTATCAGGCTGGTTAGGAACAGCGTTAGAATTTATGGATTTTCAATTGTATTCTTTAGGTGCTGCTTTAGTTTTTCATGAAATTTTCTTTCCAGAACAATCAGCTATTATGGCGTTGATTTTAGCGATGGGAACTTATGGTGCGGGTTATGTTGCACGAATCATTGGTGCCTTTATTTTTGGTCGCATGGGGGATGCAATCGGCCGTAAAAAAGTTCTATTCATTACTATTACCATGATGGGGGTATGTACCACACTCATTGGTGTACTGCCAACTTATGCTCAAGTAGGTATTTTAGCGCCGTTGATGTTGGTTGTTTTGCGTATTATTCAAGGATTGGGTGCAGGTGCTGAAATTTCTGGTGCAGGTACAATGCTCGCTGAATATGCACCAAAAGGGAAAAGAGGGATAATTTCTTCATTAGTTGCAATGGGGACTAACTGCGGGACATTAAGTGCAACAGCAATATGGGCATTTATGTTCTTTTTATTAGACAAAGATCAATTAGTTGCATGGGGATGGCGTATTCCATTTATTGCAAGCGTTGTTGTTATGATTTTTGCAATTTGGCTAAGAATGAATTTAAAAGAAAGCCCTGTATTTGATGAGGTTAATGATACTACTGCACTAAAAAATGATAGTGATGTAACAAAACATATCTCATTACTTGCAATGTTTAAAAGTAAATCATTTTGGTTAGCTACAGGATTACGTTTTGGTCAAGCAGGAAATTCTGGTCTAATCCAAACTTTTTTAGCAGGATATTTAGTGCAAGCGTTGTTATTTAATAAAAGTATTCCAACTGATGCAATCATGTTTAGTTCAATTGTTGGTTTCTTGACAATTCCTTTCTTAGGTTGGTTATCAGATAGGATAGGTCGGAAAATTCCTTATATTGTACTAACATTGTCTGCAATTATACTTGCTTACCCAATGTTATCGATTATTGTTGATAAAAATCATTCAGTAAATACGATTACATTATGTTTGATTCTTATTCATAATATTGCAGTTTTAGGTTTATTTGCCCTGGAAAACATCACTATGGCCGAAATGTTCGGTGCTCGCAATCGATTCACTCAAATGGCAATATCTAAAGAAGCAGGCGGTTTAGTTGCTGTTGGATTTGGTCCAATTCTGGCTGGAATTTTCTGTAAAATGGTTAATGATTGGTGGCCAATTGTGGCTATGATTATTGTGTACTCATGTATTGGTCTCATCTCGGCTATGCTTATGCCGGAGGTAAAAGATCGTGATTTAGCTGACCTACACGATGCGGCAGATAGTAAAAATTAGATGGAATAAAAAATGAAATTATCAAATAAAACTTTATCACAACTACCTAAAGAGGTAGTTGTCCCAACTTATGATAGAAGCAAAATTAAAACCAAAATTGTTCATCTTGGTTTTGGGGCATTTCATCGTGCTCATCAGGCAGTATTTGCTGATATTTTAGCTAATGAACACAATAGCGATTGGGGTTATTGTGAAGTTAATTTAATCGGTGGTGAAAAACAGATTGAAGATTTAAAACAGCAAGACTTTTTATTTAGTGTTTGTGAAATGTCTTATGATAACTGGAATACTCGTGTTGTAGGTATTGCAAAAGAAGCATTACATGCAGATATTGATGGAATACACAAAGTCTTAGATGTGATGACTCGTCCAGAAATTGCGATTGTGTCGATCACAGTAACTGAAAAAGGTTATTGCTATTTACCCTCAACAGCATCAATTGATACCAATAATCCATTGATTAATCATGATATTGCTAATCCACATACACCTAAATCGCTTCCTGGTGTTATTGTAGAAGCTTTACGTTTACGTAAAGATCAAGGATTAAAACCTTTCACCGTTATGTCTTGTGACAATATGCCAGAAAATGGACATGTTACTCGTAATGTTGTGTTAGCCTTGGCTAAGCAGCGAGATGAAAATTTAGCGCAATGGATTGCGGATAATGTGGCTTTCCCATCAACGATGGTTGATCGAATTGTACCTGCGGCAACGCCAGAAACAATGGCTAAAATAAAAAAACAACTTGGTGGTATTGATGATTCGGCAGGTATCGCTGGTGAACCATTTAGGCAATGGGTGATTGAAGATAATTTCGTGTCTGGTCGTCCTGAGTGGCAAAAAGCAGGGGCAGAATTAGTGGATGATGTATTGCCTTATGAAGAGATGAAATTACGTATGTTAAATGGTAGTCATTCCTTTTTGGCTTACTTAGGTTATTTAGCTGGATATTTGCATATAGATGCGTGCATGCAAGATCCTAATTATGTAAAAGCAGCTAGACATTTAATGTTAAATGAACAAGCAACTACATTACGGGTTAAAGGTGTTGATTTAAAAGCTTATGCTGATTCATTACTTGAACGTTATCGCAACACCGGTTTAAAACATCGTACATGGCAAATTGCAATGGATGGAACGTTAAAACTCCCACAACGTATGCTTGATTCTGTTCGTTATCATTTGGCTAATGGTACTCCATTTGATTGTTTAGCCTTGGGTATTGCTGCTTGGATGCGTTATGTGAGTGGCGTGGATGATAATGGTAACGTTATTGACGTTTGCGATCCAGCAGTCGAACAATTAAAAGCGTTGGTTTTAAACAGTTCTGATAATCAAGAACGAGTTAATGCGTTGTTATCTTTAACACATGTTTTTGGAGAGGATCTACCAACAAATCCATTGTTTATTGAGCAGATAACTAACGCTTATCTTTCTTTACGCGATATAGGCGCAAAACAAACAGTTAAACAAATCACTCAAAATTTTTAATTCCACTAACAATAATTAATAGCAAAGTGCAATGATCATTAGATGATTGCACTTTTATTATTAAATAAAAAACTTTTCTTATATTCAAAAATCCCCTACTATTCTTTTCATGCTAGTTTGTTATTTGAAAAACATATATGTTCAAATCTGAAGTGTTAACTGTCTCAGAACCTGTTAATCAACAAATATATCGTCAATTAAGAAAGGCAATCATCACTTGCCAAGTATTACCGGGTGTTTTATTGTCTGAAAAAGATATCTCAAGTCAATTTAATGTTTCACGCCAACCGGTTCGTGAAGCTTTTATTAAACTAGCAGAAGCTGGATTGGTCCAAATTCTTCCACAACGTGGCACTTTTGTAACGAAAATATCAGTTAAAAAAGTCATTGATGGTCAATTTATTCGCGATGCTGTTGAGTGTGCAATTATTAAACGTGCAGCACAAGAAATTAGTGATTCAGATCTTTTATTACTCGAAAAAAATCTAAAAGAACAAATTGATGCTAACAAACATAAAAATATTGGTTATTTTCTTGAAAAAGATGATGAATTTCATCAGATTATAATGAATGTTATTGATTGTCCTATGGCATGGGAAACCGTCGAAAATATCAAAGCAATGATGGACAGGGTAAGATACCTTACTTTAGAAGATATATCCCCACCAGAAGACCTAGTTAAACAGCATGAAAAAATTGTTATTGCATTAAAAAAGCATGATCCGGAAATGGCTACACTTGCGCTTCATGAGCATTTAGCAACGATATTAAAAACAATAAAAATTGTATCACAACAACATACTATTTGGTTTGTTGATTAACTTATATTAGTCAAATTTATTTTGTCTAATATAATTTTTAAAAATTTTAGAGCATTTGATAATTATACCAATAAATAGTAGTAGCTTAATGCATAACCTATCAGTTTTACGGCAAATATTGTGTGTTAAGTGTTAACCCTTTCCTTAACCGTAATGACTCATGATTATTGTCTGATTAGATAATATTATGGATAACAAAAAATTCTGGTTTAGTTATCCCTGATAAAGTTGTTTTAAATGCCACTGAATGTGGCTATCACTGATAGATAAATTGGTATGCATTTTGTTATCAAAACTTTTAAAGTTAGATTAAATAATGAATCAATTTATCATTTAATTTTATTGGTGATTTGAACATAATGATGTATTTAATCAATTACCGATTTCTATTTTATCATTGTTGATTTATTATCAGGAATAAAATAATGGTTTACCTATTTTAATGGCCATTACCTTGCGATTAATTTTTGTCAACTTTAAAATAAAAATACTCGGTTTTAATATGATAAAACGAATTAAAATATGTGTTAGCGGCCTTGTTCAGGGTGTAGGATTTCGGTTTTTTACTTATCAACAAGCACAAAAGCTTGGTCTGTTAGGATATGTTAAAAATTTGGATAATGGTAATGTCGAAATTGTCATACAAGGCGATAATTTACAACTTACTCAGTTTACACAATGGCTTGAGCAGGGAGGACCAGCTTCCGCTCATATTACGAATATAAAAAGTTGCGAATTATTACCTGAAAATGGATTAACTTCTTTCAATGTCAGATATTAATTTAATAAAAAATAAAGTAAAATGGAAAAAATATTAAACTTCAAGATAATGATTTTTCCTTATTATTGATCAATCTTATTTGCGTGATTAATGTATGTTATGAATAAAAAAAATATAATCTGTATCTTGCTTATTATTGTGGTAGTTGGCGTCTATTATAATTATCAAAAAGACAATGACGCAACCACGCAATCCTCTGTTAATTTAACTGATACGCCAATTTATCAGAGCGATGACATGACAACAGATGTGTATGATTTATCAGGCGAAATTGTATACAAGATTGAATCTAGCAAAGTACGACATTTTGATGATTCAAATAATACGGAATTTGATCTTCCAAATTTAACGCTTTATGATCAAGACCACACTGTCACATGGCATATTCGAGCCAAAACTGCGACATTGACTAATGATAAACACATTTATCTTTATAATGATGTTCAATTGGATAATTTGACCCCCAATGCTCAATTACAGCGTGTTAATACCGATAATGCTGTCATTGATTTAAATACACAACTTGTAACGTCTAAAGATCCAGTTACTATCAAAGGTGTTGGTTTTTACTCAACAGGTCTAGGATTAGCTGGCGATTTGCAAGCAAAGACTGCAAACATACTTGAGAATGTTAAAACATATTATAATACCGAGGCAAAATAGAACATGAAATTGCAACAACAGCTACTTTTTCCATTATTTTTTATGCTATCAACATCGTTTGCTTGTTTTGCACAAGAACCAGCCGAACCAACATCACCAACCAAAACGGATCAAAAGATGTTTGTTGATAATAAACCGATCACTATTGATGCCGATAACCAACAAATTGATATTGATAAAAATATTATTACTTTTATAGGTCATGTGCAAATTGTTCAAGAGGGATTAACTATTTGGGCAGATAAAGTTGTGATAACTGATATGCAAGATTCGACAAAACAGAAAATTACCGCTTATGGTAATCCAGTAAAGTTTAAACAAATATTGCCAGAGAATAACAAAATTGTTACAGGTCATTCGGATCAAATTATTTACAATGTGAAACAAAGCAATGTCGTTTTACAAGGAAAGGCAGAGTTATTTCAAGAAGATAATCATATAGTTAGCCAAGTTATTACCTATGATGTTAAAAAACAGCTAATTATGGCTCAGCCTAAAAATGGTCGCGTAAAAAGTACTATTATCCCAAGTCAAATTAAAGAGATAAAAAAATAATATGTCAATTTTAAAGGCGATTAATTTAGCCAAAATATATAAAAAACGAAAGGTTGTTGAAGATGTCAGTTTGACGGTCAACTCAGGTGAGATTGTTGGATTACTAGGGCCAAATGGCGCAGGTAAAACAACAACGTTTTATATGGTGGTAGGAATAGTCACATTGAATGCAGGTAAAATTTATCTTGATGATCATGATATCAGTATTTTACCTCTACATGAAAGAGCGCAAAAAGGGATTGGCTATTTACCTCAAGAGGCGTCTATTTTTAGAAAACTATCTGTAATTGATAATATTATGGCGATTTTAGAGACGCGTCGAGATATCGATAAAAATGAAAAATTAAATCGGGCTGAAGAATTGCTTGAAGAGTTTCATATCACCCATATCCGCGATAGTATCGGTCAGTCTTTATCGGGTGGTGAAAGGCGTAGAGTTGAAATTGCAAGGGCGCTGGCAGCCAATCCTAAATTTATTTTACTTGATGAACCGTTTGCAGGTGTCGACCCTATTTCTGTTATTGATATTAAAAATATTATTAAGCATTTACGCGATCGAGGGCTAGGTGTATTGATTACCGACCACAATGTGCGCGAAACCCTTGATGTATGTGAGCGTGCTTATATTGTCAATAAAGGTCATTTAATTGCTGAAGGAACACCAAATAGTATCTTAAGTAACGAATATGTTAAACGAGTCTACTTAGGAAATGAATTCCGATTATGATTAAACCAAGTTTGCAACTGAAAGTTTCTCAACAACTATCGATGACACCACAATTACAATTGGCGATTCGACTTTTACAGTTGTCAACTTTAGAACTACAACAAGAAATTCAAACTGCACTTGAAAATAATCCATTGTTAGAAGTAGCTGATCAGTATGATGAAATCAGCGTTGCACAAAATACATTAGATGAAAATATCGATACTCGAGAAGCGTTAGATAGTCAGGAGATCCCTGAAGATATACCATTAGATGCTTCGTTAGATGATATTTACACAGCAGGTACACCATCGGGCACGCATTCTGATTATCGTAATGATGAATTGCCTATTTATCAAGGTGAAACGCATGAAACATTACATGATTATTTGAAATGGCAGCTTGAATTAACGCCTTTTAGCGATGTTGATCGTGCAATTGCGGTATCGATCATTGAAGCGATTGATGAAAGCGGCTATTTAACAGTTTCGTTAGATGAAATATTAGAAGAGCAGGGTAATAGTGAAATTGAATTGACTGAAGTTGAAACGGTTTTAAAGCGAATCTGGCATTTTGATCCAATAGGCGTTGGTGCGAGATCGTTACAAGAGTGTTTATCAATTCAAACTCAACATGTAACAGTTCCTTCATTAGTTAAACAAATTATTGATAATTATCTTGATTTATTGGCAACTCATGATTACAGAACTTTAAAAAAAGTATTAAATGCCAGTGATGAACAATTAAAAGAAGCGATTAATTTTATTCAGCATTTACATCCTTATCCAGGTGATGCTGTCAACACGACCCCTCCAGATTATATTATCCCAGATGTGCTAGTCAAAAAAGTAAATGGCAAATGGATAGTTGATTTGAATACTGATACAGTACCGGCTCTGCGTATTAACCAGCAGTATGCGGCGATGGAAAAGTTAGCCAGTGAAAGTGATAGCCAATACATAAAATCACATCTACAAGATGCCAATTGGTTTATCAGAAGTGTTGAAAATCGCAATGAAACTTTACTTAAAGTAAGCCAATTTATCGTTGAACATCAACAGCAGTTTTTTGAGCATGGCGCAGAGTATATGAAACCCATGATTCTATCGGATGTAGCGGCGGCAATTGATATGCATGAATCAACCATATCCCGCGTAACGACCCAAAAATATTTACAATGTCCAAGTGGCATATTTGAGTTAAAATTCTTTTTTTCTAGCCATGTAAATACCGATTCTGGGGGTGAAGCATCCTCTACCGCCATTCGAGCATTAATTAAAAAGTATATTTCAGGCGAAGATAGTAAAAAGCCACTGAGTGATAGCAAGTTAGTGTCAATTCTTGAAGAACAAGGAATTATTATTGCTCGTCGAACTGTGGCAAAATACCGTGAAGCTTTATCAATACCTTCATCAAATCAAAGAAAACAACTTTAAGGATAAAATTGTTTGGTTACTATCAACAATTAATACTAAATTAATTTTGTTGTTTCGATAATCATCATATCTGTCGTAAAAGATCCATCTGTTTGAAGTTCAAAATAGGTCTTTGTGTCGTTGGCTGCAGTTTCTTGATACAGCCTTATTGCATCAATTAAGCGTTCAGGTGTTCGCATGCGTTTAACCCATGTGTCAAAGGACAAGGTTAAGCGATGGCGTTTTATATTATCTATGCTAAAACCTGCTTCGGTTAAGAATGTTAACCACTCACCTGGAGTATAATCACGAACATGAGAAGTATCACGCATAGCTTCAATAGTTTGTAGCCAAATATCTAAAACAGGGTGGCCAGGTGACACAACATCCATTATGATTAATTTTCCGTTAGGTTTGATGATGCGGTGTAACTCTCGTAGACTTTTACCGACATCATGCCAGTGATGTGCGGAATAACGACTTACCACAATATCGAATTGGTTATCGGCAAAGGGTGGATACTCAGCATAACCTTGTTTGACTGAAATGTTGCTAAAACCACGGCTTTGCGCAGTTAAAGCAACCACCGATAACATCTCATCAGATAGATCGTATGCCGTAACCTGTTTAACATATTTTGCTGCAATGAAACTGACATGACCGGCTCCACATCCCATATCGAGTAACTGGGCATCAGAATAGGGGATAAGAAACTTATCCAAATATTCAAGATCAGGACCTTGAGCATGTACCTTACTTGTTAGATAAGCATTTGCTTGCTCACCAAATTGCTGTTTTACGTTATCGTGATGTGTTGCCATAGGGAATCTCGGTATTGGGCACTTTTGTGCCCAAAGTTAAAATTATGCTAAAAATGACGGTATGTTATGTTCAAATGCACTAATAGCATCTTCATGTTGCAGGGTTAAGCCAATGTTATCTAAACCATTTAATAAACAGTGGCGTTTGAATGCATCGATTTTAAACGAATATTGCTTATTTCCAGCGATAACAACTTCATTCTCAAGATCAATTGTAAATTCAATTCCTTCATTGGCTTCAACTATTTTAAATAGTTCGTCAACGTCTTCTTCCGATAAGTTCACTAACAATAACTGATTATTAAACGAATTATTGTAAAAAATATCAGCAAAACTTGAACCAATAATAGTTTTAAAACCATAATCCGCAAGTGCCCATGGTGCATGTTCTCGTGATGAACCACACCCAAAGTTCTCGCGCGCTAATAAAATACTTGCCCCTTTATAACGCGGTTTGTTCAGTACAAAATCGGGATTAGGTTTTTGACCTGCATCATCCAAAAATCGCCACTCATGAAAAGCATGTTTACCAAAACCGGTACGCGTGACTTTTTGTAAAAATTGTTTAGGAATGATAGCATCCGTATCTACGTTAGCTGCATCTAATGGCACAACTAGACCTGTATGTTTTGTAAATTTTGCCATGACAAGTCTCCTTAAAATGGTTTACGAATATCTGTAAAATGACCAGTAATGGCAGCCGCCGCCGCCATTGCAGGACTCACTAAATGGGTTCTAGCATCACGACCTTGACGCCCTTCAAAATTACGGTTACTGGTTGACGCGCAGCGATCGCCTGGTGCTAATTTGTCATCATTCATCGCTAAGCACATTGAACAACCCGGTAAGCGCCATTCAAATCCCGCATCGATAAAAATCTTATCTAATCCTTCAGCTTCTGCTTGTTCTTTGACTGGTCCAGAACCAGGCACGACTAAGGCTTGTACACCTTGTGCCACCTTTCGTCCTTTAGCAATAGCAGCCGCAGCGCGTAAATCTTCAATGCGTGAATTCGTACAAGATCCGATAAATACTTTATTGATCTTAATATCAGACATCTTAGTTCCAGCAGTTAATCCCATATAGGCTAATGCACGTTCAGCAGACTGTTTTTCGATCGGATCGGAAAAATCGTGTGGATTGGGTACTTGCTTATCAATAGCGGTTACTTGCCCTGGATTTGTTCCCCATGTGACTTGTGGTGCAATATCTTTTGCTTCAAGGGTGACTACACGGTCAAAATGCGCTCCTTCATCGGTTTTCAAGGTTTTCCAGTAAGCCACGGCTTTGTCAAAATCTTCTCCTTTAGGTGAAAATTGGCGACCTTTTAAGTATTCAAAAGTGACATCATCAGGTGCGACCAATCCTGCTTTAGCACCCATTTCAATAGCCATATTACATAATGTCATCCGGCCTTCCATTGATAAGGATTTAATCGCCTCACCACAAAACTCAACCACGTGTCCTGTACCACCAGCACTGGTCGTTTTACCAATAATCGCTAAAATAATATCTTTAGCGGTAATGCCGTCGGCAACCTGACCTTTGACTTCAATTTTCATGGTTTTCGCTCGACCTTGTTTTAGGGTTTGGGTCGCTAATACATGTTCAACTTCTGATGTTCCAATACCAAAAGCCAGCGCTCCAAATGCGCCATGGGTAGCTGTATGGGAGTCACCGCATACAATGGTCATTCCTGGTAAAGTCATCCCTTGCTCAGGCCCGACAACATGGACAATCCCACGTAACGGACTTTGTAAACCATATAACGAAATGCCAAACTCTTGAGCATTTTTTGCTAATTCTGTTAATTGGATGCGAGCCATTTCACTACACGCACTTAAATCATTACTTTTGGTTGAAGTATTGTGATCCATAGTTGCAAATGTTTTGTGTGGCTGGCGCACTTTTCGGTTCATCGCACGTAAACCATCAAAGGCTTGGGGTGAGGTAACTTCATGAACTAAATGGCGATCGATATACAAAATAGGGGTTTCATTTTGTGCTTCGTAAACAACATGTGCATCATATAATTTTTGATACAATGTTTTGGGTTTTGTAGACATTGCTTATATTCCTTTAATATTCTTTAAAAGGGTTAATATGATTGCTTAACCCTTAGTCTAAAAATTAAATTAAACGACAAATGGTATCACCCATTTCATCGGTTGAAACATAACTACCACCACGAGCAAGATCGATAGTACGGGTTCCTTGTTCTAAAGCTTTATTAACCGCATTTTCAATAGCTTTGGCAATATCATCACGTTTTAAACTATAACGCACGAGTAGTGCTAACGATAAAATTTGTGCAGCTGGATTTGCGATATTTTTACCGGCAATATCCGGTGCACTCCCACCAGCAGGCTCATATAATCCAAAACCCTGCTCGTTAAGGCTTGCTGATGGTAGCATCCCCATTGAACCGGTAATCATTGCACATTCGTCAGACAATATATCACCAAACAAATTTGAACATAAAATGACATCAAATTGTGAAGGATCTTTAACAAGTTGCATGGTTGCATTATCGATATACATATGTTCAAGTGTGACATCTGGATATTGTTTAGCGACTTCGTTTACAACTTCACGCCATAAAATTGATGTTTGTAGTACATTAGCTTTATCAACAGAAGTGACTTTTTTACGACGAATTTTGGCAGCTTCAAATGCCATTTTAGCTATACGTTCAATTTCAAAACGGTGATAAACTTCTGTATCAAAGGCGCGCTCTTGAGGACCCGAACCTTCACGACCTTTAGGTAAACCAAAATAGATACCACCAGTTAGTTCACGCATACATAAAATATCAAAACCACGTTTTGCAATATCTTCCCGTAAAGGACATAATTCTTCTAAACCTTGATACAAACTAGCAGGGCGCATGTTAGCAAATAATTTAAAATGCTTTCGTAATGGTAATAATGCGCCGCGTTCTGGTTGTTGATCAGGGGGTAAGTTTGTCCATTTTGGACCACCAACTGAACCAAACAAAATCGCATCAGCTTTTTCACAACCTTCAAGCGTCTCTTTTGGTAATGGGCAGCCATGGATATCAATAGCGGCGCCACCAACATCATACTCACTGGTAGTTATTGAAAGATTATATTTTTGGCGAATAACGTCGAGTACTTTATAAGCTTGCTTCATTACTTCAGGGCCAATACCGTCACCAGGTAACACTGCAATATGATAATTTTGTGACATTTTTATTCCTTAACAATTTAATTGGTATATTTAGTATTTATAAAACAACATAATTTAATATGTTAATCATGATGCAATTTTTGTTTTTGTTGTGCAACTTGATTTGCCCGATAAACATTATTTAATACATTAATTAACGCTAATGCAGAGGAGTGGACAATATCTGTTGCTAATCCCACACCATGGAATTTGCGACCTTTATAATCGGCAACGATATCAACTTGCCCTAAAGCATTTTCACCTTGCCCTTTTGACGCTAATTGGTATTTAACTATCGTAATTGGCTCGCCAGTAATACGATTTATTGCTTGATAAACTGCATCAACTGGACCATTACCCGTTGCTGCATCTGAAAATTTTTGATCGCCAATAATTAAACTTACTGATGCAGTTGAAACAACAGTAGAGCCTGATTGAACATTAAAATAGTCCAACACATAATGTTCTTGTTCATCTTTTAATTGATTGATAAAAATTAAGGCTTCTAAATCATAATCAAACACTTGTCCTTTTTTATCTGCAAGCTCTAAAAATGCTTCGTATACTTGGTCTAAATTATAATCGTTATCATGATAACCTAACTCTTCAAGTCGGTGTTTTACCGCAGCTCTACCCGAGCGTGAAGTTAAATTTAATTGGATTTGATTTAAACCAATAGATTCCGGTGTCATGATTTCGTAGGTTTCACGATTTTTAAGCACACCGTCTTGGTGAATGCCGGAGGAGTGGGCAAAAGCATTACTACCAATAACCGCTTTATTGGCCGGTATTGGTGTATTAGTAATTTGACTGACGATTTGGCTGGTACGATAGATTTCTTGATGATTAATATTGGTGTGAACGTTTAGAATATTTTGACGAACTTTAATTGCCATAATGACTTCTTCTAAAGCTGTATTACCTGCGCGTTCACCCAAACCATTCATCGCGCCTTCAATCTGCCTAGCACCTTCCTGAATCGCGCTAATCGAGTTAGCCACCGACATGCCCAAGTCATCATGACAATGAACAGAGATAATCGCTTTATCAATGTTCGGGACACGTTCAAATAAGGTACGAATAATGCCACCAAATTGATAAGGGACAGTATAACCGACAGTATCTGGAATATTGATCGTTGTTGCCCCTGCTTGAATTGCTGCTTCAACAATCCGACATAAGTTATCAATTGGGGTACGGCCTGCATCTTCACAAGAAAACTCCACATCATTAGTATAATTACGTGCACGTTTAATACAGTGCACAGCCCTTTCAACGACATCTTCAAATGTCATTTTTAATTTGTCTTGCACGTGTAAGGTTGAAGTTGCCATAAAAGTATGAATACGAAATTGATCGGCAACTTTTAACGCTTCTGCTGCAACATCAATATCTTTATCTATACAGCGAGATAATGCACATACACGACTATCTTTAATTGTTTTAGCAATCGTTTGTACTGATTCAAAATCACCAGGGGATGAGATAGGAAAACCAACTTCCATCACATCCACCCGCATTCTTTCTAAAGCTAGCGCTATTTGTAGTTTTTCTTTGACACTTAAACTTGCTTGTAAAGCTTGTTCGCCATCACGTAGTGTGGTATCAAAAATAATGACTTGATCGCTCATTGTTTATTCCTTATCTATATTTTAGCGCTATTACGGTATTTCAAGTTATGAAAACAAAAAACCCGCACTTTAGCGCGGGTTCTTGTTAATTTGTCGAGTTGTTTAATAAATTATCTCATTACTCAACACACAAGAAATCCGCGCAAAATAATGCGAGGAGTAAGCTAGTGAGGAGAGTAGTTGTTCTAATCATTAAAACGAATCTCTAAATTTATATTGGTCAAAATAATGCCAATATTTTTATCAAAGAACATAGTTAATGTCAATATCTAATCTTAAAAGGTCATTAAATATTATGATTTTAATTAGCAAAATTCAGTTAATCGATAAAGCAGATAGCTTTTAAGCCTTGAGTATCTTTATCGAATGAAGCAATACTTCCGTTGGTTAAATCAACACCATAGAATTTTGTTCCTTCGAAAGACCAATCTATGGGGTCTTGATCACATTCGTTTTCTGGAAATAGTTCATCGTCACCATCATCAGGTATTGGTGGGGGATATAAGGTGCCTTGTTCATCATCATCACCATTATCTTCATCAAAAGGATTAAAATTTCGTAATTTAGATTTTAGCGGCTCAGCTATACCCATATCGTAGTCTTGTTCATCTGTCCAAGCGTAATTAGATAGCGCATTTGAAAGTGTTGAATCGCTTGGATAAACCTCATTTACCGTATTCCCCCATTCAGATAAAAGCGTTCCAACCGTGCGTTTGTAATTATTTCTTTCATTTTCTCCAAAAAAATAATCCCAACTTTTTGCATTAGTTAATGATCGCCTATAAGTCAGCGCGACTCTTGGGTTTTGACAACTACAATAATGTTTGGCAGATTTTTGATCTTTAAAAACTACATTTTCAGAAATCAGGTACCATTGAGTGATAGTAAAACTATAAATAGTTTTATTGCCGACAGTTAAAGAAAATACTGTATTATTTGCAGCTGAAATATTATTTTTTAATTTTTCTGAAAAATTGGGTCCTGTAAACTCAACTCGAAGCACGTTATCTTTTCCACTAAGCTTTAAACTAATGGGCGATGTTGTTGGGTTTTTAGTATAAGAAATTTGACTCCAGTTTGCACCGGCAAGTACGACATTAAAATATAATTTATTGGCAGCAGTTGTAGGAAACTTATTATAACTTTCTTCAGACGAACCTCGAGGCAAAAAACCTTTATTGGCATCCCACCAAGGCATATCTTGTTCCCAAGTATTCTGAATATAATTCGCTTCATATTCTTCTTTTGTATAAGCAAATTCTGGTGGATTACCTTTTTCTAAAGATGGTTGTAGCCAGCAAATCGTAGGCACATCCTTGGAGGAAGATGTGACATAATAGGTTTTATTTACACTTGGATAAGTCCTAATATTAGGTACCCCAAATGTGGTTGAAAGCTGTGATTCTGTTGTGGCTAATGTTACCGCGTAGTAACCAATACAGTTATTTAATTTTTCGCTTGGCTCAATAGTATTATTGTTGTTATCTTTTATAGTGAGAGACATGGTTCCACTAGCATTAAATCCATTATCACCATCGTCATCTTTAACATATTGATGATCGTTTAGAATAGTAAAAATATCCACTTCTTTTGCATTATAATCAGTCAATAAAGTTATTATATTTTCAAAAGTTTCAACAGACTTAGGAAGTACAATTAATTTATCGGGGGATGAATCAAAATCAGGAATATAATAAGTTAAATTAGGATTTTTTATTCGCGTGTCGATCTGAGTTGAATTTTCATTGTTAACTTCTTCTGTCCCATTAGTTTGATCGTTTTCTACTGCAATCCAAAGTAAATCAGTTATGTTTGCTGGTGTGTGATTATTATCTATTGAAATATAAGGTTCTGTGCCATTTATGACTTGAACAGATGTGGCACTTAATGCATTGGCTGAAAAACAATAAAAAATATTTGAAAAAAAGACTGCTGCACATAATTTTGTTAATATATGTTTACTTTTAAACATCACATTTTCCGTAACGGTACTTTTATATCACTATAAACTGTAAAGCCTTTAAAATTGTGCTAGATAATATTCTCTATTTTTTTTATTGTAAAGATATTGGTGTCGTTTTGTTGTTAAATAACTCTATGATATAAATGAAAATTATAATTATTATTTGTTTTTTTATAAAAAAATGAAGTGTAATAATACGCATTTTTATATAGGAGCATAGAGATAAGTAAAGATCGGTTGAATTTGTTATTCAAGTGGTAATTAATAGTATTCTAAAATGAATAGAAAATCATTAATTTAGTTAAAAATAAGTTATCGTTCATCATTAACCAATAAGGTGGAGTCAAAAATATGAATATCGTCGAAATTTCGCAAAAACGTTATACCACTAAACATTATGATCCTACTAAAAAGATACCTGTAGCTATTATTGAGCAACTTTTAACTGTTTTAAGAAACAGTCCATCATCGGTAAATTCTCAACCATGGCATTTTTATGTGATTGAGTCAGACACAGCAAAAAATAAGATTTTGCCTGCTTTTCCTGATTTTAATCAGCCACGCGTGACAGGATCGTCACATACTATTGTTTTTTGTATAAAAGTGCCATTGGATGAAAGTCATTTAGTGAATCTACTGAATCAAGAAGAAAAAGACGGTCGTCTGCCTTCTGAAGATTTAAAAGTATCGCAAGATCAAGGTCGACGTTATTTTGTTAATTTAAATAGTGCAACCCCTGAATCGCAACAGTGTTGGGAAGAAAAGCAAACTTATATTGCATTGGGGCAACTTTTGTTTGCTGCTGCGGCAATTGGTGTTGATTCTACGGCTATCGAAGGATATGATTCAGCTAAAATTGACGAAATTTTAGATCTTAAAAGTAAGGGATTGAAAAGTGTTGTAGTTGCGACATTAGGCTATCGCGCTGCTGATGATGGCAACGCACATCGACCAAAATCACGTTTACCAAAAGAACAACTTTTCACTTTTCTATAATTTGCCGCTTTGACATTAAAAATTATTGCGTCGATTCTTTCGACGCAATAATTCTTCATAAAAAAAATATTATTATCGTTTTTGATATTGTCACTAATCCCTTTATATTTTTCTACGCTATATCGATATTGTGTTGTTGTGTTGAGTTGTTCGTATAAATTAATTTATTGTCTGTTCAATTTAAAAAAGTTATTTATAGATTATTTTTTTTATATATGTAAAAATAAAAAATAACGAATAATCAAAATGATTGTTTATTTAAACTTCAAAAGGACTTGGATTGTAGGTTTTGTGTATGTTCAGAATTAAGGATTTTCACATATATAGTAAATATTCTATTTGTAAACTTTTTATAACAAAGAAAAAACTAGCTTTCTTATTTTTTACTCATTTTGCAGTTAATATTTTTAATCAATTAATGTGGCTTCTAACTTTCAAACGGATCAATACTTCCAATAAAGTTATACACCTAAAACTTAACTCAATGTTATCTATTATTGGTATTCATTTTTTATTTATTCTTTTTTCACCTTATACCGAAGCGTTATCAAATATTACCGTTAAAACCATTGCAGGCAATGCGCCTTATTTACAATTAAAATCAGATCAAGACGGAAATGTAGGGACTAAAATCAAAGGATTGAATGAATTACTTGGTTTTAGAATGCCTACAACAGAAAATAATAACGCATTAAAATTCGTTGATGTAAGTGAATCGCTCTCTTTTGGTGGTAAACCCTTGCAAATCCCTGAAGGAACTAAATTTTCTGATATCATTACGATGGTTCCAGCTAATGGTCAGGCAAATGCATTATCTCAATTCAACGTTGGTGACGATGATGGTGATGCTTCCCTTACTGAAAATACAACCATCGAAGGCACTCTAACAGCAACCTGGTATGAAAATAATAACGTGATAAATGATTTAAGTCGTGAATTCAATGTGTGTGGAGGGCCTTATTTTTTAAAAATTGGTGCTCAAAACGTTGCGGTATCGACTAAATACGGTCAACCTAATAAAAACATTTATGGTAGTCAACCCGTTATTACTTACCAATTTATGCTTGAAGGTGGGCCTAAGTTGTGCTTTGTTCAACCAGATATGCATGTTTATAAGAATAGTTCTTACATAACTAAGTATCCTAATGGTTATAATCCAGAGGTATGGGATCCTGGTTCAACAAGCTCAAGGTGGAGTGATTGGCAAGAAGGTGGTGGATTTAAAGCTGAACAATTTAAACCAATAACCGGTGTTAAAGATATTACCTTCGAGTTAATTGGCTCGGGAGCCGATCAGCGTCAGTATCGCTGTAAACTAGATAGCAGCAATAATACTAACTGGGTTACATTGCAATCTTCGACCGCAAGTAAAGACTTAGGTGCAAATTGCCAAGTACGTTATGACAGTGTCACTAAGCCCACAACACCCTTAACGATTAATATGGAATATACTGCTGATAAAGGCAAAACTTGGCAAAACATCGGTAAAATTACGCTCCCTATACCACAAAAATGGGCAATAGTACCTACGCAAGTAACAGGATTTTTAGATGGTCATGGTCGTAATACGGCCTACGATGAATGTAGAAGAATAATAGATGGTCAAGCAATACCGAAAACAACATCCGCTCAGGTTAATGATATGTCAGAAGCAGGTAAAGCTTGGCGACAAAAATATCTGTATCGAAGAGATGAATTGACCAACTCTTTACAAGCTAACAAACCAGAAGGGGCAGCTAACGCAAGTGTTGATTTCAACAAATATCCCCTTTCTCGAGATTTAGGTACTTTTATGAGTGAATGGGGCTGGTTTTATCAATTTGCAGTCCATCTTTGGACAGCTGAAATGGATCGTACAAACAGGCCATTTTCTGTATTTAATGGTGATTCGTCTGGAATCATTTGGTGGGGGTGGGGTGCTCAATTTGAGCTCGGTCCATCTCAATCAGCACAAATTTTCTGCCGGGGCGAAAATGGAATTACCGCACTTCCTACAAGATAAAAGAATTACCTGATAAATTATATGCTGTTAGTCGTTTGTCAGGTTAGATATTGATAATCTGACAAATTGCCCATAACGTGGTATTTAACTACATTATAATTATAGTCAAAATACCACTTAGGTCGTAAAACTGTTATTTCGAAAATCCAGCCCTATTGTCTCAGATTTTACTTTTGCTGAGTCGTCAAACGTCAAATGGGTAAAATTGTTATGTCGATTCATTCATTCGGCGCAATAATTCTTCATAAAAAATAATATTATTATCGTTTTTGATATGGCTTTAATCCTTTATAGTCATTCCACTTCATATCACTATAATCTATATCAATTGTGTGTTGAATTATGCTTGTCAATTAATTTATTGATTTACAAATTTAAACAATTATTTATAGATTATTATATTCAAATATGTGAAAATTAAAAACAATCAACACTGTGTTGTTATACCGTTAAGTGATAACTAATGTTATAGGTTTGATATATGTTTAAAATTAGGAAATTTTTCATAGATGATAAATATCCTATTTATAGGTTATTTATAATGAAGCGAAAATTAATTTTCTTATTCTTTATTAATTTTAAATTTAATATTTTTAATCAATTAATATGGCATCTAATTTTTAAACGGATCAATCCTTCCAATAAGGTTATACACCTAAAACTTAACTCAACGTTATCTATTATTGGTATTCATTTTTTATTTATTCTTTTTTCACCTTATACTGAAGCATTATCAAATGTGACAGCTAAAACCATTGTAGGTAGTGCACCTTATTTACAATTAAAATCAGATCAAGACGGAAATGTAGGGACTAAAATCAAAGGATTGAATGAATTACTTGGTTTTAGAATGCCTACAACAGAAAATAATAACGCATTAAAATTCGTTGATGTAAGTGAATCGATCTCTTTTGGTGGTAAACCCTTGCAAGTACCAGAAGGAACTAAATTTTCTGATATCATTACGATGGTTCCAGCTAATGGTCAGGCAAGTGCATTATCACAATTCAACGTTGGTGATGATGATGGTGATGCCTCCCTTACTGAAAACACAACCATCGAAGGCACACTAACAGCAACCTGGTATGATAATAATAACGTGATAACTGATTTAAGTCGTGAACTTAATGTGTGTGGAGGACCTTACTTTTTAAAAATGGGTGCTCAAAACGTTGCGGTATCGACTAAATACGGTCAACCTAATAAAAACATTTATGGTAGCCAACCCGTTATTACTTACCAATTTATGCTTGATGGGGGACCTAAGTTATGCTTTGTTCAACCAAATATGAATGTTTATAAGAATAGTTCTTACATGACTAAGTATCCTAATGGTTATAACCCAGAGGTATGGGATCCTGGCACAAGCCCATCGTCGAATAACTTGCAACAAGGTGGTGGATTTAAAGCTGAACAATTTAAACCAATAACCGGTTTTAAAGATGCAGCTTTCATGTTAATCGGCTCGGGAGCCGATCAAAGTCTGTATCGCTGTCAACTAGATAGCAGCAATAGTACTAACTGGGTTACATTGCAATCTCCGGTCGCAAGTAAAGACTTAGGTGCAAATTGCCAAGTACGTTATGACAGTGTCACTAAGCCCACAACACCCTTAACGATTAATATGGAATATAGTGCTGATAAAGGCAAAACTTGGCAAAACATCGGTAAAATTACGCTCCCTATACCACAAAAATGGGCAATAATACCTACGAAAGTAAAAGGATTTTTAGATATATTTGATGGGTATTTAGCCTACGATGAATGTAGAAGAATAATAGATGGTCAAGCAATACCGAAAACAACATCCGCTCAGGTTAATGATATGTCAGAAGCAGGCAAAGCTTGGCGACAAAAATATCTGTATCGAAGAGATGAATTGACCAACTCTTTACAAGCTAACACACCAGAATGGACAGCTAACGCAAGTGTTGATTCCAACAAATATCCCGCTGCTCGAGATTTAGGTACTTTTATGAGTGAATGGGGCGGGCCTTATTACTTCGGAACCTATCTTTGGACAGCTGAAATGTATCGTACAAACAAGCCATTTGCTGTAATCGATTATGGTTTGTTGGGAAGCGTTAAGGATGACGGTTTTGATCTTGGTCAAGGTCAATCAGCACAAATTTTCTGCCGGGGCGAAAATGGAATTAGCACACTCCCTACAAGATAAAAGAATTACCTAATAAATTATATGTTGTTAGTCGTTTGTCAGGTTAGATATTGATAATCTGACAAATTGCCCATAACGTGGTATTTAACTACATTACAATTATAGTCAAAATACCACTTAGGTCGTAAAACTGTTATTTCGAAAATCCAGCCCCATTGTCTCAGATTTTACTTTTGCTGAGTCGTCAAACGGGTAAAATTGTTATGTGAAAGAGTTGTTTTTTTGTTAACCTATTGATGAACTTGTTATTATTTAAGTCAGATAAATATTGTCAATAATAAGTAGCCTATCAATTGCGGTGAATAACTCGCTCCATCACTAGTTAATCAGTTAATTGTTATAAATAACCCTAGACCCTATTGTCAGAATCGTTACAATATACGCCATACTTTTATAGTAAAAGGTCTCTTTTACTAGGTTTAACCCAATAAGCGGATGATGTTTTATGGCGCAATATGTTTATACAATGAATCGAGTGGGGAAGATTGTTCCTCCTAAACGTTATATTTTAAAAGATATTTCTTTAAGTTTTTTCCCTGGCGCAAAAATTGGTGTGCTGGGTTTGAATGGGGCAGGTAAATCAACGTTATTACGTATTATGGCGGGCGTTGATACCGAAATTGAGGGTGAAGCGCGTCCACAGCCAGGTATTAAAATCGGTTATTTACCACAAGAACCGAAATTAGATCCAAAACAAACTGTGCGTGATGCAATTGAACAAGCCGTTGGCGATGCCAAAAAGGCATTAGCAAGGTTAGATGAAGTTTATGCAGCTTACGCTGATCCTGATGCCGATTTTGATAAACTTGCTAAAGAACAAGCTGAACTTGAAGCAATTATACAATCGCAAGATGCACATAATCTGGACAACCAACTAGAACGCGCTGCCGATGCGCTACGCCTGCCTGATTGGGATGCCAAAATTGAGAATTTATCCGGTGGTGAACGTCGCCGTGTTGCCATTTGTCAGTTATTGCTGGAAAAACCGGATATGTTATTAATCGACGAACCGACTAACCATTTAGATGCAGAATCGGTGGCTTGGCTAGAACGTTTTTTACATGACTATGAAGGTACGGTGGTGGCTGTAACCCATGACCGTTATTTCTTAGATAATGTCGCCGGCTGGATTTTAGAGCTTGATCGTGGCGAAGGCATTCCATGGGAAGGTAACTACTCTTCATGGCTTGAACAAAAAGATCAGCGATTGGCTCAAGAAGCCGCAACCGAATCAGCGCGCCGCAAATCGATTGAAAAAGAGCTGGAATGGGTGCGCCAAAACCCGAAAGGCCGCCAAGCAAAAAGTAAAGCCCGTTTAGCGCGTTTTGAAGAATTAAACAGTAATGATTACCAAAAACGTAATGAAACTAACGAACTGTTTATTCCACCTGGGCCACGTTTAGGCGATAAAGTGATCGAAGTGAGTAATTTAACCAAGTCGTATGGTGATCGGGTATTGATTGATAATCTTTCATTCAGTATTCCTAAAGGCGCGATTGTTGGCATTATTGGTCCAAATGGTGCGGGTAAATCAACACTGTTTAGAATGCTATCGGGTAAAGAGCAACCTGACTCAGGTACCATTACTTTAGGTGATACGGTGCAATTGGCGTCAGTCGATCAGTTTCGTGACAGCATGGATGATAAAAAAACAGTGTGGGACGAAATATCCAATGGGCAAGATATTATGCGTATTGGTAATTTTGAAATCCCAAGCCGAGCCTATGTTGGACGCTTTAATTTTAAAGGCGTTGATCAGCAAAAACGAGTCGGTGAACTCTCTGGTGGTGAGCGTGGACGAGTGCATTTAGCCAAGTTATTACAAGTTGGTGGCAATGTACTGTTACTCGACGAGCCAACCAATGACTTAGATGTCGAAACACTGCGAGCACTCGAAAATGCGTTATTGGAGTTTCCGGGCTGTGCATTAGTGATTTCGCATGACCGTTGGTTCTTAGATCGCATTGCAACCCATATTCTCGATTACCAAGACGAAGGGCATGTTGAGTTCTTTGAAGGTAACTTTACCGAATATGAAGAGTGGAAAAAACGGACCTTAGGTGCAGAAGCCTTAGAGCCGAGACGTGCCAAATACAAAAGAATCACAAAATAATCATGTTTTGCAGGATTTCTGCTGTTTACTGCAGTGGAAATCCTTTAGCATTGATATCAACTATATCCATATTCGTTAAGCAAATACTTTCCAAGCATTTTTCACCAAACGTGTCTTTTAATTAATTTAAAAGATAGTTTCTAACTTTTTTTGCCCTCATCTATCTATTGAAATTTTATCCATTTTTTCATCATATTGAATGATTAACACATAATGATTTTCAATATTAACGCTCAAATAATCATAGCTAAAACGTAATGTAAATTTTGATTCTCAAAATAATTTGAAAAAAAATTAAAGATATTTAAATTTTGGTCGATATTGAACAGGTTATGATAAGGATATCTAAAATTAATATAGAGGAAAACACCATATTTTTCTGAATAAAAACTTTTTAATAATAGGTTGCCAATGAATAGTATCAAACTAGTTTGTTTATTTTTCATCAGTATTATCTTAACTTTTTCTCACCAATTAGTGTTATTTATCTTTTTTAGATGGATTATTCTTTTTAAAAAAATCCCATTAGCAAAAAACAATTTTAGCTCTTATATTGCTGTTGTTAGCTTAATATCTATGATTTTTACGGTTAACGCTAATGCGTTAACTGCGGTGACCATTAACAAGATTAATGGTAGTAAACCTTATTTAACTTTTGATAAAGGTAAAACGAAAGTAACAAGTACAGAAGGTTTGTTAAGTGTAACGTTACCAGATGGTCGTCAGTATGTGTCATCCGGTGATATGGCACATTTATATCCAAATGCGATCGTTAATGATTCAACTATGACAAATCCAATTATTTTAAATAAAGGAGAGTTAGATTTTGTTAATATAAAAACATTTGTTCCACTTAAAAAAGAGGGGAATAGTAATTATCCGAGTGTTGCTTTAAACAGTTTAATCAAATTATATAACTATTGGGGGGATGATGATGGTGATGGCAACGTAACGGCTACCGGATCGTTAACGCTTTCATGGATAAATAAGCAAGGGCAAAATGTTACCAGTATGATTAGTAATAATACAATTACAGCATTAGATCCCTGTGATGCACCTTATCAACTCAATATTCAAACAACTGATGGTCTATTATCAACCCAGTATGGCATACCGAATACTACGCGTTTTAATGCTGCAACAAGTGTTTACTATATTACCCCAAAGATAGATATGCCTTATGTGTGTTATGCTCAGCCCAACTTTTCTATGGATCAGTCATATGGACCAAATTGGGTGAGTAAGAAAGGATTTAGAGTCGATAATATTGATAATGTTGCAAATAACTTTCCTACAACCGGTTCAAATGGTCTTCATTTTTATTTATTATTAGCAGGTATTACGCCAAATCAAGTTATTGCTGCAAATGGTGCTACCGTTTTCCCTGAAAATGGTAATAAAACCGTTAATTTGTCATTAACTGTAGAACAGACACAGAATTGGAATGGGCAGCCACAGTTGGCGTTAAAAATTCTATTAAATGGACCAACCCAAGATTCTACTAATAAATCTTTCACTCCCTCAGAGTTTAAACTCTATTCTGATAATAATCATAGTCAGTTGCTTTATAATTTTAAAATCGAGCGTTGGTACATAACTAAGATTGAACAGGCAAATGGTTACGAAAATGCCAAAGCATTTTGTAATAATCTGGGGGCTACCTATCGAATACCAGGAGTTGAAGATTTTACTAATGGAAATGGATATGGCTGGGAGAATGGAATTCCAGGGCAGGGTAACTCTTATCGTCGTCAAATCAGTTATAAAAATGGTGATAAGTGGGTTGGTGGTTTAATGAATGAATGGGGGTATCTGAGTAACACGTCTACTGATTATCCTGCTGCAAAAAATTGGGATGGTTCAGGTATATACTGGACATCACTTGCTGTACCCAATATGTATGGTTTGATTTATGATATTAATAATGGAATGTATTCACAAGGTTATATCGGCTATAATATGCCATCAACATTAACACATCGTGTTGTTTGTGTGTCTCCTTGAAAGCATGAGTAAAATAATTTATTCACGCTATAATACAGTGTTTTTTCATAATTTAACTGCGCCGCCAATCAAATTTGGTGGCGTTTTATCTAATTTATGAGCTTATTGTTTTCAACGTTGAATAAAATCTTTTGATGACTGAATTATTTTGGCGAAAGTATGGGTTAATAAGCTTGGTATCGCATCTATACCTCTAGATTTTGCATCATCACAAACAGCAATAGCTAAATCCGGTTTTGAGCTTTTATGGATGGCTTTTTGAATAATTTTAGATACAGGCATATCGATATGTTCAATTGTATTATAAGCTGCCTGTTTGTACACATGACTAAAGCCATGTTTAAACAAAAAATTCTCGATATCTTTTGCCGGTAATATCGTAAGATAGTCATTCGAATCTTCATTTTGTGGGGTGAGCGATTTAACCGTATCGGCATATTTTTTCCCAGCCATATCGCCATCAGTAATCACATACCAATGGATCCCCATCTTATTAGCATATTTTATTAAAGGTTTTAAACCACATTGCGCAAATTCTAGTAATTGCACACCTTCAGAACCTAGATGATAACCACTTTGTTCGGCTAATTCACGCAACAACCATACTTCTGTTTCACCTTCAACTAATAACCAGCAACGAGCAAAAAGCGCTAATGGTCGACGATAAAGTACATGAAATAAAATACGGCGACTATCATCAGCACTCAATGAATGAGGGGCAACATATTTTGTCACAATTTGACCGGGTAGACGGATTAACCGATAAATACTCTCTAATGGAAATAATGATACTAAGTCACTGGAGTTTGAGGTAATAATTTTTTGTGCTGGCAGGTGTTTAAGCAGGCGAAAACCAACCGATAAAATAATGGGATGTAATTGGCTTTCAGGTTCTTCTAAAATGAGAATTGGCATCGAGCTAGGTGAAAGGGGATTGTCACCTTTAGCGTAAACAATTGAATCAAAAATACCTAATAAAGCGGTTCGTAAATAATCATCATTAATATTATCTAAAGCATTATTGATACGTTCAAGTGAATTCCAATCTTCACGATGTGGGCTTGTTTTTTGTGGTAAATGTTTATAACGATAACGTTGAGCTGGATCGATAAAATAGTATTCTAACAAAGCACGTGCAGCTTTTAATCCTCGTTGTAATTCCTCTTCACTAATCGAGGCTGAATGTTGCTTTAATTGATTAGACAGTTCATTAATGAAGTATTCTGATAAAGGTTGGTTAGTGATGGGTAAATCATCTGCACTTAAGGTGTTTTTCAATGCCATTACAGGATTAAGATTAAGAACAATAGCAATCAGCAATTTATGATCTTCAATAGTAAAAGGATTATTGTTTTGGTCGACTAGCAGATGCTGAGTTACAATTTTACTATTTTGTTGTTTGGCGGTGATTTGATAAGTTATCCGTCGTAATTGATCTTCTTTAGATTGATAAGTAACAGGCAATAATGCTTGATAAGCTTGATTATTGAACTCGTTGGCATAGGATTGACAATACGTTACTTTAATACTGATATGATTGTCATTAGGTTTATCTTTATCACGATAAAAGTCAGAATCAACAAATTCATAAAATTTATTGTCTAGCGACAATAACATTAAAGCGCTAATTAAACTCGATCGCCCCCATCGGTTTTCACCAATCAGCACACTTGCTTCTGTATTAAATTTTAACGATAATTGACTTACACCCCTAAATCCTACTATATCAATTTGTTCAATAAACATCGTATTTCCTTATTGTTAAAGATTATACTTCTCGGTGCGTTTACGTATTTTTTCTGCTTTTTGTTCTGTATTGCTAATTAATTTATGCTCATCAAGCAAAATGGTTTTTAGGGGTTTATTGAAATAGACTTTCAAAAATAACCAAATATCGCGCTTTGTTAAGCCAATATTCGTTGATGAAAAATAAAGTCCGATCAGATCTTTATCACGCCAGCGTCTAGGCACTTTATTACGTGTTTGAGCTCGGTGTAAATCAATCACTGATAACTTAATCTGTTTTTGATGTTCAAATAATGGTATATCAAGTAAAAAATGACATAAATAACAATCACGATGATTAACACCAGCTGCATGCATTCTTGCTGTCATATTAGCTAAATAGATAATTAGTGAACGTTTTAAATGATAATTGGGTGGCGAAGTTAGCCATGTTTTTGTAAAGTCTTCTAAACTAATGGTTGGGTTTAAATCCTTAGTAACAATAAATGAATGGCGAGTTAAGGGATTTAGGCCCTTTCGACCAAATGCTCGTCCATCCATAGTATTAACTTTGGCTTGTTCTAAACGAGCAATCGCATCCCATTCTTGTTTAGCATCTAAAACAGGCAAACGTAGTGATAAAAGATTTTTAACAATCTCTTTAACTGTTGTACCTCGATGAATCTTAATAAAATAAGATTCATCATTAAATTGGAAATTTAATGTTTTACGTTGTTTTACTTCCCGATAAACTTTTCCCGATATTAATTCAACTTCTTGAAAGGGATCTTTATCTTTCCATAATTGTGCAAAAGGTGATTTAAGTTTAATTTCGTTCATGATTATCACAATCTAAAATAATATCGGCGGCACGCTCAGCTAAGTGGTATAAATCAGTAGTTTGACCGTAATATATAGCATTATTATGCCAGATCAATCGTTGCGCTTGATTGGTTATCGCATTGTCAAGCGCGCAATTTAAATCTGCTTGCACAAAAGGTTCAATCAGTACAAAACCAGCATCGGCATCGTAGACATGATAAGCATAACCAGAAATACCAGAGACAATGACTGGTACACCTGCGGCTAAACCTTCAATTAATACCATGCCAGCAGCTTCCTGCCTTGCTGGGTGTAATAATAGATCGGCTGCAAAAAGAAAATCAGGGATATCATTACGGCCAGAATAAAACCTGACTTGATTGCCAATATTCAAAGCTTTAGCCATTTTTTGATAAGGTTGCGCATTATCTTGCCCAACGACTAAATAAATTACTTTTTGCCTCAACTCAATGGGTAAGGAGGCAATAGCATTTAACGAACGATCAACCCCTTTACGTTTAAAGTCAGATCCAATTTGCACTATCACAAAAGCATCAAGCGCAATTTGATTGGCTTGTCTAAATTGTTGACCTTTAAGAGGCGATGCTAACTGGTATTTTCTATCCGATGCAATGCCCGGTGGTAACAGATAAAATCGTGAAGGTTGAGTCTGATAATATTTTTCAAAATCACTAATTTGCTGTTTAGTTAGCACCATTATTTTTGTATGATGAGCGGCATTAAATACTGCATCTTCGAAAGCTAAATAGTGTTGACATCGTTTAGATAATTTATAAAGCAAACCTTTGTGCGCTACTTTTTCGGCAAAACATGTGTCGCCAGCAAAATAGACATCCAAGCCAGGCATTTTGTTAAAACCGACAACACAATCAACAGGGTTGGACTCAAGATGAGCTTTAACCCAATTATAATAAGATTGATTTCGGCTGTGGTTTGAAAAGCCCTTTTTGGCGACCTTTATAACTTCAAATTCATCAGGTATATCGCCTTGCCACTCCATGACATAAACACGGATCTTATGACCACGATCACAACAAGCCTTAGCAATTTGCAAAAAATCACGTTGCAAACCGCCATAAGGAAAATATTTATAGATACAAAAAGCTAATTGCATGCAAATTGCCTCGAGTAATAAAGGGGTATTATATACTCAGTATTGATTGTTGCGCAAAGTTTGATTTTTAGTAGTGAGCCTTATCACAATGCTTAGTACAGACGAGTTTATAAGTATCGAGTAATCTTATTCATAGCGAAATAATCGATAAGTGTAAATCATTTGAATGATGAATCCTTTTTCACAAAGATTCATCACGTTTATTGAACATTCTGTTATCGACAAAAAATTCAATATTATTAATATTACTTCACCCTATAAGCAAAAAATAGAGGTAAGAGGTAACGTTAAATCAATAATGATAGTTGTTATAGGATCAGTGTCATTCTATGTTGCAGCTTATGATCAAACTTAACCATAATCTTTTATTGGTATTGAAAAATCAGTTATTTTTAACGGGTAAAAAGAAGTTAATGATGATTAATATCTAATTAAAATGAACGTATATTTAGCTTGAATCTGGTTAAAGCAAGACTTGCTTTTAAACGATTTATCTTGTTTATTCTCAGTTGATCTAAATATCCACTAATTTAGTGAAAGAATTTTAATTGCCAAATATTTAAAAACAAAATAACTCAATCACCATTTGCTTATCGATACAAAGTTAACGAAAGTAAAACGTTTGACCGTAAAAAATGCTTATTAATTCTTGAGATACTTTGATGTTTACAATCTTATGCATTTTATATTATATTGCCAAACCTATTACATATAATCTGGTTAGTAAAATTTAAAATGAATAAGGACGTTTTTTTTAACAATAAATATATTATTTTATTGTTATTTATTGTTGTCTGTTTTACATGGGGAACAACATGGATTGGCATTAAGTTTGCTGTTGAAACCGTTAACCCACTGTTAGCGGCTGGTTTACGTTTTGTTATTGCATTTCCGTTTTTAGTATTAATTACTATTATCGCTAAATCACCAATATTGTTTCCTCGAAAATCATTACATTTTTTCCTGTTATTAACCCTATTTTACTTTACTATTCCTTATTTCTTAATTAGTTTTGGTGAACAGTATGTATCGTCAGGTTTAACATCACTTCTATTTAGTACTATGCCTATTTTTTCTATTATTTTTGCTAAAATAATTTTAAAAGATAAGATTTATTTGAATCAATTAATCGGTATTACAGTAGGCTTTTTGTGCTTAATATATATTTTAGTTTCTGAAGGATTTATTCTTTCGTATACCGATTTTTTAGGTGTTATATCAATACTTTTAGCAGCATTGATGCATGGTTTTTTGTATGTATACTCCAAAAAAGCAGGTGCAGGCATCAATGTATTTACTTTTAATACCTTACCTATCGGCGTCGCTGGAATTGTACTGTGCTTGTTAAGTTTCTTGTTTGAAGAAAACAATTTCCAACTTATTTCTTTAACTAGTTGGCTCGCATTAATTTATTTAGGTATTTTTGCTTCGGTGTTTGGTTTTATTGCTTATTTCTTTTTGTTGAAAAGAATGAGCCCTGTTGTTTTATCATTCATTTTTATTATTTTTCCAGTCGTTGCAATTTTGATTTCCTCTATTTATGAGCATAAAATCATTTCAACCCGTTTTATTATTTGTACAATCATTATGTTATGTGGTTTTGCTATAACTAAATTACCGCTCAGCATTTTTAAAAAGTTAATAACGCGAGGAAAAACAGCAGATAATCAATAAAGATTAACGAATTTTTTCAATAAAATTTGAGATAGCTAAACTGCTGATATTGAAGCAGTATACTCATTCGGCCTGTGTGCCGAATGTTTTATACCAATTGTTAAACATAATTGCCTTAAGCCGATCTCATTGATTAACAAAAAAGATAACTCGCCGCCTAGTTATTTTTATGGTGATTGAACTCAATATTTCAACCAACCTAAAATCAATGTTAGGCACCTAGATCTTTATCATCACTATTACCACAAAATTACCGAGTTTATTCATTACAAATGATGATTTTGTGATTGGCGATCTCAAATAAAGTAAAAACCTCAAATTTACTGATACGTTTGTCTATTTTGTCACTTTAACAAAATGATGGGTGTAAACCTGATCCCCGGATTGACTTATTGCATCTATAACGACAATTATTTGACTACACTATGCAGTAATTGCCTATGGGCAATAAATTCACTGTAGCTAATCGTTTTCCATCTATGGTTTACTGATAATTGCTGGCAAAATATTTTACAATTAATTAATAGCAATATTTTCGGTTAGTAAATCACTTAATGCATGTTTAACTATCTGGATATTATCCATTAAACTCTTTTATGCTTTAAAACAATAACTGTCACCAATGGCACTTCCTTGCACGCCAAATTGACGTAAATTTTGATCGACAGCATTCATCGATTGCCAATGGTTTTCACACCAATCAGGGGCAAGTAAGGTCGGTTTTCTGGCGTTAGCCGAGATGCGGTGATATAAAATATCCGCTGGGGTTTGCCTGATAACATCACCTGCAATATCGACATACTGCTCCAAAGATAATACATCAAGCCGACCTGCACGCCACGCTTTAGCCATAATACTGCCTTCGACAATATGTAACGGATGCAGTTTTAAACCATCCACACCAGAATTAAGCACTTGATCTAAAGTCACTAAATTATCTTGTTTACTCTCTCTTGGTAAACCAATAATTAAATGGGTACACACTTTAATACCCAGCTTACGTGCTTTTTGTACTGTTTGCTGATAATCATTAAAGGTATGTCCACGATTAATTGCATGCAACGTTTTATCATGTGCGGTTTGTAAACCTAGCTCTAGCCAAACTTCATAGCCTTTAGCTTGATAATTAGCTAATAAATTAAGTGCTTCATTGGGTACACAATCAGGGCGGGTTCCCACACAAAGCCCAACAATATCAGCACTATTTAGCGCCTCTTCATACATATTTTTTAAGATTTCAACTTCGGCATAAGTACTGGTATAAGCTTGAAAGTAGGCAAGGTAACGTTTCGATTTTTTCATTTGCTGAGCTTGTGAAGTTAACTGATCTGCAATCGACTTAACTTGAATTGACTCATCAATAATGGAGGCGACATTACAAAATGTACACCCTCCTTGACCAATAGTACCGTCACGGTTAGGACAGGTAAATCCACCATGTAACGTGAGTTTGTAAATTTTTTCACCATAACGTCGCTGCAAATCAGCGCCAAAGGTATTAACCACTAAATGTAATTGCATAACAAACCCAAAATAAAAATTTTGCCCATTCTACGAAGATAGCTATTGAACATCAAGATATAACAAAAATCCCAATGTAATAATCTGGTTAGCTCTAACCCATTTTATTTAACCAATGAGCGTTACTTAAAGCTTGTGTCAAAGGCAGATTTGAGTTTATTTAGATAATATAATCAGTATTAAAAACAAAGAATTTTTATAAATCAATTAAAAAAGTCACAAATGAGATTTATAAGTACAGAAACGTGAGGAGTTCGTTATGGCTTTATAATACAACGAGTTAACCAATATATTGCTTGCTGTTACTAACGATGTTAAACATTTTATTCATCGAAAAAGTTCATTAACAATATAAGTCTTAAAATTAAATATTTTTTAACTAATCAATATGAAATAAAGCCAATTATCGAATTATATGAATAATAAGGTAGATTACAAAATAGCTTACAAATTTTTACACAAAAGTTTATTACAATAAATTTAGTTTGATTTATGATAGTTCAAAATGATTATTTAATTATTTTGTATTAAAACGATAATATTGCCTTCAATTTACTTACTTGAATTTTCATAAGAAATATTAAATAAATATACTGATTGGGAAAAGTATGATAAAATATATTCAAAATCGGGCATCGGGCATCGGGCATCGGGCATCGGGCATCGGGCATCGGGCATCGGGCATCGGGCATCGGGCATCGGGCATCGGGCATCGTTAATTTTGATGATTTAATCTTTTTAGTAATTTGTCGTAATCAAATTGTTAAAACAACAAATTTTCATTCCTCTTTCAACACATTAGCATTCTCAGTTAGTTGGTCTACCCTTAAAATAGTTTCACTTGTTATTTGTTTTTGTTTATGGATGTTTAATACGCCAATTGTCGATGCATTAACCGCTAAAACTTCTTCCACTATCAGAGGATCTTCTCCATTCATTTTATTTAACGGTATTAATGATAATTTATTAACTATCAAAATTGGTAATGATGTTTATTTAAGTGATCCAGCTGGAAATATGATGAAATTAAACGAAAATGGTAATTGGGATAGAGTCCAAGCCATTTATTTTAATAATCCAGGCGATACGTTTAAAAGTGTTCAAACCATTGTAACACCCGATACGGTAAACTATACTTTAGGTACCAATTTAGCACAAGATATTGATGGTGATGGCGATTTTACTATATCAGGTGCGATAAATGCCAATTGGCAAGATAAAAATGGTTTACAATTACAAGCCTCTGATTTAAATGAATTACCTTCAAAATGTTTTGCCCCTTATAAACTGACCATAACAATTGATTCGAATGATGGTGTTCAACTAAAAACTGCTTTTGGAATTCCAAATCAAAAAACGTATGTAAAAGACTCTGCTGTATATTATATCTATCCTCATGATACTCAGCCATATGCTTGTTATGCTAGGCCGGGTAGTATGGAAAATAGCACGGGTATTTTTGCTGGTCCAATCAATATGTGGGATACATCAAAAGGATTTATAACACAATCGGGTTTATCAAGAAATTATAATCAAAATTTCCCTACTTTAGCTGGAAATGGTGTGTATTTCGATTTATTAATAACCAATGGGATGGATAATTTAAATTGGCCAACAGTAAAAGTGGGTGATATTACTGCAACTGTAAGTAATATTACAAAAGACAGTGTAAGGGTAACATTAAATGGGCCTGCACCGACCTCTAGTGAACATGGTGCAACTGCACGTAAACCCTCGGTGTTACCTGCGAATTTTAAAATACAAGGTAATTTGAATGGTGTGAAGGTGGTTGAATATGGATTTGAATTACAAAAATGGTTTGTTGTTCGCGATAAAGATAAACTAGAAACGAGTGCTGGACAAGCTAACTGGTGTTTTGCGCTTGATGGTCAACCAGGTCGCCAAGAAACAATAACGGCTCAAGAATATCGTTTACCCGATCCGGTTGACTTTACGACTGCATCTGGTTCTTTCATGTTTGAAGGTGTAACAAGATATATATCTGGGTTAAATAATCCGAATATTCAAACAACAACAGATGGTGGGCGTTATTGGCGTCATATTAATGGTGGTGTTTTTAGTGAATGGGGAAATTTAACCAATTACGGTTTAAATGTTAATTTAGATAATTATTATTGGACAGGTAGAAGGCTTCAACAAAAAACTATTGATGATTGGGACTATTTAGTTGTTCGTCCAAGAGATGGAAATATATCGGCGCAGTTAGGTCAAACAATTATTTATTCTACTTTTTGTTTTACCCCAGATTGGATGGATTGGTAATTCAATAGTTATGTTATTTCTTTTAATTTAGCTAATTTAGTTACATTATCTATCGGTTTATTTGCGACGTTATACCAATTTTTGCATAGCAAAAATTGGTATAAAAGCCATATTGGCGTCGGAGCAAATCGCAAATTAAGGTTAAAATATAACCAATTTAAGTATTGATAGGTATAAGTAAAACATTGAAAATCAAATCAAATAAAAATTCCCACTGAAATATTAAGTTATCTTATTAAAAATAAATTATAACTATTTTTTGATTGTCAAATGATAATTATTATTATTTGTTGTTGATCATTAACATTATTAGCAATAAGATATCGCAATCATTACAAGTTAGCTAGAGGTGGACTGTGCCTTGCATGATGCGCAAATTAGTTATTGTTTTATTGTCATCAATATTTTCAATATCGTTATGTTATGGAGATATTTCTTTACCCAATCCTCAAACCAAAGATGGAATGGGGCTATTTGAAAGTCTAAAAAAACGAGCTTCAACCCCCGGTGGTGGTTTTCCTATAGGTAATTTATCCGATGATGAATTATCCACAGTGCTTTGGGCTGCAAGTGGCTTAAATCGTGGTAAAACAGGGTGGACGGTACCAATGGCGAATGGTAAAGCGCCTTATGTTCGTTTGTATGTTGCTAGTGAAAAAGGGACCTTTTTATATGAATGGGATGGTCAATATTTACGTGAAATTAATAATAAAGACATCCGTGCCGATATTGCGATGCAAAACTTTACCAAGCGTGCAGCTTATTCTTTAATTTTTGTGTTCGATCAAAACTCCCTTACAGATACGCCAGCAGATCAAGCTAATGATTTTGCCCAAATAGCTGTGGGTGCAATGAGTCAAAACATCTACCTTAGTGCTGCTGCGTTAAAATTAAGCGCCAGATATATCCATTCTATTAAACCAGATGCCATATCCCAAGCGTTGCAATTGCCTGAAAATAGTAAACCAATTGGTATTATGTTACTAGGAAAATAAAAGGAATAAAAAGTGAAACGATTTCTTGCAGTAGTATTATTGATAATTACAAGTGTGATTGTTTTTGCTCCCTCTTCTTACGCTGCTGAAAAAAAATATCAAAGCTGGAATGCTATCATTGATGAAATGGATAGCATACTCAATGATTCCTACGATATCTATTTTATGAAAGACAGTGATAGAGCAAAAGAGCGCGTAAATAACGCCTATTTTGGTTTTTATGAAAAGCATGGTGTCGAAAGGGCTGTGATGTCATATATTTCTGGCAAACGTGGTACCGATACCGAATACCAATTTGCTAAAATAAAACGTTTAATGACTGATGGTGCACCAAATAAAACAGTACGAGCAGAAATCGACGTTTTATTAAAAATGCTACATGAAGATGCCAATGAGCTCGATGGTAAAAAAGAGAGCGGTTGGAGTATTTTATTAGCTTCATTTATTATTATTTTCCGTGAAGGATTAGAGGCTATTTTAGTTATTGCTGCTATATCGGCCTATTTAGTGCGTTCAGGCAACTTACCTATGGTTAAAGTTGTTTACATGAGCTCGTTGTTTGCAATATTTGCCAGTGTTTTAGCGGCAATTGCGCTTCACTCTATTTTTGATATTAGTGGCGCTAATCAAGAAATGATAGAAGGTGTTGCAATGTTACTTGCCACCGTCGTGCTATTTTTTGTCAGTAATTGGATGTTTTCAAAGGCTGAAGCAAAAGCATGGAAAAACTATGTTGAAGGTAAAGTGCAAACGGCAGTTTCATCGGGTAGTCGTTTTGCATTGGGATTTGCCGCCTTTTTAGCTGTTTTCCGTGAAGGTGCTGAAACTATTTTATTTTACCAAGCAATGTTGGCTGAAGCTAAAGATCATATGGATATGGTGTGGTATGGTTTAGCTGTAGGTTGTATTGTGCTTGCTATTATCTTTATGCTAATTCGTTTTGGTACCATGAAATTACCAATTAGACCATTTTTTATTGGCACAAGTACACTAATGTATATTATGGCTATAGCTTTTGCTGGAGGTGGAGTAAAAGAGTTACAAGAAGCCGATATAATTCCTGTAACGCCGGTTGATTTTGTGCATTCAATCGATATTTTAGGGATTTATCCAACCATTGAAACGTTAATACCACAAATATTTATGATATTAGTTGTTATCATATCAGTGGTTTATTTAAAAGCTAAACATAATAAACAAAACGTTTGATCCATTTAATTTGTTGCTTAAAAGTTGGTTAGATGTTGATTAATGATATTTCGAAGTCAATTTAAATAGCAAAGAAAGTAGTGATTGCTTTAATGATAAGTAATTAAATAAAAGTAAAGGAGTTTTCAATGAAAAAATTAGTACTAGTTGCGGGTATTTCGTCAATACTTGCATTATCATCTGTTGCGTATGCAGCAGCACCTGCTCCAGGTGAACAAAAAGGTTTTGAAGAGTTTCCAATCGGTGATGAAGTGACAGTTGGACCATTACATATTGGTGCGGTTTATTTTCAACCTGTAGATATGGAGCCAGCTGGCATGGGTGGTTTACCTGCATCAAAATCTGATATGCACATTGAAGCAGATATTTCAGCAGCAGAAGGCAATAAACTTGGTTATGGTGTTGGCGATTTTGTTCCTTATTTAACGGTTAAATATAAGATCCAAAAACAAGGTAGTGATAAAGCCATCGAAGGTAACTTTATGCCAATGAACGCATCAGATGGTCCGCATTATGGTAACAATATTAAACTTGATGGTGCAGGTAAATATAAAGTCACATTTACTATCGAAAATCCAGAAAAACAAGGTTATTTATTGCATGTAGATAAAGAAACCGGAGTCGAAGGACGTTTTTGGACTAAACCAATTGAAGTTTCTTGGGATTTTGATTATATTCCTCGAGCATGGTAGTGATATTTAAAAAATAGTATCAGTTATACTTAATATTTTGTAGTATTTATTATGGCGAGGTTTTAACTCGCCATAATAGGTTGTAACCATTAGGCAATTAATATGCTTCAATACCTTATAAAAATCACCGATAATACTTTTGTTCCCATTGTTGTATTAGCACTGTTAAGTGCGATGATAGTTAGAGCAATACCTAATTATAATAACAAAATTTTTACCTTCGGTTTTATAATAGGACTACTTGCAGCATTAATTTATGCTATTTTGAAGCGAAATACAGGTTTTGCTGTTCGTGAGTTTTATGACCTTGGCATCATCACCTTGTGGATGATAATTGCGATACCGTTGTTTATCTGCGCAATACTAAAAACACCAATCAATTGCCAGCTCGGCAAAATTTTATTTACCCTACTATCTGTGCTTGCTATTGGATTAATTGCTGCACAATTTTTACCGAATTTA
The DNA here is from genome assembly GCF_026536185.1 of Gilliamella sp. B2838. Lineage (NCBI taxonomy): Bacteria > Pseudomonadati > Pseudomonadota > Gammaproteobacteria > Orbales > Orbaceae > Gilliamella > Gilliamella sp. B2838. The sequence continues at coordinate 140,057 of NZ_JAFNOO010000006.1, forward strand.
ATGCTTTATCCCTTTGAATTTTCAGTTGGGATGGAGTCTATCTTTAATAACGATTATTTATTCAAATGGGTTGGTTATTGCTTTGCTTTACTCATTGCTGGATTAATCGCTGTATTTACCTTCCGTCTATGTAGGCGTTTATCAAATAAATTCGTTCAAACAACGATTCTGATCGCTTTGCTTATATTTACGATTCAAAATAGTATCAATCTGATCCAAATTTTAATTGTAAGGCGATTTATTAAACCACAAAAATGGATGATGGAATTGGTGATTTTTGTATTAGGTCACGTTAATTTCTTTATCTTTATTTTTATGGCAATAGTGTTGTTATTAGCCATAGCGTTATATATCCAATCCAAAACAACGTCATTAGTTGGCAGCAATCCAGCGCAAATTCGTAAACTTAACGCACAGTTACGTAGTGATAGACGCACTTCGTTATTACTAATTGCTGGTGCAGCAATAACTGCTTATACGGTAACAAGAGCACGTTACATTTTTGAAAAAGGTGTTGAACTTACGCCTGCTGAACCAGTTTCACCTAATGCGGATGGTTTAATTGTTATTCCATTAGATAATGTCAATGATGGTAATTTACATCGATATGGTTACAAGGCTACCGATGGTACATTAGTTCGTTTTATTGTGATTAAAAAAAGCGAAAACGCCTATGGTGTGGGTTTTGATGCCTGTGATATTTGCGGTGCAAGTGGTTACTATCAACGCGGTAATCAAGTTGTCTGTATTTTATGTGATGTGGTGATGAATATTGCAACGATTGGTTTTTCAGGTGGTTGTAATCCTGTTCCACTTAAGTATGAAATTATTAATGGGAATATGGTTATTCGTCCCGCAAACCTAGAAGCGGAAAAAGCACGCTTTAAGTAAAGGTTACCAAAGGAAGAGTTTATGTTTCGCAGAATGTTAATTAGTGTATTAGTGCGTCAAAAAAAGAAATTATTTTTAATTGCTTTGACAGTAGCACTCGGTGTTTCACTTGCAACAGCCATGTTAAATGTTATGTTTGATGTTGGTGATAAAGTGAATCAAGAGTTAAAGGCTTATGGTGCTAATTTAAATATTGTCCCACGCGGAACAGCGCTTGTTAGTGAAATGTACCAACTCGACGATAATAATGGCAAACAACAAGCTATGCAGTACATTAAACAAGATGATTTAGTCAAAATTAAGATGATCTTCTGGGCTTATAACATTGTCGATTTTGCTCCCTATCTTACAGCTCAAGCCAATTTGAATGGTAAACCTATTACCATTGTGGGCACTTGGTTTAATAAACACCTGACTATTCCAACTGGGGATGAAGTTGATACCGGTATGTTAGCCATGAAATCATGGTGGACAATTGAAGGTAACACCATGAAAGATGATAATTTACAAGGTGTCATGGTGGGCGAAACTGTCGCTAAACAGTGGAATTTAAAGTTAGGTGATACCATCAATATTACCTCTCCACAAACAAATAATTCATTAACGTTAACAGTTAATAATATTTTCCACAGTGGTGGAGTAGAAGATTCACAGCTCTATGTTTCCTTGCCGGTGGTCCAAAAGTTAGCAAATAAAGAAGGGCTTGTTGAACGAGTTGAAGTGAGTGCATTAACCACACCAGAAAACGAATTGGCACGTAAAGCAGCACAAGATCCAAATAGTTTATCAAGAACTGAATGGGATACTTGGTATTGTACCGCTTACATTAGTTCAATTGCTTATCAACTTGAAGAATTAATGCCTGATGTTCGGGTTAAAGCGATTATGCAAGTCGCTGAATCTGAAGGTTCTATACTGCAAAAAACACAATTACTTATGTTGCTATTAACCATTTTATCGTTAATTTGCTCGGCGTTGGCGATTTCAAATTTAGTTACTGCCAATGTTATTGAGCGAAGTACCGAAATTGGTTTACTTAAAGCATTAGGGGCAACAAATACAGCGGTCGCAATGCTGATATTAACTGAAATATTGATTATTGCCTTGTTAGGTGGAGTTTTTGGTTACTTTATTGGCTTGGGGTTTGCTCAAATTATTGGTCACACGGTATTTGGTTCATTTGTCGAGCCGAAAATGATTATTATTCCGTTAGTATTAATTATGGTCGGTTTAATTACCTTTGTCGGTAGTTTACCCGCTTTACGAATAATGATGTTTTTACGTCCAACAGATGTATTACATGGTCGATAAAAACAAAGGTAAGTCGCTTATGATGAATAAAAATAGACGCTTTATTATCAAAACCATTTTTAGCTCACTCATTCGTCGCCGTTCGCGAATTATGATTGCATTGCTAGGGGTTGCAATTGGTGCTACTGTTTTATTTGGAATGATAACACTATGCTATGATATTCCGCGTCAAATGGGGCAAGAGTTTCGTTCTTATGGCGCAAATTTATTATTTATGCCCGCTAATAATCAACCGACTATGCCACTTGCTGATGTGAAACAAGCAGTAAATTTACTTCCTCAAGACAAGCTTTTAGGTGTCACGCCTTTTCGTTATGATGCTATTCGTAGCAATCAGCATCCTTATACCATTGTGGGTACTAACTTCGAACAAGTGACCAAAACTAGCCCTTATTGGCAAATCGAAGGAAGCATACCTAAAAATCCGAATGAAATCATGATTGGTACCGATATTGCTAATTTTACCAAACTGAAAATTGGCAGTACGATGCCGATTTCGGGTAAATCTAAACAAGATTCGCGCTTTGATGAAGATCTTAAAATTACAGGTATTATTAAAACAGGGCGAGCTGAAGATGGATTTATATTCATTGATTTACATGATTTAGAAGTGCTACTTGAAGAATCCGATCAGGCTGAAGTGGTTGAAGTGAGTATAACTGCTACTGAAGCAGAATTAAAACACTATGTTGAAACAATCAAAAGCCACATTAATACTATCGATCCCCATTTAATAAAATGGGTAACACAATCAGAGTCTTCAGTTTTAGGTAAACTCTCATCATTACTTTATTTGGTCACTTTTGTGGTGTTAGTGCTTACTATGATTTGCGTTGCGACAACGATGATGACTGTTGTGATGGAGCGCCGTAAAGAAATTGGACTCAAAAAAGCAATTGGGGCAAATAATCAAAGCATAGCTAAAGAGTTTTTAGCTGAAGGGTTGGTATTAGGTATTATTGGTGGCATGATAGGTGTAGTTTGTGGGCTTGTTTTTGCACAAGTTATTAGTACTAATGTCTTTGGGCGATCAATAATTATTGAGTTTTATCTTATTCCAACAACAATTATTATTTCTGCTCTTGTTACGGTAATAGCATGTTTAATTCCGGTAAAACGTGCTCTTGAAGTTGAACCCGCACTCGTATTGCGAGGTGAATAGGATCTAAGTATGAATATACTCGAAGTAAAGAATGTATCAAAAATATATGGCTCACTACATGCACTTTCAGACGTGAATTTAGCTGTTGAGGAAGGTAAATGGTTATCTATTATGGGACCTTCAGGTAGTGGTAAAACGACATTGATGAATATTATCGGTTGTATGGATAAACCGTCATTAGGCTCAGTAATTTTTGATGGGCAAGATATTACCCAGCTTTCTCTACCCCAGTTGACCGAAATCCGTCGTGATAAAATTGGATTGATTTTCCAACAATTTCATCTGGTTTCATACTTAACAGCGTTAGAAAACGTAATGGTAGCGCAGTATTATCACAGTATGGTTGACGAAAAAGAAGCATTACAGGCTCTAGAGCGCGTTGGTTTAGCGGCCAGAGCAAAACATTTACCAAGACAATTATCAGGCGGTGAACAGCAACGTGTTTGTATTGCTCGAGCATTAATTAACTATCCTAAACTAATTTTAGCCGATGAACCAACCGGTAATTTAGATGAAAACAATGAAGCAATGGTTATGAATTTATTACATCAACTGCATGAAGAAGGGAGCACTATTATAGTGGTGACTCACTCACCTGAGGTATCTCGGCATGCTCAAACTACAGTTGTACTTGAACACGGTAAAGTGGCAAGTATTATTGATAATTAACCATTAAATGAGGTTTATTATATGAAAAATCGCATGATTTCATCCCTGTTTTTTATCATGCTAGGCGCATTATTGATATTGTTTCCAATGTATATTTTACCTGTTTGCCCTTTACCAGAACCTTCAGCTATGCCGGTTGATGCAATGAGCCAAGCAGCAGGTAGTGAACATATGCATAGTGCACCCGCTAAAATTATGAGATGTTTTTGGACGTTAAGAGCAGAACTTGGCATCGGTAGTTTAGTCATAGCCGTTGGAGTTTTAATGCTATTTAGCCGCACGATATTTGTTCGTATGGGATTAACAATGTCATTAGCTTGCATCTCGTTATTAGCAGCCGCGATTCCAACTATTTTAATTGGTGTTTGCCCTAACGAAATGATGCGATGCAATATGGGCGCTAAACCTGCTTTGGTTTTACTCTCTGGATTATCATTTGTGGTATCAATCATCAATTTAGTCTATTTAAATAAAATATCCAAAAGATACGAGTAACAAATAAGCTAGCAAAATTATGACTAGTTTAAACAAGTTAACGCTTAGAATTTATCATTATAAATATTAATAGATAAATAAAGAGCTCAATAATTGCAGGAAATTAACATGCAAGAAAAGCCGATTACTATTTCTCATTTAGCATGGAAAAATATTCAAAGACGACCTTTTCGTAGTTGTTGTTTGATTATTGTTATTACCCTTTTTTCAGCCACACTATTTGGTGGCAGTGTATTAATGAAAAATCTTAGTCAAGGCATTTCAGGCATGGCCGATCGGTTAGGGGCTGATATTCTTATTGTGCCTTATGGTTATGAAAAGAATATGGAAGTTGCTTTATTACGGGGTGAGCCAAGTAGTTTTTATCTAAAAGTGGATTTAATTGATAAAATTAAAAATATTAAAGGGATTGAAGCTATTTCACCGCAGCTTTTTATTGCTTCATTGAACGCGGGATGTTGTACGACTAAAGTACAGCTAATTGGCTTTGATGAGCAAAGTGATTTTGTTATTAAACCATGGTTACAAACCCAACTAAGCCAGCCATTAACCGACAATCAAGTTGTTGTGGGTGCTAAAATTACTTCACAAGTAGGTGATGAGATCCTATTTTTCAATCAGCCTTTTAAAATAGCAGCTAAAATGGATAGCACAGGCATGGGTTTTGACACTTCAGTTTTTATGACAATGTCAGCTGCGCAAAAACTAATGAAAGAGGCTAAATTAATAGAAGGTGATGTTGATCATTTTACTGATTATGCTTCTTCTATCTTTATTAAAGTGAATCATGACTATCAACCTAAAGATATTATCAATCAAATCATGCCAAAATTTGCTATGGACTATAATATCGATTTTGTCATGACTAAAGGTATGTTAAGTAATATTGCAAAATGGTTAAGTGGATTTTCAACTATTGTGTACAGTTTATCGGCTATTTTTTGGGTGTTAGCTATTATTGTGATCTTTGTTATTTTTTCATCCTCATTAAACGAACGTAAACGCGAGATCAGTTTATTACGCATACTTGGGGCATCACGCCGTGATTTGATTAAAATGTTATTAAAAGAGTCATTAATAATTAGTGCATTAGGTGGTATTGCTGGCATTGTGATTGCTGCTATATTGATTTATGCTTTTAGTTTATTAATTTGTCAATCAATTGGTTTGCCATGTGTCAATATTTCGTTATTTGATGCAATAATATATGCCGTAATTGTGTTTATTCTCACAGTGATTATTGGTCCGCTATCTTGTATTTATTCTGCCTTATCTATGACTAAATTTGATACTTACAGCACTTTAAGAGAGGGGGAATAATGTTACTTAGCGTTAAAAATCTGCGTAAAGATTATCGTCGCGCACAACAAACTTTTTCAGCTGTGGATAATATTAGCTTCAATATGGAACAGGGTGATTTTGTTTGTATTATGGGTAAATCCGGTAGTGGTAAAACGACTTTACTTAATATGATTGCAGGGTTACTGACGCCAAGTCGGGGCAAAATTACCATTAATGATACTAATCTTTTTGAACTTAATGATGAGCAAGTTTCAGCATTTCGAAATCAGAATATTGGTTATATTCCTCAAGGCAGTAGTTTATTACCTAATTTGACTGCGCTTGAAAATATACGATTACCTTTTTATCTAACTAAGCGCGCCAATCAAACAAGCCTAACTTATGCACAACAACTGTTAGAGAAAGCAAACGTGAGCCATCTGCAAGATGCTTATCCAGCAAATATGTCTGGTGGTGAAATGCGGCGTATTGCTATTTTACGTGCTTTGATTTGTCAGCCACAAATCGTGATTGCTGACGAACCCACAAGTGATTTAGATGACGAAAGCTCGACTGAAATTATGCAATTATTAACCGAAATTCATCAGCAAGGAACAGCGCTATTAATTGTGACACATGACCATGATGTTGCAAATTATAGCCAAAAAATAATGAAAATGGCAGCTGGTCGATTGGTCGAATAGTTTGCATATATAACATAAAATATGTGTATTACATGAAAAGTGGATTGCAGCCCATTTCTATCATGATTTTATTGAGCTTTAATAGTGGCAATCCCACCAATGAATTAATATCATCACCTTCTAACTTATCAAATAACGTAATCCCTAATTCATCGCATTTAAAGCTTCCAGCACATTGTAGTGGCATTTCTTTTGCTATATAGGCATTAATTTCTGCATCGGTTAAATGGCGGAACGTCACTTTAAAAGGTTCACATATTGTGTTCGATTGTCCACTAGCGGTGTTAATAACCGTCATACCCGTGTAAAAATAGAAGGATTTACCACTACTGTTACGTAATTGTTGGCGGGCGTTTTCAACAGTATGGGGTTTACAAACTATTTTATCCTCTAAAACTCCCACTTGATCTGATCCTATGATTAAACAATTAGGATATTGAGTTATTAATGATTGTGCTTTAAGTTTTGATAGGCGTATGACTAGTTGTTCTGCTGATTCATTCGGTAATGGCGTTTCATCACAAATAGGTGGAACACATTGAAAAGCAATAGCTAACTTTTCTAATACTTTTTTTCGAGAAAGTGACGTTGATGCTAAGATTATTCTCATTTAAGTTCTTCTTTTATTATCCAAGCTGAGGGATGGCAATTAAAACCGATATGACCGTAATACTCTACCGCTTGCGGTGCTGCCAGCAAAGTAATCGCACAATCTAAACCTGTATAATTTTGTACCTCTTTGATTAATTGTTTACCAATACCTTGTTTTTGGTATCTATTATCAACTGCAAGATCAGCTAAATAAGTAATATAAACAAAATCGGTTAAGCAACGGGCAATACCAACAAGGGTATCCTTATCCCATGCAGTAACAATTAGATTTGCATTATCTAACATAGCTTGAAACCGCTTATGATCATCAATAGGGCGGCGTTCACCTAAACTGCAATTATTATATAGCGTAATAGCTTGTGTTAATGTGGGTTTAATATTACATCTGTAAATGATATTAGTCATATGCCTCCAATTTTAATTCGATCATACGTAGATAATGATAACGACTTATGATTTAGAGAGTTAACTAAGTAATTATCATTAACCATTGATTGCTTGTTATGTTATCGCTTTATTATTTAACAATCAATTAACTAAACCAGCTTAAAGTTTAAAGTAACATCTACACTGTTATAACAATGACGTTACCTATGGCATTAATAAAAATAATGAATATGATTTAATCGAAAAATAGGTGTAAGTTTATTGAACAGTCATTGTAAATGCTCAGGAAATGTCTTATGCCTTTAGTTACTTATAAGATTGCTAAAACAGCATGTGATTTTGAACAAGGGAAACAACTTTTTTCTGAATATGCTAATCTTTTTTGTCCAAGTTTGTACACGTTAACTATGGAGAATGCATTTAAATCCATTGTACACACTGCATTATACCCTAAAGGAATGTTAATACTTGCTCACATCGGTGTTTCGACTTCGGCAAGCATTGCAGGTTGTATTGGTCTTCGCCATTATGATAATTCCACTGCTGAATTAATACATAAATATGTAAAAAATGAATATAAACAACTTTGTATTGGTCAAGAGTTGATTAAACTTGCTGTGCAACAAGCAAAATTACTTGGTTATGAAAAAGTTTATACCAACATTTTATCGGCAATGACAGATGTCGTTGCTTTGTATCGAAAACTTGGATTTCAACTGTGCAAGCCTCATAACCTTAATTCAGCTAAGGAAGTGATTTTGATGCAAAAAATCATTCGTTAATCAATTAAAAGCGAGTATGATGAATGAATCAAGATCTATTAAAAAAAATAGGTAAGTTATAAATTTTTACACAGCGAGGTAACAGTTATGTATAAAAAAATTTTGGTTCCTATTGATATCCTTGAGGACGAATTAACCCAAAAAGTCATTCCGCATTTAGAATGTTTAGCGAAATTATCCAATGCCAAAGTTATTTTTTTTCATACTTTACCTGTCGCATCGGCCATAGTTAATGCCTATTCATTTGGATTTGATGAATTTAAAGATCAAGCAACCGTACAAACCGAGCAAGCACTACACAGGTTAATTGATTCGATTAATTTACCGCGTGAAAATTTATCATTTTCAATTGCTTTTGGTAATCCACGAGATGAAATTCTAGCTTTAGCTGACGAAATCAAACCTGATCTTATTATTTTAGGATCAAGGCGACCAAATATTACCACTCACCTTTTAGGATCCAATGCATCGGGCGTGGTACGAGGCGCTCAGACTTCAGTATTAGTAGTTCGTTAGTTTTATTTTATGATGTCCTTTGATGAGGACATCTGTGTTTTTTGGTCCAAAAATACTGTTCCTCAATTTTTGTGTCTAAAAAAGTTTATTGCTTCACATTTTGTATTACACAAATTTCAAGTTCAGCACATTTTGGATATTTTGAACGGGCAATCATCATCTTCAACGAAGATAACCTATGCATCAACAAGCACAAAACAAGTTTTATTTGCAAATAGGCAAAGCATCACCATTGTATCGAACTTCCACGTTTAGTTTTAATTTTTAGACCGTTATTCTGTAATTAACACATTGTAAAGTCGTAAATTTTCACATTCACGTTTTAAAAATTTTAAGTAAAGAGATGCAGATTAGACTGCATCCTAAATTTGTCACCTTCCGGAATATTTTATTTTTTATGTCTAACAATAAAACAGCAATGTATATGTTTGTTACGTTTAAAATCTAGCGACTGGGTCTTGTCGGTAATGTCTTGATAGGTCAGTCCTAATTTTAGCATGCCGTCAGCATCCATTTTAAATCCGCGTTTATTATTGGAAAAAACAATCGTGCCGTTAGGTCGTAATAAGCGTTTTAAATCAGTCATCAATTTTAGGTGATCACGCTGCACATCAAACGTATCATGCATTCTTTTTGAATTTGAAAACGTTGGTGGATCGATAAAAATTAAGTCAAATTGTTCTTCACTTTGTGCTAAATAAAGCAAGCAGTCAGCTTGAATTAAACGATGCTTTTTACCTGTTAAACCATTTTGTTTTAAATTACGATCCGCCCATTCTAAGTAGGTGCGAGACATGTCAACTGTAGTTGTTGATTTAGCGTTGCCAAGCCCAGCATAAACACTTGCACTGCCTGTATAAGCAAATAGGTTGAGAAAATCTTTACCTTCACTCATTTCGCCAATCATTTTACGTGCTAAACGATGATCTAAAAATAGACCCGTATCTAAGTAATCAGTGACATTGACCCAAAATTGGGTACGACGTTGGTTAATAGCATATTCATGCACCAAAAAGTAATCTTGTTTTTGTGCAAGTTTTTGGTATTGCTGTTTACCTTTCTGTTTTTCACGGGTTTTTAACACTAATTGATCGGCATTAAGTTCAAGTACTGACATCGTGGCGTTGATAGTATCAAACAAACGTTGTCTGGCTTTTTGTTCTTCAATAGTTTTCGGCGCAGCATATTCTTGAATCACGACTTTATCTTTATATCGATCGATTGCAACATTATATTCCGGCAAATCAGCGTCATACAGGCGGTAACATTCTAATTGTTGTTGTGCCGCCCATTTTTCCAGTTTTTGTTTATTTTTACGTAATCGATTTGTAAAATCCAAAGCTGGTAAAGTTGGTGAATTGAGTGATTGTGAATTATCTCGTTTAGCAATAACATAATTTTTTTGCACACAATCTAAAGGTCCATTTTTGGCTTTAAACTGTTTATCGGCGCGCATCTGTAAGCAATCTAATAATTGTGGTGCACCACTGAATAATGATAATCGCCACCCACCAAAGTTTTGTTTAATTCGTTGACCTAATGCTGTATGTAAGGCAATAAGTGCAGGTTCGCTTTCTAAGCGTTCTCCATAAGGTGGGTTACTAATAATCATCCCTATAGACGCTGTAGGCAAAGGGTTAGTGAGTTGAGTGACATCTTGCATAGCAAAAGTAATTAAATCACCTACTCCCGCTTGAATTGCATTTTGTTCAGCACGCTGAAGAACAACCGAATTATTATCGTAACCGATAAATGGAGTCGTGCTTTTGCAAATATTGTGTTTAGCAGCAAAAAGTAGTTCATTCCAGCGTGTTGGATTAAATCCTTTCCAAGCAAAAAAGCCCCATTGTTTGCGATGTAGTCCTGGTGGAATTTTTGATGCGATCATTGCTGCTTCGATTAGAAGTGTGCCCGATCCACACATAGGATCGATTAATGGTTCATCGTTTTGCCAGCCAGAGCGCATAATGATTGCCGCAGCTAAGCTCTCTTTTAACGGTGCTTGCCCAGTTTGTTGGCGGTAGCCTCGCTGGTGCAAACTGTCACCACTTAAATCTAAAGAAAGTGTAACGCGATTTTTATTAAGATAAGCATAAAGACGAATATCGGGATCTTGCTTAGCTACATTAGGTCGCTCATTAGTATGCCTTGTAAAATGGTCAACTATGGCATCTTTAATCTTTAAGGCACCATATTGACTATTGCGAATAAAATCATTTACGCCAATAAAATTAATCACAAACGAGTTATCGACCGCAAAAATATCCGTCCATTTAATATTAACTACACACGAATAAAGATCTAAATCGCTATAAATATCAAATTCGGCAATAGGTAATAAAATACGTGATGCTAAACGAGACCATAATAACGATTGATATAATGTTGTTTCGTCAGCATTAAAATAGACGCCCGATTGCACAATTTTACACTCGCTAGCGCCAATTTGTTCCAACTCTTTTTTTAATAACTCTTCCAGACCTCGTGAAGTACTGGCAAATAATGTTTTCATGCATAATCCACTTAACAATAAAATTGTAGGCATTATACCGACTAATAGTAACTGTGGGAAATAAAGCTCAAATAGAATAATAAAATGACTAAATAATCGATAATTTTATGAAAAAAATAATCACTCAATTAAATCGTTAGTTATAAGCTTTTAGCCAACATTGAATGTAATAACAAAAGCCATGATTAAAACGCATTACTTTTTCAGATAAATTAAGTCAAATCACTGCAAAATTTATGGGAAATAATCAATTTTTTGTTTATTAACAATTCGAAGCGTCAAATCTGTGATCGCGATGATTAATGCTGAACGAATCATTTGTTGATAGCGATTTTGAAACATGGACGATTTTAAGGTGTCAACAATACCCGATTGCTTGGCCTTTTCGTGTTGTGATGCCCAATTAGGTGGCAGTACCATGTCATGTAATAAGCTAATTGGTCCAAGAATTTCATCATCTAAATAGGTGTAGTTTTTATCATCTTGTTCAAGTTCTTCTAAAATGGCAATTAATAGTTCTATGTCTTCATAATCTTCACGGCTGATAATGCCTAAAGCATACAGTAGTTTTAAGCATACAGAGGTATCATTAAGCGGTCCATTTTTACCCACTAACGAGGGGATCACAAATTTTATAGCATGCGGCTCTTTACGAAAAACCTTTAGAATCAATTGATTAACACTGTCATTAATTAATTTAATTGCAACTACCAGCAAGTTGTAAATATCAGCTTGCTGGTTAAGTTTTTCAAGTATCGTATCTTCTTGTAATATCGATTCGGGCATTAGAAGTTAAATAAATTGATGATTTTGCATTGCAGTATAAATTTCTTCAATCTGCTTAACAATAGGATTATTAACATCAATACCTGAGAGCTCGGAAAAAGCTTGTTTTACACCTTTTTCTAAGATAAGTTTGGCCAACTCGACTGCTTGTTCATCATCGTTGTTACGGTAGTTAAGTGCTGCTGCAATACCAATAAGTAAATTCGTATTTTTAACTTGATATTCAACGGTTCCAAGAAGCGGTTTAATTAAACGATCGCCGGCACCCAATTTGCGTATTGGTTGGCGTCCTACTCGAGCAGTATCATCGTGTAAATAAGGGTTTTCAAAACGGGTTAAGATTTTTTCGATATACGCCATATGTTTTTGTTCATCAAAATTATAACGTTTGATTAATACTAAACCACTTTCTTCCATTGCTCCGCGAACAATTAACCGAATTCGTTCATCTAAAATTGCATCACGAATGGTGCTAATATTATTATAAAAGCCTAAGTAAGCGGTAATAGCATGTCCCGTATTTAGCGTAAATAGTTTGCGTTCGACAAAAGCCATCAAATTATCAACTGGTTGCATTCCGTTAATTGATGGAATGGTGCCAACAAACTGGGTTTCGTCCACAATCCATTCAGAAAAAGTTTCAACGGTAACTTCGAGTATATCGCCTGTTTTTGATGTTGCAGGCGGTACTATGCGATCAACAGCGGAATCCACAAAACCAATATGATTATTTACCCATTGATGTAGGTGCTGAGGTAGGGCTTTAACAATTTCTTGCTTAAATTGGCTAGTACCGCGTACCATGTTTTCACAAGCAATGATATTGAGTGGTTTTGTCTGACCTTGTTGGTGTCGGGCAATAATACCTTGGGCAACAGCAGGGGCAATTCTTGTTAAAATTTGTGGACCAACCGCTGTCGTAATTAAATCGACCTTAGTGATGTAGTCGATAACTTCTGCTGATGTACTATTGATAGCATCGACATTTTTAACTATTTCTGTCGTCGATTGCTCGCCAACCACATTTACCGGATATTCATGGCGCTCAGCAATGGCATCTATAATTTGTTGATTTACATCAGCAAAGGTAACATGTATGCCTGTGTCTGAGAGTAATTTTCCGATAAAACCTCGGCCGATGTTGCCGGCACCAAAGTGTAATGCTTGCATAATAATAACCCTTAACAATATATTTAATAATCAATTTATTAGTTGTAATTTCATAATAAATGAATTACACCTTGTTTTAGCTTAATATCGCTAAAACTTCTTCAATACTATTTGTACTAGCCAGTTTAGCAATAATGCTTTCATCATCAAGTGCATTAGTTAGTTTTGCAATGACACTTAGATGCTCATTATTGCGAGCCGCAATACCAATGACTATTTTGGCTTTATCACTTTCTTCTTCACCAAATTGAACACCCGATGGATATTGGCAAAATACAATACCTGTTGTAATGACTTCATCTTTGGATTCGATAGTACCATGTGGTACAGCTATCGATTCACCTAAATAAGTAGAAGTTAATTTTTCACGTTCAAGCATTGCTTCGATGTAAGCGGGTTTTACATATCCATTATCCACGAGTTTTTGACCTGCAAAACGAATCGCTTCTTCTTTGGTGTTGGCTGTTAAGTTTAGGAAAATGTTTTTTTCGCTTAGCTTAAATAAGGGTTTATGCCCAAACGATTGTGAGTTGTCGCTTGATACAGTCGATGATTTTTTATTGTTAGCATGGATTAAATCATTAACTAATTGAGTATACAATTCACTATCTAAAAAATTAGTTAATGATATGTGATGTGCGTTAGGGGCATATTGTTTGGCTCGATCGGTGAGATCTTTATGAGTGATAACAATATCGACTTCAATCGGTAAATTATTAATCGCGGTGTTGCTGACATTAATATCTAAATTAGCATCCTGAATTTTTTTTCGTAAAACGCCAGCACCCATTGCGCTTGAGCCCATTCCAGCGTCACAGGCAACAATGATTTTTTTCACTTGAGTTAAATCTAATTCACTATTTTTATTACCTTTTGCTTCACTTTTCATTGCCGACATATCGGATTTTGCTTCATCAAGACTTTTCGTTGCAGATTTAGTCGTTTTTAATAGAATTGATGCAACCACAAAAGTAACAGCCGCCGCCGCAAGTACTGAAACACTTACACCAACAATCGAATCTTTGGGTGTTACAGCAAGAACCGCAATAATAGATCCAGGTGAAGCGGGAGAACTTAATCCAGCACCAAATAACGTCAATGTAAATACACCAGTCATGCCACCTAAAATCATGGCAATAATTAAGCGAGGATTCATCAACACATAGGGAAAGTAAATTTCATGAATACCACCAAAGAAATGAATAATTGCCGCGCCACTTGCTGAGCCTTTAGCCGCGCCTTTACCAAATAACATATAAGCAACTAACAAACCTAAACCAGGACCAGGATTTGCTTCGATCAAAAAGAATATTGATTGAGCGTGCTCAGCTGCTTGTTGAATTCCTAAAGGTGAAAATACACCATGGTTAATGGCATTATTTAAAAATAATATTTTAGCTGGCTCAACAATGATTGAAGTTAATGGTAACAAATTATGCTGGACCATAAAATCGACACCTTGCGCTAATACACTTGATGCGACAACAACAGAAGGGCCAATTGCAAAAAATGACAATAAAGCGAGTAACATGCCAATAATACCGGCCGAAAAGTTATTCACTAACATTTCAAATCCACTTTTGATTTTACCATCAACAGCTTTATCAAAATGTTTAATGACCCATCCTCCAAGTGGACCGACTATCATTGCACCTAAAAACATTGGAATTGACGAACCGACTATAACGCCCATCGTTGTGATTGCACCAACAACCGCACCTCGTTCACCATGGACTAATTTACCGCCTGTATATCCAATTAACAGTGGCAATAAATAGGTAATCATAGGTTCAACTAATTTAGCTACGGTCGCGTTTGGAAACCAACCGGTAGGTATAAAAATCGCGGTGATAAAGCCCCAAGCGATAAATGCGCCAATATTGGGCATCACCATATTACTTAGGAATCGCCCAAAATTTTGGACTTTCAATTTGATGTTTGCACTTGTCATAATTTAAATCTTTCCTTATTGATTGATATAATCATTATGCAGCTATTGTAGAAGGATATCGTTATTTGATTCATCCAAAAAAATTGACAAATGTGATCAGGGTCACAGTGTTTGTATGGGGCTATTTTTTATTTTTGTGATTAAGATCACAATTTTTGCGGAAGCCATAAGGGGTATCGGTAAACTATGTTTAAAGCGTAAGTTTTATTAATGCATCTTTGTAAGATTAATTGTATAATTTTTATAAATTTAAATAACAAAAAATAATCAGAATCGAATTATGCAAAAATTTTTAATCAGTTTAAGTTGTCTTTTTTTATTTAATGGATTGTGCTTTGCAAACGAAATGAATCCTATCCATATTAATAATAGTTATAATATCTTTTCCGATCCTGAATTCATGCCTACTGAAAAAATAATAAAAAAACAGATAATTACAACTTACGCTCAAGATAATGATGGCCCGTTAAAAACAATTTACCATGCAAATGAGCAAGGTTTTTTTGAAAAAGCTATTACCAGTGATGCACAGTATAATATTGATGTTGATTATTCCGTTCATTCAATCAAATATCTTAATAAAAAACTTTGGTTTAAATTAAATGAACAGCAGAACATTACTTCGATTGTTGATGATAAGCAACAAAATGTCAGTTCACTTATCTATAATCAGTCAGGTCAACTTATTGAGAAAAATACTGATGATGCGGTTTGGCAACAACCGTTAAAAAGGCGATATGAATACGCAAATAATAAAGTTGTTCGTTATACTGAATGCTGGGATGATGGGTGTAGTTTAGGTGAATATTCCTATAATCCAGCAGGTTGGTTAATAAAGGTAAAAAGTAAGAGCATTGATGATGATGTGAATAATAGTCAATCTAAAAATAATCAAACTGACAATTCGAATTCATACAATATCAAATGTACATTTGCTAAACATAATCAACACGGTGATTGGACATATGGGTATTGCATAACGCCCGATGGTGTGACCAATACTACTTTTTATCGTAAGTTAGAGTATTGGTGATTTTGTTATTTTTAATGACTCACTGATTGGTTAACGACCAATTCAATTTTGGCTTTGTAGCAGTCAAATATGCGTTTTTATCAGGGGAAAAAGTGGTTTAATTGTTATAAAGATTTTTTTGGGTAAGTGTTTTCAATCTTTATCTGATTTGTTTAATGTGGAAACATAGGTTTTGATGATGATATCAAAACCTACATTAATTCCTCACATTTTATATAGCGAAACTTACTCTACTGTTACCGATTTTGCCAGATTTCTTGGCTGATCGACGTCTGTTCCTTTAATTAATGCTACGTGATACGCCAGTAGCTGTGTTGGTACTGTGTAGTAGATTGGCGCAGTGAGTTCTTCTATATGTGGTAGGTTGATGATGTGCATTGTGTCATCACTGACAAATCCTGCTTCTTGTTCAGCAAATACGTATAGTTGACCGCCTCGCGCTCGAACTTCTTCGATATTGGATTTTAATTTTTCTAGCATTTCATTCGTTGGTGCCATCACGATGACAGGCATATCTGCATCAATGAGTGCTAATGGGCCGTGCTTGAGCTCGCCTGCTGCGTAAGCCTCGGCATGAATGTAGGATATTTCTTTTAGCTTTAAGGACGCTTCCATGGCTATTGGGTATTCGTCACCACGTCCTAAAAATAGCGCATGATGCTTATCGACAAATTGCCCTGCAAGTTTTTTGATTTCTGGCTCTGTCATTAAAACTTGTTCTATACGATTTGGTAAGGTTTGTAGTGCATGGACTATTGCTTGCTCGGTGCTTTCGGCCATGTCATTGAGTCGCCCAAGTTTGGCAACTAATAAAAGCAGTACGGTTAATTGCGTCGTGAAGGCTTTAGTCGATGCTACGCCAATTTCAACCCCTGCTTTGGTAAGGAGTACCAAATCTGCTTCACGTACTAGTGTTGATGCCGCCACATTACAAACAGCTAATGTGCTTAGGTAGTTATTTTCTTTCGCTAACCGTAGTGCTGCTAGAGTGTCTGCGGTTTCGCCTGATTGGGATAGGGTGATAAATAGGCTGTTTTTGCGACGAGCAGGCTTACGGTAACGAAATTCTGAAGCGATTTCGACGTCGCAAGGTATACCCGCTAAAGCTTCGAACCAATATCGCGCAACCATGCCGGCATTATACGCTGTTCCACATGCAACAATTTGTACATGTTCTACGTGTTTTAAGATGGTTTCAGCCTTTTCACCCAGTTCGGATAAGTCAACTTTGCCATGTTGCATACGACCTTCAAGGGTATTTTTAATGGCGTTTGGTTGTTCATAAATCTCTTTTTGCATATAGTGATTAAAACCAGCTTTACTTCCGGCATCGTATCTAGCATCAGATTCAACACAAGGGCGCGTTGTTTCGCGAAAGTTTTTATCTAATATGGTCACGGTGCGATGTGTTACTAGTGCGATATCACCTTCTTCTAAATAGATGAATTGACGTGTAACCGGCAGTAAGGCAAGTTGATCGGAAGCAATGAAGTTTTCACCAACACCACAGCCAATCACGAGAGGGCTGCCTGAACGAGCCGCAACCAAAATATCGGGATTACGTGTATCCATTATAACGGTGCCGTAAGCACCTCTTAATTGAGGTATGGCTTTTTGTACTGCTTCAAATAATGAGCAACCTTCAGTTGATATGATGTCGTGAATTAAGTGGGCAATCACTTCTGTGTCGGTTTCAGAGCGAAATTGGTAACCTTTGGCAATGAGTTTTTCACGTAAAGGTTCGAAGTTTTCGATGATACCATTGTGAACAACAGCAATAAAATCCGATACATGTGGATGGGCATTGCGTTCGACAGGTTCACCATGAGTTGCCCAGCGGGTATGGGCTATTCCTGTACTGCCTTTAAGTGGATGGGCTTCAACCGCATCTTTTAATGCTTGTACTTTTCCTACACGCCGAACGCGTTGCAGTTCGCCTGTTGGTGAGATAATAGCAAGTCCTGCTGAGTCATATCCTCGGTATTCCAGACGTTTTAATCCTTCCAGTAATATTTCAGCAATATCACGTTTGGCGATAGCACCCACAATTCCACACATAATTTATTCCTTATTGTTTAACTTTGTTGGACGTTTCCAACCAGAAATCTGTTTTTGTTTTACTCGGCTTATTACCAATTCATTATCCTTAACGTTGGTGGTGACAGTTGTGCCGGCAGCAATAGTGACACCTTTACCAATGTTAACTGGAGCAATTAGCTGAGAGTCGGAGCCGACAAATACGTCATCTTGTATAATGGTTTTAAATTTGTTTGCGCCATCGTAATTACAGGTGATGGTGCCTGCGCCAATATTGACGTTGTTGCCGATTTCACTATCACCAAGATAACTTAAATGCCCCGCTTTGCTTGCTTTGCCTAGATGAGCTTTTTTGAGTTCGACAAAGTTACCTACATGGGCTTGTTCATCAAGCTGTGAACCGGGTCTGAGTCGAGCAAATGGACCTATAGTACATTGCTGTGCGATGGTTGAATCTTCGATTATGCTGTAAGGACTTATGATTGAATTGTCGTCAATAGTGCAATTTTTTAAAATACAACCTGCACCAATGGTGACGTTATTGCCTAACTTTACCTGCCCTTCAATGATAACATTACTGTCGATGGTGACATCCTTACCGTGGGTAAGTGTACCGCGTAAATCAAAGCGGTTAGGATCGAGTAATGTTACACCCGCTAGTAATAAGTTTTGTGCTTGTTGATGCTGGTATTGGCGTTCTAGGGTGGCTAATTGTAAGCGGTTATTTACACCTTCTACCTCAAATTGTTGCACGGGGTGAGATGTCAGGATAGGGTAGCCATCTTGATGTGCCAGCGCAATGATATCGGTTAGGTAATATTCTTTTTGGGCATTGTTATTGGTTATTTGCGATAGCCATTTTTTAAGTAGTTTACCAGTAACAAGCATTATGCCGGTGTTGACTTCATTTATTTTTTGTTGCTCTGGTGACGCATCTTTTTGTTCGACAATGGCAATGACTTGACCATTTTTCCGTTCTATTCTGCCATAACCTGTTGGATCATCAAGTATAACCGTTAATAGTGCTATGCCTTGTTCTGGTTTGCTGGTAATTAAGTTTTCTAAAGTTTGTTGTGATATGAGCGGGGTATCACCGTATAAAATTAAAATGTCTTGGTTATCTGCAATATGAGGAATAGCTTGTTGTACTGCATGTCCCGTACCGAGCTGCTCTGCTTGATAAATAAGGTGCACAGGTTGATTTTTGAGTGCGTGTTCTAATTGCTCTTTTCCATGACCATAAACAATATTGATCTGATCGGTATTTAGTTGTTGAACTGTGTCAATAACATGTTGTAACATCGGTTTAGCGCCAATTTTATGTAAAACTTTAGGTAGGTTGGAGTACATCCGTGTGCCTTTCCCTGCAGCCAAAATAATAGCACTAAGTTTTGGAACTGAAATCGTCATAATCTGTCCGGTTTCTTTAATTTTGTGTAAATTTGTTTATTACTATAATCAAAGTTTTTAATGAAATCACCCCGAATTTATTAATTTTTATCATGAAAAAAGTAATAGTGAAATTTGCCAATGTCTTATTAGATAAGGAAGCAATGTTATGAGTCATGTTGTGAAAGTTTTATTACTTTATACTACGCATGAAAAGCAAACCCTCAAAATCATGCAACGCATAAAAACACAGCTTGGTGATAAATGCGACTGTGATGTTATTCAACTTTTGCCTGATAGCCATATTGATTTAACTAAATATCAGGCAGTTTTGTTGGGATCTTCAATACGTTATGGTTTTTATAGTAAAGTGATGAAGCAATTTATCGATGATAATTATCAGCAATTAAATACCATTCGATCTGGTTTTTTTGGTGTCAATGTGGTGGCTCGTAAGCCAAATAAAAATACGCCAGAAACCAATTTATATACTAAAAAGTTTTTAGCTAAAATTGCCTGGAATCCGACCATTAAAGCGGTTTTTGCTGGTGCACTTTATTATCCTCAATATAATTGGTTCGATCGTAATATGATTCGCTTTATTATGTGGTTAGGAAAGGGCGATACTGATGTGACTAAACCTGTGATTGAATATACCAATTGGGCTAAGGTTGATGAATTTGCCGCACAATTTTATCAGCAAGTCTGTGCTCCATCAGTTTTAGATGGTGTAAAACAATAAGATTTTTATTGATTTTTTACCAATAAATAGTCTGATAAATAAACTTTGTGATATAGATCAACATTTCGAGTAAAAAGGTGTACAATATTGCGCCTAAAGAATCTGTCTCCTAATTGGGATTTTAATTGTGATTGAAAATTTAAGAAATATAGCCATTATTGCGCACGTTGACCATGGTAAAACAACATTGGTTGATAAATTGTTGAAACAATCGGGCACGCTTGATAATTTGCGTGGTGATGATAACGAGCGAATAATGGACTCAAATGCGCTTGAGAAAGAGCGTGGTATTACTATTTTAGCTAAAAATACGGCTATTAATTGGAATGGGTATCGCATTAACATCGTTGATACCCCAGGACATGCCGATTTTGGTGGTGAAGTTGAACGCGTAATGTCGATGGTTGATTCGGTATTATTGCTTGTTGATGCAATGGATGGTCCTATGCCACAAACCCGTTTTGTAACACAAAAAGCGTTTGCTTATGGGTTAAAACCAATTGTTGTTATTAATAAAGTTGACCGTCCAGGCGCAAGACCTGATTGGGTTGTCGATCAAGTCTTTGATCTATTTGTTAATTTGGGTGCAACTGATGAACAGTTGGATTTCCCAATAGTTTATGCTTCAGCATTAATGGGTATTGCAGGTCTTGATCATGAGCATATGGCGCAAGACATGACACCATTATTTGAAGCAATTGTGAAATATGTTGAGCCACCAAAAGTCGATTTAGATGGTCCATTCCAAATGCAAATCTCACAACTTGATTATAATAATTATGTTGGAGTTATCGGGATTGGCCGTATTAAACGTGGTCGAGTTAAACCAAATCAACAAGTAACAATTGTTGATAGTGAGGGCAACAAACGTACTGGTAAAGTGGGTCAAGTTTTAGGTCATTTAGGCTTGCAACGTTATGAAGCTGAAGTTGCCGAAGCGGGTGATATTATTGCTTTAACTGGTCTTGGTGAATTGGGTATTTCTGATACGATTTGTGATAATAGTTGTGTTGAAGCTTTACCTGCGTTAACCGTAGATGAACCAACGGTTACTATGTTCTTTAATGTTAATAGTTCACCTTTTGCCGGTAAGGAAGGTAAATTTGTCACTTCTCGTCAAATTTTAGAACGTTTAAGAAAAGAACTGGTTCATAATGTGGCACTTCGTGTTGAGGAAACGCCTGATCCTGATGCATTTAAAGTGTCGGGTCGCGGTGAGTTGCACTTATCTGTGTTAATTGAAAATATGCGCCGTGAAGGTTATGAGTTAGGTGTTTCGCGTCCTAAAGTTATTTATCGTGAAATCGACGGTAAAAAACAAGAACCTTTTGAACAAGTAACGCTTGATATTGAAGAACAACATCAAGGTTCAGTGATGGAAGCACTTGGTTTGCGTAAAGGTGATCTAACTAATATGTTACCTGATGGTAAAGGGCGTGTGCGTTTAGATTATGTTATTCCTAGTCGTGGTCTTATCGGTTTTAGAACGGAATTTATGACAATGACTTCAGGTACTGGTTTACTTTATTCGACTTTTAGCCATTATGATGATGTTCGTCCTGGTGAAATTGGCCAACGTAATAATGGTGTGATGATTTCTAACGGTACGGGTAAAGCATTAGCGTATGCACTTTATAGCTTGCAAGACCGTGGTAAGTTGTTCTTGGGTCATGGTGCCGAAGTGTACGAAGGTCAAATTATTGGTATTCATACACGCTCTAATGATTTAACCGTTAACTGTTTAACGGGTAAAAAGCTAACCAATATGCGAGCATCAGGTACTGATGAAGCCACCACGCTTTCACCACCAGTGAAAATGTCATTAGAACAAGCATTAGAGTTTATTGATGATGATGAGTTAGTCGAAGTTACGCCATTGTCTATTCGTTTACGTAAACGTCATTTAACTGAAAATGATCGTAAGCGCGCATTTAGAAGTAACAATAAAGACTAATTGTTGAGAATGCTAATAGCTCAATGGGTTGTTAGCATTTATTCTGCTTAAATTGAAAACCTCGCTAATTAGCGAGGTTTTTTCTTGCCTTAACTCTGGCTATTGCATCAGCAATGGATTGTTTTCGATCTTTTTGACTCGTATCACTTGTGTTTTTAACTTCCATTGTGCGCGGAAATAAGATCGTTGGTGGTACCAGTTGATTGTGATTTAACCGTTGTTGTTTTTTTTGTGTTAATTGTAACTCTTCACTTTCGGTTAATGCCTCACCTAAAGTACTTAGGGTAATACAGTCGGTAGGGCAGGTATTGATGCAATTACTGCATGATGTACATAACTTCGGCAAAATGGTATGTAATACTTGTTTGCTGCCAACAATTGCATCTGTCGGGCAGACGCGGATGCATTTGCCACAACCTATACAGTTTTGTTCATCAATAAACGCTTTATATTGTTGTTTGGTTTGCATAATCACTTCTTGCATTAACTTAAACCTACAATATTACCATCTTTGTCAATATCGATTTGTCGATAAGCCGGATTAGTCCCAAGCCCTGGCATAGTCATCACATTGCCTGCGTAAACACGAATAAATCCCGCCCCTGCTGAAATTGCTAAATGGCTAATGTCAACGTCAAAGTTGGTTGGCACATTTTTTAAGTTGGCATCAGCACTAATTGACATTGGTGTTTTAGCAATACATAGCGGTAGATGATCGAGCTTTAATGCCTCAATTTCTTTGATATTTTCGATTGCTTTAGCTGATAGGTTAGCTTTGTTAGCACCGTATTTTTTCACCATAGTTTGGATTTTATCAATTAGTGGCATTGTGTTAGGGTAAGGTAATTTAATTTCACTTGGCATCTCACACGCTTTAACTACATGGTTAGCTAATTTTTCAGCACCCTTGCCACCTTTTGTAAACACTTCGCTAACCTCACAAGCAAATGCGCCATGTTCAACGGCATATTTTTGTAAGAATGCGAGTTCTTCTTCGCTATCATGTGGGAAACGGTTAATCGCAACTATGACTTGTAGCCCATAACTTTTGGCATTTTTGATATGCCATGCTAAGTTAGCGGCGCCAATTTCAAGTAATTCAACATTAGATTCAGAGATTTCTTTTGGAATTGCTTGACCCGGTTTAATATTATATTTACCGCTGTTAGATTTTAAACTTCGAACAGTTGCCACTAATACCACGCAATCGGCTTTGATACCTGCTTGACGATATTTGATATTAAAGAATTTTTCCATTCCCATGTCAGAACCAAATCCAGCTTCAGTAACCACATAGTCGGCAAGTTTTAATGCAATGCGGTCAGCAATCACCGAGGAGTTTCCATGTGCAATGTTAGCAAAAGGACCTGCATGAATTAACACCGGCGTATTCTCAACTGTTTGCATTAAATTTGGATTAATAGCATTTTTTAGTAATACAGTCATTGCGCCAGCTACTTCAAGCTGTTCGGCAGTGATTGGTTGGCCTTGCGTATTATAAGCTAATATAATGCGACCAATACGAGCACGCATATCCTGTAAATCTGAGGCTAACGCTAAAATTGCCATTAATTCTGATGCAGCTGTTATTTCAAAACCATCACGTCTTTCAACGCCATTTAAGCCTCCACCAACTCCAACAGTAATATTGCGTAAAGCACGATCGTTGTGATCGATAACACGTTTCCAAACGATACGATTGACATCAATATTTAATCGGGCTAACCCTGTTTGTGCGGTAAATTCATCACCTAAACGATCTTCATGATATAAACGAGAGTCCAATGCAGCAGAAGCTAAATCGTGAGCCGCAGTAATTGCATGAATGTCACCTGTTAAATGTAGATTTAAGGTTTCCATGGGTAATACTTCGGCTTGCCCACCACCGGCGGCCCCACCTTTAACGCCAAAAACGGGACCAAGACTTGGTTGACGAATACAAGCAATTGCTTTTTTCCCAATATAGTTTAGACCTTCACTTAGTCCAATAGTATTGACGGTTTTCCCTTCACCTAAAGGCGTTGGCGTAATGGCTGTTACAAGGACTAATTTACCATTTTCTCTATTTTGGTTGGCGTTTATAAGTGATAAGTCAATTTTTGCGACATATTTGCCGTAAGGTAGTACAAACTCCTCAGGAATATTAGCTTGCTTGGCGATTTCGGTAATTGGACGTAAAGACATTTTAATTCTCATATAACAGTAAATTAGGCTATCAGTATAAATAATTTGATTTGCCGAATAAAGCAACAATTTTATCTTTGTTAATTTTCGGCACATTCCTTTATTATATTGTTATAATAATTGTAACATTCACTCTAAGGATAATTGTTAAATGAATTTTTTTTCACAATATGCACTTTTTTTAGCTGAGACCGTGACAGTGGTAGTCGCTATTTTAGCGGTACTGATTTTTATTATCAGTCAACGTCGAAAATCGGTAACAGCAGCAGGACGCCTATCTGTTAAAGATATCAGTGAAGAATACGAACAAGTTAAAGATGATATGTTAGTCTCTAGCATGGATGAAGTTGAGGCTAAACAGTTTAATAAAGATCTAAAAAAACAGAAAAAAAATGAGAAAAAACAAGCAAAATTAGCGATTAAACAAAAGAAACAACAAATAAAAAGCAGTGAACAAACGGTAGATACCACGGCTGTAGATAGCTCAGCTATTGAAGCCTCAAGCGAACCACCGCAAAAGTCCAAACCAAAACTATTTGTGTTATCGTTTAATGGCAGTATGGATGCACATGAAGTTGACGAATTACGCCAAGAAATTACTGCGGTTTTAGCCATTATTAAACCCGAAGATGAAGTTGTCGTTAAGCTTGAAAGCCCAGGCGGGGTCGTTCATGGTTATGGTTTAGCGGCTTCGCAACTATTACGTTTTAGAACACGTAATATTCCTTTCACCGCCGTTGTCGATAAAGTTGCAGCAAGTGGTGGATATATGATGGCATGTACCGCCAATAAAATAGTCGCGGCACCTTTTGCAATCGTTGGTTCAATTGGTGTGGTTGCGCAAATTCCAAACTTCAATCGTTTACTTAAAAAGCATGATGTCGATATTGAATTACAGACCGCAGGTGAATACAAACGTACATTAACGATGTTTGGTGAAAACACGGATGAAGGTCGTCAAAAATTTAAGCAAGAGCTGGAAGAAACGCATCTATTATTTAAGGATTTTGTGAAAGAATATCGGCCTAATATCAATATAGATGAAGTTGCTACCGGCGAACATTGGTTTGCTACTCAAGCTAAAGATAAAGGTTTAGTTGACGAAATTAGTACCAGTGATGACTTTATCTTATCGCATTTAGATACCCATAAAATTATCTCGGTCAGTTATCAACGTAAGCAAAAACTCTCTGAAAAATTGTCAAAAAACGTGGTAAAAAGTATGGAAAGACTATTTTTTAGACAAGGAAATGGGCTGTAAAGCCCTTTTTATTTTCTACAATTTTTATTATTCAACAAAAATATATCGCATAGTAAAAAACTACATACGAGTTAGCCTTATATGTAAGGGAAAATTCAAAAGTAAGATATTTATATTTAACTTATTTGTTCAAATAATATTTTTTGAAAATAGTTTTTCGGATAAAACATTTTTGGAAATAAACAATTATGATTATGTTAATTGTTTATACTGACTGAGTGAAAACTTTTCCCATTCTCTTTTTTATGTAAAGTATCAAAGAAAATATTTCTATTCGTTGTATTTATAGGGTTATAGTTGCCTAACGATTAACGACGGGCAAACAAGCAAAAGTGTAGATCTTATAAATATCGTAGTGTTATAAAAAAATAAGACATTGCATTGTTATTTTTTTATAAATAATATCAATTATAAAAATTAACTTTCTATTCTTGCAATAGCAGTTTAATATATAAACGTATTCATAAAATTGAATGAATATTCTTTAAGTCCCTTTTTATTTCTTTTCTTACATTCTTAATTCATCTTTTTAGCACTTGAGGACAATTATTATGTTTCAATGGCTTTCACACTGGATTTTAAATGGGATTCAACACTCACCCGAAATTCTTTTATTTCTTTCTTTGAGTTTAGGATATTTAATTGGTGCTATTCGGATTGGTAAATTCCAACTGGGTGGTGTTGCAGGTTCGTTACTGGTTGCCGTTGCATTGAGTGTTTTTGGCGTGACAGTTGATGCTGGCGTTAAGGCGGTTCTTTTCGCGCTCTTTATTTATGCGGTTGGTTTTGAAAGCGGACCACAGTTTTTTCGTTCGCTTGGTGTCAAAACTTTGCGTGAAATCTTTTTAGCGTTATTTATTGCCGTTGCAGGTTTAGCGACAGTTGTTGTGTTAGCTAAAGTGTTTAATTTAGATAAAGGTCTAGCTGCGGGACTTGCTGCTGGTGGTCTTACTCAATCTGCCATTATGGGCACCGCATCTGATGCATTAAGTCAATTAGGGTTAAGTGTTGAAGAACTTCATAAAATGCAAGCTAATGTCACTATTGGTTATGCAGTAACCTATATCTTTGGTTCTTTAGGCGCCATTATTATTTGTGTCAATATTTTGCCAAAAATCATGGGAAAAGATATTGCTGATGACGCTATAAAAGCACAAGCAGAACAATTGCATGGTTCTTTATTGTTAGGTTCTAATCAAAATTTAGCACTATCAGATATTACCGGTCGTTTATATCGCGTGACGAATAAAATTGATCAGAATGTTAGCGAAATTGAGAAAACAGTTAATGGTATAAGTATTGAAAAAATAAAGCGTGGCAATAAAATTATTGAAGCCACACCAGACACAGTTATTGAAGTTAGGGATATTATTTTAGTTGTTGGCCACCGTGATGCAATGATTCAAGCAAGTGATCTTCTTGGCACTGAAATTAATTCAGTATCGGGTATGGATGTTGTGATGAATACTCAAGACGTTGAGATGCGTAATTCACGTTATGTTGGCGAAAATTTAACACAAGTCCTATCATCGGAAGAGGTTATTCAATTAAAGCATGGTATTTATCTAATTGCAATTCATCGAGATGGCGAGTCATTGCCATTAAATAATGATATTTATTTAAAATTAGGCGATGTGATAACCATTTATGGCTCTGATGGTGATCTTAAACGTGTTGTTGATAAAATTGGTGCGCCGATTACTCGTAGTGAAAAAACTGACTGGATTTTCCATGGTTTAGGATTGGTTGTTGGTCTTATTATCGGTTTAATTGTTATCCGTGTGAGCGATATCCCAATTACATTAGGCGCTGGTGGTGGGGCTTTGTTGTCAGGTTTGTTATTTGGTTGGTACCGTTCAATTCATCAAACTGTTGGTAACATTCCAAGTGGTGCTATTCAATTATTGAAAGATTTTGGCTTAGCTGGTTTTGTTGCTGTAGTTGGTTTAAGTTCTGGTTTACAGGCAATTAATACCATTGAAGAACAAGGATTATCGCTATTTTTAATTGGAGTGGTTGTTACTGTCTTGCCTATGTTATTAGCTATTTACTTTGGTAAATATGTCCTTGGCTATAAAAATGTAGCGGTATTTGCTGGTGCATTGGCGGGAGCTCGTAGTGCTAATCCAGCTTTCGGTGAAGTGCTAAATAAGGCAGGAAATTCTACACCAACCAATTCTTTTGCTATTACTTATGCTTTAGCTAATGTTTTCCTAACTTTGTTAGGTCCATTAGTTGTGGCTTTTGTTTAATTGGAATATAAAAGTAAAGGTACAGATCATGAAAAACACAACAGACTTTTCAAAGTATGCCAATTTGAGTCCTTTTGAGTTAAAAGATAATTTAATTAAACTTGCACAAAGTCGTGCAGATCGCGTTATGTTAAATGCCGGCCGTGGTAATCCTAATTTTCTTGCTACTTTTCCTCGTCAGGCGTTTTTTCAATTAGGCGTGTTTGCTATTCAAGAATCAGAAATGTCTTATTCTTACTTGAATGAAGGGGTAGGTGGCTTTCCCATTAAAGCCGGTCTAACTGGGCGTTTTGAGCATTTTATTCGACAAAATTACCAAACGTCTGGTGTTGCTTTTTTAGGTAAAGCATTTTCTTATATTCGTGATCAGTTAGGTCTTGATGAGAATAAGTTTTTGCAAGAAATGGTTGAAGGCATCTTAGGATGTAATTATCCCGTTCCCGATCGAATGTTAACCTTAAGTGAGGAAGTGGTAAAATCTTATGTGCTTGAGCAAATGGGTGCGCAGTATTTACATCGTGATGAATTAGACCTTTTTGCAGTTGAAGGTGGCACAGCTGCTATGGCCTATATATTTAATTCAATGAAAGAGAATGGATTAATTGAAAAAGGGGACAAAATAGCTATCGGCGCGCCTATTTTTACCCCATATCTTGAAATACCGAGTTTAAATGATTATCAACTCGTTGAGGTACTAATCAATTCAGATCCAAATTTAAATTGGCAATACCCTGAATCTGAATTACGTAAATTAGAAGATCCATCCATTAAAGCTTTTTTCCTTGTTAATCCGTCTAACCCACCTTCAGTTAAAATCGATAATAAAAGCTTAAAAATTATTGCTGATATTGTGAAAAAACGCCCTGATTTGATCATTTTAACTGATGATGTTTATGGGACTTTTGCTGATAACTTTCAATCTTTATTTGCTATTTGCCCTAAAAATACCATTTTAGTTTATTCATTTTCTAAATATTTTGGCGCGACAGGTTGGCGTTTAGGAGTAATTGCGCTTAGCCATGATAATGTTATCGACAAAACTATTAGAGCATTACCAAGTAAGACAAGAAAGATTCTTGATAAACGTTACAGCTCAATTGTTACCGATCCTGAAAATCTCAAATTTATTGATCGCTTAGTAGCAGATAGCCGAGCGGTTGCCTTAAATCATACTGCCGGTTTGTCAACGCCACAGCAAGTACAAATGGTTCTTTTTGCGTTATGTGAAATGATGGATGCCGATCAAAGTTATAAGGCGACGTTAAAGACGATTATTCGTCGCCGTGCGGCTTCACTTTATCAGCATTTAGGTTTGAAACACAAAACAGATGAAAACAATGTCGATTACTATACGCTAATTGATTTAGAACATATTTGTCGAGAACTTTATGATGATAAGTTTGCTAAATGGATCTTAAAAAATAAAAATCCTTCTGAAATGCTATTTAGAATTGCCGATGAAGCAGGAGTGGTATTGCTTCCAGGTAAAGGATTTGCGGTGCAGCATCCGTCTGCGCGTGCTTCCTTGGCCAATTTAAATGAGTATCAATATGCCGCAATCGGTTTATCAATGCGTAAACTGGCTCAGGAATATTATGATGAGTATAAAACAAAAAGTAAGTAACTGATAACATCAATTTAATCTTAACAAGTTAACAGTGTTAGGCCCTGACTTGATAGTTAGGGCTTTTTTATTGTCTGTATTCAGTTATATTTTTTATTTCATTTAAAATTATATTATAGATTTTTTTAAAATCTTAAAAAATTACTCTGAATCGATATTAGTATCAAACGTCAATTTGTATGTCCGTCTTCGACAATAACTATAAATTTATAGAGTGTTTAAAACTGCGTTAAATGTGATGATAAACATATCTGTATCAGAAAATTCAAATCTATTGCGTTGTCATTAGGCGATGTTTTTTGATACTTCGTTATCATTGTGTACTAAGTTTGGATAATATCTAGGTCTTATCTATTCTTAAAACAAGATTAAATCAATTTCAGGGCGTTTTATTGAAAGCAATTGATTTATCTAAAATTGAAAAATATTTATTACTTATTCAATTATGCTTTACTTTTTTAGCTTACCAATTATGTTATGACTTTTTTTGTTATTGCGATAAGCAACATCCATAAAAAACACAAGCATACTTAACCGTTTATAGTGGACAAACTATGACAAGCTTCTTTTGTGACTATTTGGATCAAACATTTAGTTATATGTTAGCGTAACGTTATGGTTATTTTTTAGTTTTGCTATTCTTTATAATTATTATTTTTAAGTACTTTTATGGTAAAAGATCAAAAAATTATTTTAGAACATAATGTAAAGATTGAATGTATTATTTTAATAGATTAATTTGATAATTCATCTATTGAATAAATGCCATTATTTTTCACAATTTTAATGTTTTTTATTTATATAAATAATGAGGTAGTTAATCTTTAAAATCATTGCGATGTTTGATTTCAAATTCATTTTTACAATTCTGGTTGCAATATGCTAATCCATCAGGAGTTGGATTGTTGCAATTACGGCAGTATTTGTTAATTTTTTGAGCAAATACATTAGAATCATTTAAGATTGATTCTATATCCTTTTCAGGACTGTTTTTTATTACCATACAAATTATCCTCAATAATGAAATAAGATTTTCAAATTCAACGATGATTTAATAACTTTATTTTGTTATTCAGTATCTCGCTCAGATTAACTGTTTGATAAAAGACTGGTATTTTTGCTAATAAGGAAAATTGTAAATTAATGTAATCTGTATTGTATATCTGTTTTAATATCAACCTATTCTTTTATATCTGTCTCTGTTTTTTAGCATGAATACTGAGTTGTTTATCATCTAATTTATTTTCTGTTAATTTAATTAAGCTACATTAATAAGCATTTTTATTTAATAACATTAGTGAATGTTGTTTAAATTCAAACTGTGCTTGAGAATAACAAATATCAATAATAAATTGGTGATATATCTTTGCATCAACACTATGGTTGTCTAATTTTAATTTAAGTAATGCCAATATTTGCCAATCATTTTCATTACTAAAATTGCCCATTAGCTCATCAGCACGTTTATCAATCCATTCCTCTTGAGCATCTTGTTGTTCGATTTTATCGAGCATTTTGTAATAACTCGCTTCGTAGCTATTTTCGACTAATTGTTGCAACTGACGCATGATTCACCCAATTGTCATTAATAAAAAGCAATTAACAAGGCGACCAATCCCATAAAGATTAATATTAGATTGGCAAAGTAGATAAATCGGATTTCGTGTTTAGTTAATTGATAATCTTTGTCAAATCTGTTTTTGGTTTTAATATTAATAAAATCTCTATTAATCATGATATTTCCTTAAAAAAGGCCCCAACATGTTGGGGCGAAGGATGTGGTCTGTTCGCAGTCTTTCCCGCTGTCCTTTTCCTAACAACAGTGTGCGTGAGTGCTGATAGGATGAGATATGGCAGTATTAATTGTGTTATGTGCAATTAATACCGCCATCAGCCGTAGTTTACCGTCATACCTGTGACATTTATCAAAACCGCAGTATGTTCATATGCCCCTGCTAGCTACTTGAATCTTGTTAACACATTAAATAACTCGTAGTCTTGTTTAATGACGCTGTTAACTTGATTGGTTTTGATGTGGTAATGATAATATATGTTATCATTGGTGTCAATAATTAAAGTTATTAATTTATGTTTTTTGGTTATTATTTGTTATCGCTAAAGGTAACGCTACATTATTGAGGTGAAACGGTCTCAGCCCAATTACGGGCTGTGGTGGGGAATTTGTTATGTTATCGATTATCATCATTGCCGGTGCGGATTGACATGGAATGATGA
>NZ_JAFNOO010000007.1:0-150692 GCF_026536185.1 Gilliamella sp. B2838
CCAACGTTAAGCTGTTGAGTCGTTTTAAGTGTAATTCGGGGCAGAATTGGTAAAGAGAGTCGTGTAAAATATCGAGTTCGCACATTTTGTTGTCTGATTATTGATTTTTGGCGAAACCATTTGATCATATGACAAGATGTGTATCTACCTTAACTTAATGATTTTGATAAAAATCATTAGGGGATTCATCAGTACTCAGCCTTATATGGCTATCTTTGGCTCACGCCTTGCTGGGTTTATTGAACTCAAAGACGATGGTTACATAGACTGTTTTTACGTGCATCCTGACTTTCAAAAACGTGGCATAGCTAGAAAACTCTATGACCATATACTTGACTTGGCTCACCAGAAAAAGCTTTCACAATTAAGTGTAGATGCTTCAAAAGTAGCCATGCCCATTTTCAAAAAATGGGGTTTTAAAATAAAGCGGGTTAACAAAATATCCAGAAAAAACCAGGTACTGATAAATTACCATATGTATAAACCACTTTGATTTTTATTGAGACCTTTGTACCGTAAAGCTTCACTCAAACTAAATTCCTAACCGCGCTTTTTTGAAGTATATAGTTTCTTGAGTCCATAAAAAGAGCGCTCAATTTTGCAGTTCTGTTAAATTAAAACAGTTATCTTCATAATAAAGATAACTTATAAATTCCTTTCATGGGGTTGAATTTAAAAAGCCCGTCAAAGAGTTTACAACTATCTTGCTACCGTACGAGCCTGATATTTTGATGTAGCGCGACGGCTCAAATATTTATTATTATCTTTTATTAAATCTCTCATTTACCTATCCTCAAAATATTATTTTAGTCTGCCAATTTTATCATAAACACTTAACTGTATATAAATACAGTGCTATAATGTATATTACTGTATATTAAAGTATTATTTTCGCCTAAGCTGATGCCAGAACATTAGCAAACCTAACGAACTGGCGCAAATTTTTTTAGATCGTGAAAGGTGGTATATGGAACATATTTACTGTGATGATTATCCTAATGTTATGCATTGGAAAGCTGTACAAGAATTTACTATAGAGCAAGCGTCTTTATTATTGGCAGGATTAGATCCCTTCGATTTTAAAGAGGGATTAGATTCAGTAAAACAAATAAATCATTCTAGATGGAAATTAGCTCATGGTTATGCTCTATCGTTAGAAACCTCTATCAGAAGGGGAATTTTAACGCCAATTATATGTGCTAAATATGTATATAATGAATTTCTAAATGAGATGAGCGCCACAAAGATAGATCCAAATGATAGAACAGAAACAATGTCTTATCGGCACACCATAATAACAAGAAGTTCCTTAAATCAATGGGTCACTAATGAAAATGTTATCTTAGTTCTTCCATATCGAGCTAAAAAAACCCCTCCCCCTATTATTCAAGAAATCAGTATAGAAGATAATAATATAAAAAAATTACCAAATAACACACAGCACTCTTCCGAAGGATTGGAGTTAACACAAGAGATAATTGAGCAATTTTGGTCTACTTATGATACCGAAAATAAACAAACAGCTCCAACAAAAAAAGAAGTAATTGATTATTTAATTGGTAAAGGAGTATCTAAAAACTTAGCAGAAGCGGTTGATATAGTATTGCGTCCTTTCGAATTAAGAAAAGTAGGACGAAGAAAGGGGTAAGCCTATTTACTGTATTTTCTATATAAATGGATAGGAATACTTTAATTAAATAAGTTACTACTATTAAAAAATTAACCCACCTATTTTAATTATACCATAATGCTACAGTTACCTTGTTTTAATAACTTTTATAACGAGGTAACAAATGACAAATGCAATCCTATCCAGAAGAGAAGTTAAAAATTTACTTCACTTCAAATCTGACACTAGTCTTTATACGCTAGAAAAGAAAGATAAAACCTTTCCCCAAAAAATCAGAATCGGCTTGCGTCGCGTTGGGTATCGCGCTGATGAAATTTACTCTTGGCTTGAATCTCGTAGAGTAGAACGTCGAGAGGTGGCTTAATGGTGATAAAGCAAAACCCTTTATATCGCGAAATGATAAAGGGCTAACACTGGAATAATGACGCTTCCAATGATAGCCAATCTCGCGATAAGTGTCTAGCTAAAACACCAAATTAACTAATTGATTTTAAAGCAAAGCGAAAAAATTCGTTACGGTTTCCCCTTGCCTAAATTTAGCTAAAAGGGGGAATTTTCTGACACGTTAAGAGAGATGAAAAATGACAGATTTAAGTATTAAAAATAATGATATTGAATTGACGCAATCCAAATTTGACTTAATCGCCACTAATAAAACGATTAATAATTTAAGGACACGTTAGAGGGCTAAATCATGACTACAAGCTTATATAACAACCTAGCAATACAGATGTATACCCAACCCTTAAATAATCTCCCTGTGAATCGCTACGATGTAATTTTTCGACACGTTAGGAAAGATTTTTCTACTATCACTACGCGCGCGCGTATGCGTCGGAAAACTCATTGCATGGGGTTGAATTTTAAAAAATGGTTTTGCATGTCCATAAAAAGAAAAATAAAAAAACAAATACCACTTTTTGGTGGTATTAAGCTAATGCATTATTTCTTGTTTGGTTTGTTTAATTTTTCGCGACAAGCAGCAATAACCCAAGCAGAAAAGTTGGTATTCTCCTTTTTGGATTGCTCGTCTATTTTTTCTATTAGTTCGTGTGGAAAGCGGATATCTTTACGTTTTGACTTACTGGTTTCATTTGCCATATTGGATATTCATAAGTTATTAGTACGGACAATATACACTAAAGTAAAGAATAAAAATAGTGTTGACATGTACGGACAAAATAAAATATATTGTACGGACACATTAAATTTTAACATTTTAATAAAAACAATAGCCCAAAGAGTTCGCACCTCAATGAGCTATCTAACCACAAACATTAAACGGAGTAATGCTATGGCTAATAGTAATGATACCCTAT
The DNA here is from genome assembly GCF_026536185.1 of Gilliamella sp. B2838. Taxonomy (NCBI): domain Bacteria; kingdom Pseudomonadati; phylum Pseudomonadota; class Gammaproteobacteria; order Orbales; family Orbaceae; genus Gilliamella; species Gilliamella sp. B2838. Next base: position 2,950 of record NZ_JAFNOO010000007.1, read on the forward strand.
GCCCTAAAAATGGGCAATATGACCTACCTAACCTTTTATCTGTCTTGAATTTATATCAGGCTGATATCCAACCACAAAACTTATTACACGCAAAAGCACACTTAGAGGAACTTAGACAATCAATTCTATGGGGAATCGGTGCTATTGGTAATTTGTTATTTTGGGCTTCTGAATGTGAAGAATATGAGGAACAACAATTTAAAGACGATACACGTGACATTGGTTACCTGTTAGCACAATTAAAAAACGTTGTTTGCTTTGCTTCCAATCAAATTAATTTACTTGACGATAAACTTAATCATAAGGAAGTTAACGATAATGAATAATAACAATAAAATAACCGCAATCCACCATATCATCGTTGATTCAACTATGGCGATAGTGGCAAGTTTGTTTTTAATTGAGCAGATTAACAAAAATGATAGTCAAGTATTTGTTCATGAGGGTGTCAAGATTGATATTAACAAAGATTTAATTGTCTTAGGTTTAGATATCAATCTTAAGCAATGCTTGATTGAGGATTTCGGAGAAAAGGAGGGATTAAATCGCACTTATGGAATGTTGAAAGACATGTACACAGAAAGCGACGATAAACCTATTTCATTAACTCCATTCGGGCAAGAATTACTTTCATCATTGTTTATTGATTTAGCCGAAGATATCAAAGCTGAATCTAATGGGACAATTCACTAAGGTGGCGGTAATGAAAATAAATGAAATTACAGCCGAAGCGGTGGGTAAATGGCGATTAATCTTTAGTTCATTAGGCATTGAGGTGGGTAATGGCAAACATTGCCCTTGTCCTGTCTGTGGTGGTAAAGATAGATTTAGATTTGATAACCAAAATGGTAGAGGTACTTACATCTGTAACCAGTGTGGTAGTGGTGACGGCTTAGAGCTTATCAAAAACTATTGTCAATGTGACGCTAAAGAAGCATCAAATAAAGTAGCGGAATGTTTAAATCTGTCTAATCAGAATAACCAAATACGGGAAAATCTCGTATTTAGGAAAATAGATTCTGAACAATTACATAATGATAACATACCAGATAATCCCGTATGTAAAAAGGTCGAGTATTTGCTATCTAAAGCAACATTAGGGCAATCTCAATACCTGACCAAGAAAGGGTTAACCTTTGATTTGCCTTTGTTAGATAACGGGCGCATTTTTGTGCCCATGCTGAATCTTCATAATGAATACGCAGGCGGTCAATTTATCGAGCCAGACGGAAGCAAGCACTTAATGAAAGGCTCGAATAAAAAAGGTGCTTTTATATGGGTCAACCCAAATTTGGGCAAGCCTGACGAGGTAAAAAAAGAGTTGCTCACAGCTAACGAGATTATTATTTGTGAGGGATTAGCCACAGGCATATCAATAGCGGTATTCCGCCATCGGTCACCAGTGATATCTGCCATTGATGCAGGCAACCTTATTCATGTAGCCAAAGCTATTCGTGAGGTTAATTCTACCGCAAATATTATCATTGCTGGTGATAATGATATAGGGAGTCATAAAAACACGGGTAAAGAAAAAGCGATAGAAGCGGCTACTGCGGTAAATGGTTATTACACAATCCCCGATACAGATTATAAATGTGATTGGGATGATTATAGGCAACAGTTTGGACTTCAGAAAACTTCAGGTTTATTTGATAAAAACCTCATAAAACCAGAGTTATCCACCATAACAAAACATAACATGCAAAACGAGTTATCAAGCATGAACCTATCGCAAATGGCATCAAGCCAACGAGCTGAACTGCTTAATCAATATTATGATAATAACCTTGCGATTAATCTTACTACCGATGAAATCTATCACTATCAAGATAACGCATGGCAACCTATAAGCGATAAACTGTTAATGCGAACGCTAGCCGATTTATTCACTCAATCAGGTGAGCCATTTAACCCTATGCGAATTAGCTCAGCGGTTGAATCGCTCAGGTTATCACTGCCTATAATGGGAACACCTCAGAAAGATTTAATCTGCTTTAAAAATGGCGTATATGAGCTAAAAAGCCAAAACTTTAGACCTCACAATAAGCAAGATTGGCTACTAGTTAGTAACGATATTGATTACTACCCTGCCAAAGAAAATGAATCCTTCGAAACTCACGCGCCAAACTTCACTAAGTGGTTAAAGAGAGCATCAGGCAATCAAGATAAGGCTAAGAACATACTAGCTGGACTTTATATGATATTAGCTAATCGTTATGACTGGCAATTATTCTTAGAAGTTACGGGCGCAGGCGGTAGCGGTAAAAGTGTATTTGCTGAAATCGCAACTATGTTATCAGGTAAAAACAATACTGTTATAGGTACAATGGAATCGCTGGAAAAGGCAAGAGACAGGGCTTTAGTGGTTGGCTATTCACTTATCATTTTACCAGACCAACCGCGTTATATGGGCAGTGGTGCAGGTTTAAAAGCAATTACGGGCGGTGATGAGGTCGCAATCGACCCTAAACACAAACAGCCCTATTCCTGTAAGATTCCTGCGGTAGTGTTAGTAATCAACAACGAAGCCATGCGATTTAATGAGCGCAATGGCGGTATATCAAGGCGCAGGGTAATATTTCACTTTGGCGAGGTTATACCTGAAACAGAGCGAGATTTAAACTTGGTTAGCAAAATAGAGCAAGAGCTACCCTCAATTGTGAGGTTGCTATTAAATGAGTTTATCAATCCAACAGAAGCCAAAGAAAAACTACACCAGCAACAACAATCAGACGAAGCGACGGCGATTAAACGCGAATCTGATCACCTAGTCGATTTTTGTAGTTACCTTGATACTCTGGATTATCCTAATGGGATGTTTATGGGAGGTTTGGGGATCACCCCCTTTAACCCAAGAAGGTATTTGTATCATGCTTATATTGAATATATACGCAATACAGGCTTAAACAACCCTTTATCGCTCACACAATTTGGTACATCACTTAATTATCCAATGAAAGAAAACGGTAAAAATTATATCCGTAAAAGATCAAATAAAGGAATGAGGACAAACGTAGAGATTAATACCTATACTAGTCAGGATTGGCTACCCAAAGCCGAAGATTTTATAAGATAACCTGTAATAGTATTTATTTATCAGTAAAACTAAATTTTTTATTAAATATAATATTTACTTTATGGTCATTAAATAATATCATTTAACTCAATTTTAAAAAATTGAGTTAAACATGAGAATATCACACGCTAAATCATTCGATGAAATTATGAAGGTCATTAATCCTTCTGATTTAATTAATGTTATGGGTAAATTTAAGGAAACTGATGCAAAAGGTCGGTATCTCCACTGGAATGACTTTAAATATAAAAAAAATGATGAAAATATTAATATTGATTTAGCATGGGCTGCGACTAAAATGTCTAGACTCCAATCAAATAAAAAAATTAGCATAGGAGGATATCAGTTTAGTTTTTGTGTTCCTGATTCTTTACAAAGAGATCTCCACACAATAGATAAAAAATCCAGTGGTTATATAGGGATGAATAATCCTGAGTCGATGGATGGGGTTAATAATAAATATTTAGTTCATTCTTTAATTATGGAAGAAGCTATTTCATCGGCTCAACTTGAAGGAGCCTCAACAACAAGAAGAATAGCAAAAGAAATGCTTGAATTAGATAGAAAGCCAAAAAATAAAGCTGAAATTATGATCGTGAATAATTATTCATTGATGAAAAAAGCATTGGAAATGAAAAATGAAAGTTTATCTATTGATTTAATTCTGAGTTTTCATGAAATAGCAACAGAGGGAGCGATAGAAAATAATGCTGTCTGTGGTGAGTTTAGACAAACAGATGATATTTATGTTAGAAACCATCTACAGGAAGTTGTTTACACTCCACCTAAAGCAGACAAACTTAATGATTTGATGAACGATTTATGTAATTTTGTTAATACTCCTCATGATTGTGAAGCAGGAGAATTTTTTATACATCCTGTAATCAAAGCAATATTGTTACATTTTTTTATTGGCTTTATTCATCCTTTCGGAGATGGAAACGGAAGAACTGCAAGAGCTTTATTTTATTGGTTTATGATGAAGTCTGGCTATTGGTTATTTGAATATACATCAATAAGTAAATTAATTAAAAAAGCACCAATAAAATATGCAAAAGCTTATTTATATGTAGAAGATGATGGATTAGATACTACTTATTTTCTATACCACCAAATCGATATTATCATACGGTCGATTGACGAATTAAATATTTATCTACGAAGAAAGCAACAAGAATTATCGGACTTCTTAACTAGAATTCAAAATTCTAAAAAAGCATCAGAGTTAAATTTTAGACAAATTGATATTCTTAAAAAAGCAGCTAAAGAACCGGGTAGGCAATTTATTGCAAAATCAATAAGTATTGAATACAGTGTATCTGAAAATACAGCAAGATCGGATTTAAAAGTGCTGGAAAATAAAGGACTATTATTGCTTATTGGAAACAGTAGAGTTAGAACATATATTTCACCATCTAACTTGTTGGATAACTTATTAGATAACTAATATCGTTATTATAATTATGAGCCGCTATTATTTAGCGGTTTTTTATTGAGTGAATACCTAAAGTGTACACTTGTGAATAGTAAATAATTAAGTGTTCACCGCTCAAACCCTTTTAGAATAAGGCTTCAAGCAAGTAGTGAACACCGTGCGCACTTTTTTATAAAATTTTATTTTTATGGGGGGGGAGGTATAAAAAATCTAAAACATAATTAACGGATACCACTCACCTAGATAAATTTTTACACCGTCAAAATTCTAAAACCAATTTTTTTAACCTTTCAATTTGGCAAGATTAAAATACCTAATTTTTGGGGGCACTTTTTCTTTTGGGGGTACAAATGGGGGTACAACAAACAGAAGAAACAAACACAATGCTTTATGAAAAAGGATTTAAACAGTGCTTTTCAAGTCCCGCCCATACTCTACCGAAGTCAATCAAATCCTTATATACCAACACTTTCAATAAATTCCTACTCAACCGATTTCAACTGAAATTACCTTACATCAAATGCAATTGTAGGTAACAGACAACTGGTTTCAATTTTTACCCACAAAATGGCATTTAAGCTATATGGTACAAAAGGTTAAATTGTTCTTGCTTAAACCTAATCTGATAATTTCCATTTTCGTACTTTTATTTAACTTAGCACCATTTAACCTAACATGCTTTATTTATCTTTTTTATCAGGTTTCAGCTTTCAGGAGCTTTTATTTTTATTTAAAAGTTAGGATAAAATTTAATCTTCAACTTCTTCATATCCTTTTGGTTTTTTGAAAAACGAGCTTTAGTGCTTCTTTTGGCTAGCTTAATATTGGGATTAGTTTAACTTTGATGATTTTCTGACCTCATAAAAAAAGAGAATAGTATAATATAATTTGATGATTTATGGGCACATTAGGAATAACATGAATAAAGTCGAAAATGAAAATGCAAATCATTATTTTCATAGTGTACCAAAGACAAGGTTAATTGTGTCGGCTGAGCCATCAATAATTACTGAAATAAACAATCTTGTTGGACATGATAGAAGTCATCCTGCCAATAAGAATTGGTCTGAATTTGCGAGATTGGCGGTAGTTGAAAAATTAAAACGATATAATATATGAAACAATTAAGTTTATTTTTAGTAATAAGTATTTCTATTGTTGGGTGTGGTGAAAAAATATATTCAGTTGAAGAATTCATGAATGATCGTCAATTAATCTGTAAATATTTAGAGAAATGTTCAGATGAACAAAAATATATCGGTCTAAAAATTGTGAAAATCTTTCAAAGGCTTTACTTCACCCTGACACAAAACTATTTCCAGATTCTTATGATGAATTCTTAAGTGAATATAATTTAGAAAAATAATAATTAAAAAATAAAAGAGAAAAACTTTATCATATCTATATTGCGTTCGAGTGAAATATGGACTAAGTAACCCATTATCTTTACCTCAATTTGGTGTATCAATACCTTATGTGATGCATCAAAGCAGCAAATGTTACACCAAGAAACAGACTTAAGTTGTGATTGGCTACCTAAAGCAGAAGAACCCAATTAGTTACTGAAATTGAGCCACTAAATATAAACTAATAACCGTCATTATTGGTGTTTTTTTAAATTTAGATATATAAATAGATATCTAAATAATCAAAATCAAAAAAAAATGTTTTTATGATTTATTAAGCATATAGTGGAAAATTATTATAAATATAATGAAGCTAGCAATGTTATTTTTTACGATTATGCTCTCTTACCAAGTAATGGCAGGAGATTTTGAAACTGTAATTGAATATTTTCAATTTGCAGCGAAGCAAGGATATACACGAGCTCAGACCCTATTAGGAGTTATGTATTATTATGGTTTAGGTATTAATAAGGATTATATGAAGTCAAAAGTGCTATTTAATCAAGCTTGTGATAATGGTAGTAATGATGGGGGTTTAAATAGGGAAGGTTTTTAATCTATTCATTACTTAATTAATATATAATTACTTAAATAAGTTGGAATATTTAATTTTATTTAATCATCACAAGGATAGTGATATTGTAATGTCCTCATATACAACAAAGGAAATGGTAGGTATTCTGCCACATGTTCACCATGTGTTGCTTTTAACATGCTATCAACCATTTCAATATTTTTTGATAGTAAACTTAACGTCATTAAATAGTCATAATTCGACATACAGGCAGCTCGTTTTTTGTTTTCGAGAACTAATACCGAGTCATACGCCGAGATTCCATTAAGCACATTCTTAAAATATAAATTTACATAAATATTATGCTCAAGTTTTTCTGAATTATATAACAATTTAACATCGTTAAAGGTTAAACTCGGCTTCTGCATGATCTCATCGCATGAATCTGCTAGGGTGTAAAATGGACTAAATAAAATTATGAGGAGCAATACTGCTTTTTTCATTATTGGCACCTTAATTACAGAAATTAACTAACCATATCATTTAAGTATGAAGGTAATATCAGGAAATGTAAATATGAAGTTATCTTTGAAAGTAAAGAAACAAAGTGTGTTTAATGTGGTATATTAATTAAATGTTGATTGTTTTTTGATACCATCAGGATTAACTGAGATGGGAAAAGTTTTTTAGGCATTGTAATCACTGCAATTCTATTACTAACTTCATGCAAGCAACAAGGTAATGATGAGCTTGTTAATTTGAAATGGGATGCAATGATTCACTTAGATGCCGAAAATCTTGCTGAAGCTGATATCAAAGATATATATGAAAAAAGAGTGGTTCCTTGTTTAAAACAATATGTAACACATCCAATCACATTTAAAGAACTTTTCAATCACGATAGTAGTGAATACAAAGTAGAAGCCAATAATTAGAAATGAAACTACAAAGTTAATTGAAGAAGATATATTTAAAAAACAATATCCTGAAGCTTACAAATATTTAGTTAGCAAGAAAGAAATTTTGTCACAACGAGATAAAGGTGTTGGTAACTATCAAAATTGGTATGCTTTTGGTCGAACCTAAGCTTTGAATGTTTTTGGAAATAAACTTTTTTGCCTAAAATGTCTAATAAAATACCTAGTGGTATTATTTCCACAGATAAAGAATTGTTATTTTATAATGGAATAGCAATTATTGGACATACAAAGCGTGAACTGATGTTTATAAAAAAAGTTATTAAGTCTCGATTATTCTGGTTTTACATCAAAACTACTAGTAATGCTTATTATTCTCTTAATGGCAATTATATTAATAATTTTGGCGTTTATGATTTCACAGATGAAGATCTTAATTACATATCAAAAGAAGAAAATCAGAACAAATTAGATCAATTTTTTGAAAGTAAATATGGTATTAAATTTTATTAATTAAATTATCCAATACATTTTAATAATTTAGTGTGATTAAAGAGACAATTGATAAATGAATCAAATATTGTTTATTATTGAAGTTAACTATAATTACCTAATTAATAATTAAATGTAATTTACTATTTAGCTTTGAGTAATATAAAAATGTAGAGATACTATTGTAAAAAATCAAAACAATTCCAAATGTGGGAAAAACAAACATAAAAAAACATTTAATTAATTGTTTTCAATAATTAATTTAGCATGAAACATTCCCGCCCACGGCACCAATTCAATAATCAGTAACATTCTTTAAAATCCTTTAAACCACATCCAAGCCAGTATAATTAAGGCTTTAAGCCTATTTTACTATTATGTAAGTATCAGTAAGACACATTTACAACCACATTTTTTAGTTATATGTTTAGTTATACAAATCTCGTATAACTACCGTTTTAACAAATACTCAAATAAAAACAATCAAGCCCAGCGATAAAATTACTGATTGTTTGACAGTGGAATAGATATTTACAAGTTAAAACGAGTTATAGTAAAAATAATCCCCCCAAAAAGCTACAAAGATATAATTCAAATATCCCGCTAACAATATAAAAAATAGATAAAATCGAGTAATTTTGGCGGGTTGCAGTTAAATATAATTCAAAATTAAAAATTATGATTAATAGTTTCATATAAAACAGCATAATGCTAGGATAGTCATTAATAAATTTTAACAGGCTAAATATCATGCAATATAATCCTAAGTTAACACCCCAAAAATGCTGTAATATGGACGATATTCGTTCAGAGATAGATCAGATTGATCACACTGTTATTAAGCTATTTGCAGCTCGCTTTGAATATGTTAAAGCTGCTAGTGAATTTAAAAAAAGTGCTAGTGCTGTAGAAGCCAAAGCCCGTTTTGACACTATGCTTGAGCAACGAAAGCTTTGGGCCAATGAGTTAGGACTAAATGGTGATATTATTAAAGCCTTATATGCTAATTTGGTTCGTTATTTTATTGATGAAGAATTAAAGCAATTTAAAAATAAAGCAAAAAAAGGATAGTTTGTCTATGGCTTATACCAGTAAACAACAGTTATTGAATGAAATAAACAAAACCGCTAAATTGTTTATTGAAGAATTTAATACATTAACAGAATCGCAAAAAGATCAGTTAATTCATGGTGTCGATCGTACTCCTGCGCAAATGATTGCTTATCAGTTAGGATGGTTGGATCTTGTTAAGTCTTGGGATGATGATGAACTTGCAGGACAAACCCCAACATTACCAGCAGAAGGCTACAAATGGAATCAGTTAGGCAAATTATATCAACACTTTTATAAGATTTATCAGGATTATTCATTACAAGAACTAATTACATTATTTAACCAGAAACTTGTTATCTGGAATAATTGGATTGAATCTTTGGATGATGATACGTTATTTATTAAAGATAGACGTAATTGGACTAAACCTTTCCCTGAATCTTGGACCGTAGCGCGCTTTATTCATATTAATTCTGTGGCACCGTTTAAATCATTTCGAACCAAAATCAGAAAGTGGAAAAAGTTAAGTGAACAAGTTTAAATATAAATTAATATTAATGTAATCCAAATAAGAATGATATGGCTTTTTCAGAAACAGAGCGACAACAATTGTTACAGCTAAAATTTGTGGGTGGCAAAATTATTGACAGACTTGAACAAATGGAACTTGATTCTTTTGATAAATTACGCCACGCCACTTTAAATGAAATTCTAAGCAAAGGCGCATTATTAACAGGCTCAACTTGCTGGAAAAACAGCCATCAAGCTAAAACCGCCATAAATAATATTTTGTATTTAGTTAAACAAAACGACAACAGGTAAACATAATCGGCTTCTTGTTTTTTTATCATATTGTTATTTGATAAATCGAAAGCTAATGAGTTATAACACTATGATAAACATTGTATTTAATGTTATTTAGTATAAAATTTGCTTAAAATTGTAATAAGCCATTGATAAAGGATAAAGGAAATAGAATGTCTATGTTAAAAAAATTTTTAGTTTGTTTATTTGTATTTTTTAGTAGTTCTTGCTTTGCATTAGATCATATTGTTACATTTGTTTGTACTGGTAATACGGGACGTAGTCCAATGGCTGAAGCCTTGGCAAATGATTATGTAAAAAAACATAATCTAAATATTATCGTGCAATCAAGAGGTGTGAATGTTGATCCTAAAGAAACCGCACCAGAACAAGGGACAGTGACGGTATTAAAACAACATGGTATTGATATCTCATCACATAAAGCAACACAATTAACAAAAGCGGATATTGATAAATCAGAATATTTGCTGACTATGACACAAAAACACAAAGCAAAAATTTTAGAACAATATCCGCAAGCAAAAGGTAAGGTTTTTACATTATCTGAGTTTTCTACAGGTAAAAATGAAGATCTTTCAGATCCCTATCAAAAACCTTTAGAGGCTTATATCAAAGTAGAAAGTCAATTAAATGAATTTTTGCCATTGGCTTTAAACAAAATAGCTGACAAATAATCAATTAATCCCTTATTAACATAAGGTGCCTTGCTGCTTTAGAATAGCAAGGCAAAATTTTCTATATAAAATACCATAAAGTTCAAATAGCAATATCAAATTTCATTCATGTTTTAGAAGTTATAGCGATTGATAGATATTACTTGTTGACAGATAAGTGTAAATCTCAAACTCTAAAATTTAAGAATCTACCTATGTGAAAAATCAGAATTGGCGTTCATACCGTGAAGAATAAAATTGAATTACTGCAAGCTGACATTACTAAAATTTCGACAGATGCTATTGTTAATGCTGCTAATACCTCATTGCTAGGTGGGGGTGGCGTAGATGGAGCAATACACCGAGCTGGCGGTAAAACCATCCTTGAAGAATGTATAAAAATCAGAGAAAAACAAGGCGGTTGTAAAGTTGGTGAGGCCGTTATCACAACGGCTGGTAACCTTCCAGCTAAATATGTTATACATACCGTTGGTCCATGCTGGAATGGAGGTAAAAATAATGAAGAAGAATTATTAAAACAAGCTTATCTAAATAGTTTTAAGTTGGCATCTCAGTATCCAATTACCTGTATATCTTTTCCTAATATTAGTACTGGTATTTATCGTTTTCCTAAACCAAAAGCAGCACAAATAGCATTATCAACAATAAATCAGTGTTTAATGCAATATTCAATAATCACAAAAGTTAATATTGTCTGCTTTGATATTGAAAATTATCATATCTATCAAGCTATGATTTAGCATTAACTTTGTTAAAAAACAAAGAAAAAAGTTAATTATCACTGATTAAATATCAGTTATCCAAAAATAAGAGTAGAACACTTTTTAAAATGATAGATATTGACAAGGATTTATTACTAGTTAATTAACTAATAGAAAATTAGAAATAACATCTTCGTCGATTAAAATCGACGAAGATGTTAACCTTAAAAAATAGTTACGCAAAGCCTTTTAAACCAACCACATGTACATGTTCTTGGTTATTCATTACTTTACGCACCAGTTTATAAGTAGTCCCTTTTTCTGGGCTGATATTTTCTGGCGCTGCTATAATCAGTTGCATTTCGAGTCGTTCACACAGCTCAAATAACGTGGCAATCGATTTAGCATCTAGGCGAGCAGCTTCGTCTAAGAATAATAAGCGACATGGTAAAATATCTTTATTACGTAGACGTTTTGATTCTTCTTCCCAACTTTGAATGACCATCAAGAGAATTGACATACCGGTACCAATGGCTTCACCAGTTGATAATGCGCCACTTTCCGCACGCAACCAACCATCAGCACCACGATTGACTTCTACATCCAGCTCAAGATAATTGCGATAATCTAACAGCTCTTCCCCAATATTTTGTGCAGTTCGTTGCCCCATATCAATATGTGGATTCAAACGTTGATAAAGTTTAGCTAACGCTTCCGAGAAGGTAATACGATTATTACTAAACAGATCTTGATGCTCATTTTGATCATCGGCTAATGCTGCTAATAATGATGAGTGCGCTTCACGAATGGTAACATTCAAGCGTACACCATTAACTTGTCCAAATGCCACCGCCTGTAGACCTTGGTTGAGCATACGAATACGATTTTGTTCACGTTGGATAGTTTTTCGAATAATGTTTGCCACACTTTTCGAACTTATTGCTAACTGTTGCTCACGTGAGGTTAATTCTTCAGTTAAACGTGATAATTCAATTTCCATTTGCTCAATTGCTTCAATTGGATCATCTGTTTTGACAATATCTTGACGAATTCGTTCACGAAGATGTTTATAAACCGCAATATAAAATTGAATTTTGCGTTCCGGACGTTTTGGATCTTCAGATAATCGTAAAACATCACGTAAATGTTCATTATCATTCACAGCCAGACGTAATGAGCCCAGCGCCTTATCTGACATTGAGCGCAGTTCATCAGCACTTAAATAAGCTAATTCTCGACGATGTAATCGTCGTTCAACGCTATTTTCTTTGACGAGTCGTAAAACTAAGCACCAACCAGCTTTGGCTTCAACAACCTGTTCGCGTAATTGTTTATAATCACGGAGTGTTTGAGCTAAACGTTTTTGCATTTGCGTCATTTCGCTTTCACACATAATTAGTTGTTTTTCTAGCGAACTACAGTGCTGACGGTTACTGTTTAATTTTTGATGGATCTCATCACGACGTACCCTAGCCCTCTCTTCGGTGATGGCATCGGCTTTAACACCAATTTGTTCAATCTCTTTATGCAGTTCATTAAGCATGTCACGTTTAGTTTCAAATGCACTTTTTAATGAAGCTAATGTTTGATTGTACTGGTTATACTTATCTTGATACTGCTGCATTTGACGACGAGCATCGGTTCGCTGTGCTTCTACAATATCTAACCGAGCACGTAACTTTTCGTTCAAATCAGCATTTTCATTCAACATGCCGGCTGAATCTTCATAACTAAAATGGGCTCGGCGTTGCATCACTTCAGTAAGCGCAAACACCTGTTGACGAATCGTTTGTTGTTGCGACTTAACGGTATTATATTGCTCACGTAACGCTTCGTTCTGTTCTGGATCACTTTGTAAAACGGCCACAATAGGCTCAAGCTCAGAAACCGTGTGACGATTGCGACCAACATATTGTGCAGCATCTTGTGCTTCGGCAACTTGTTCGCGTAGATCATCAACTCGATCTGCTAAATCTTCATCAGCTAATAAATGCATTTGCGCAACTAAACGATTAACCGTTGTTAACTGCTCTTTGCAATTAGCTACCTGCTGTTGATTCTGCTTATCTATTGCTTCTTGCGAGGATAATTGACGCTCAATCTCATTGCGTCTTGTCGCTAATTTTTGAGCTTCAGCTTCGGGATCGATATCAAAGGCAACCGATAAATATTCACCAATAAATTGACCCACATTTTGTTCTATACGTTGTAATTTTTGTAAATCAAACGAGATAGTGGCATAACGTTCATGAAGTTCATCACGCTCTGCCGATAATTTTTCCAGATGAACTTCACGAGCAGCTCGGCCAAATAATGGTACCGTTGGAAAGCTGGAAAAGCGCCATTGACGATCACCAGTTTTAACCAATACCGCTTTATTCATCTCTTCACAATCAAATACACTGTCGTCAAATGAAGAAGGATCGCCTTCAATAAAATAGATATCTTCAGGGTAGTCTTCTTCGCTAGCAGTAAGATTTTCGAGCTGGGTTTTGACTAACGACAAATCAGGTACCACAATCGCTTGTCTTGAAGGACCATATAATGCCGAGAAATAAGGTGCATCGTCAATAGTCACATCTTCATAAATTTCTGAAAGAAGTACACCATTAAACCGCTCAGCTAATGCCGATAAACGGCCGTCATCAACACCACTAGGTTGATTGAGTTGTTCTATTTGTGTATCTAATTGAGTTCGTTTAAAGGTTATCTGATCGCGCTCTGTAACCAATGTTCGTTCTTGCTCAAGCAGCTGCTGCATATGTTGCGTGACAGCTTGACTGTGGGTAAAACTTTGTCCGGTTTGTTCTTGTAAGGCAATTAAAGCATCTTGTGCTTTTATCCACATTGGTGCTTTTTGTCGATAATCGGCTATTTTAGATTGAATTTGTTCAAGTTCTTGTCTAAATTCAATGCGTTTTTCACTAGATTGATTAGCAAGCTCCGCATTTTCATCTAACTGAACTTCAAGTTCCTGTTTTAGTTCATCAAGTTCATCATAATTAACATGTCGACCAATACGTTTGCAAAATTGGTTTAATAATGATTCTGCTTCTTTTTGTTCAAAAAAGCGTTGTTCAAGCTCATCAAGCTGTAATTGTAAATGTTCAGCTTGTTCAGCTTGATAACATTGTGAAGGCCATTGTCTTAGTGCTTCTTTAGCAGCAGTAAATGCTTCACTACGAACAACATCACCAACCAGTTTTATTACAAGTTGATAAGCACGATCAAACTGATTAATTGCGGCATCAGAAACACTTAATCTTTGTTCAAGTTCTAAAACTTGCTCTGTAATCTCTTTTTGTTTTTCAGCAAAAACGTCAAAGTGATTTTCAATATTACTGATCCCCAATTTTGGTAATTGGCATAAAGACTGTGCATTTTTCAAAGCTTGCAAAGCTTGTTGATACTGAATTGCCCGTGTTTGCTGCACATCAAGAGCTTGTTGATAATCAGCTAATTGCGTTTTTATTTCATCCACTTCTTGTTCAGTTTGTTCAGCCTGATCACGGTAGCTTTGGTACTGTTCATTCGCTTCAATGACAACTTCATTTTGTTCTTCAAGTTTTAGATTAAGATCATCTAAGTCCGCTTGATAGCGATCAATTTTTTCTTGTTGGCGTAAAGCTGTTTGCGCTAGATTAAGATGGTCATTTGCCGCTTGTAAATCAGTTTCTAGGTCATTTTGCGCATCTTGAAACTCTTTGAGCTCTTTTGCCATTTCAACTTGACGATATTGATGACTGATTAACAAATCTTGCGTTTTAAACATATCTCGACGCAAACCAAGTACCGATTCAATATGAACACGACGCTCATTAGCATGGCGCATATAATCCGCTGCCACATAATTTGTTGATTCAGTAATCAGGTGTTTAAATAGATCGCGATCAGATTGCGTAACGCGAATCGCTTCTAATGTCATGCGATTTTCACGTAGTGCTGCTTCCATATCCTGAAAAGCTTTACGTACACCACTGTTTTCAGGTAATAAGTAATCACGAAGTGAGCGGGTAATGGCACTTGAAATCCCACCATAAAGTGACGCTTCAATTAATCGGTAATATTTACTACGATCAGATGAGGTACGTAATCGTTTTGGTAATATACCAAAATCAAACATCACTGAGTGATAATCAGTAATAGAGTTAAACTGTTTAAAAATCACGCTCTCTATTGATTCAATTTTATCTTTTAACTCAGGCAGTGATAAGATTCGTGCTTGTTTGTCGTTTACTCTTTCTGTCACTAATTCGGTTGGTTTGATTTCAACAGGTAAACCTTGTATTAAAAAAGGTTTAATATCCACTTTTTTATCACGACCCGCAACTTGCTGTAATCGAACACCACATATAATCCGTTGGTGACGTGAATTGATCACATCAAGCATCGAATAACAAACACCGGGTTTTAATTTACCATGTAGACCTTTATCACGAGAGCCTGATGTTGCACCAGCTTCGGTAGTATTACGAAAATGTAATAAGGTTAAATCTGGAATCAATGCAGTAACAAAAGCTGCCATGGTGGTTGATTTACCAGCCCCATTCCCCCCAGAAAGTGTGGTGACAAGTTGATCTAATTCAAATGTTCTGGCAAAAAAGCCGTTCCAGTTAATTAAGGTTAAGGAGTGAAATTTTCCGTGTTCAATCATAATTATTCAATCTCCTCGTTAACTTCATCATCTTGTTCATCATTATTATCATCTAAGATGAGTGACGATTCAATTTTGATCGCTTCACCATCCCGAATTAAGCGTAATTGTGCTTCTTGCGCATCGTCACTACTGCGCACATCGGCGCCAAAACGGAAAATAGATTCATTAATTCGAAAACGGCTGCTGTCATTACCGACAATAAAAAAGATCATACCTAATCTACGCAGACGGTTTAGGGCTGTTTTAACTTTATCAAAAAGTTTTTGCCGATCTAAATCCGATCCGGTTGAACGTTGGTTGACTAATTTAAGTAATTTACTTTCGTCGGCTAACGAAACAAGCTCATCAAAGAGTTCTTGTAAAGTAAAAATGCCTTCATGCGCAAGTCGTTCGGGACTTAAATAGAGGTAACAAAGTACTTTACCAACAAGCATATCTAATTCTGATAGAACAGAACGAGGAATTAATGTTGTTGATCGAGGACGAAGATAGAAAAATCCTTCAGGTGCACGTATTAGCTCAACATTATAGCGTTGATAAAATTGTTCAAGTTCAAGTTGAAAATCCATTAAAAAGGCATGTTGATCGAGTTCATCAATACCTATATGACGCCCAGAACGAAGCAAACTATCCAACTCAGGAAAAATAGGATTAGCAATCGCTTGAGCTAATTTTACCGGCATGTATTTATCGATTGACGCTTGAGAGCTCGCTGCAATACGCCCTATAACCTCATCAATATGATGAGCGGTTTGTTCTAATTCTTTAATATCTGTTGATGACATGTGCTTGTACCTTAGCTCCATAATCGTTGATAGGTTTCCATTCGGCAGGAATACCGAGCAAATCATCTTCGGCAATACCTAGACGAATAGCTTGATCGATAAATAATCTTGCAATATCAAAATGTTGTTCACGTGGGAACTGTGCTAAATAGCTACGAATGGCAACACTTATATCGAGTGGTTTATTTTGTTGTTTAAAAACCAATAAATTTTGTTCAATATGCGCAATAATGTGTTCTTGAAGTTCTTCAATCATTTCATATTCAAGTTCTGATGGTAATTCACCTGTAACTTCAGCTTCATGTAAAGCAAGTTCTTCATCACGCATATCAAGTAGACGGTCGGCATTAGCAAAAGTCAGTGACCAAGGTAAATCAAAATAGCTCTGAATCGATTTACGTAATCGTTGAGAAAAGACGCGATTTTTATCTAAGTCAATTGCTGTACGGATAAATTTATGAACGTGTCGGTCATAACCTATCCAAAGATCTATCGCTTTTTGCCCCCAACCAATAATTCGATCTAGCTTACCTTGTAGATCAATTACCACGTTATTAATTTTATCTAAATCAGGATTATCTAATGTCGCATCTTGAATTAACAATAAACTGGCTTGAAGTTTATCACCCGCCGCTGCCAGCGTATCTTGCAATTCGCGTAATGTTTGCGAAGTTTCGGTTAATAGCCCTTCACAACTGGTAATGGCTGCTTGCCAGTCTTGACTTAATAATGCCGAGATATTTTGTTTTACATCGGCTTGCTGCTCATCCATCACACGTTGAGTAATATCAATACTATCAAATATTTCAGCAACTGAATATTTTAGTGGAGCAAACACATTTCGATGCCAGTGTAAGTCATCACCACCTTCAAGTGCTGCATCAGCAGCTCGTTTTAACTCTTGAGCAACAATGGATAATTGGATAGACAAACGTAACGTTGAAAACTCCCGCTGACGAATATAGTAATCAGAAATACCAATACCTAATGGTGTCAAACGATAAATAGAATATCCATCAGTCATTTCGCTAGCAAAACGCGTAATTAGGCGCTGACGCACTAAGTCATTAATGGCATTATTTGCTCGAACAGTGATGGTGTCTTCACTCTGTTCAAAAATTTGTGAAACATGCCTGAAAGCATCAATTAATTCAGATTCGGTCATTTCACCATCAAAACGCTCGCTGTTTAATACGGCAATCGCCAATAAAAATGCAAGCCGTTCCACTGGCAAATTAATTGAAAAATCATTCTTTTTTGCCCAAGAGACCAATTCTGGCACTGATTGGGAAAAATCCATCATAGCGGTTCCTTAATTAAAGACACTCAATTTTTAAACGTATCTTAGAAATAATATGAGAAACACAATATATTGTGCTAAAGACAAAATATTATCGATTATATAACAATTTGTAGTAGTTAAAAATAACTAAGTTTGAGATTTATCATTTAACTTAATTAAAAAGCAACAAAGTCAATTTAATTAAAAATTACCTATAATAATTACGATTTTCTGTTTTTTATTTTCGCTCAATCCCATTTTTTGTCGTTAAAAAGATCAATGACAACAAAAAAATAATTATCATAATTGAATTTTAATCTTAAATAATCTTGATATGTTATGGAATTAATTGTTTAATTATTGTACCATTTTTAACTTATAGTTATATTAATAATGATAATGGTTATTTTTTTATAAGGGAGAAAACAAATGAAAAGTCTATTATACATACTTTTAGCTGGATTAGTCGCATATGTTGTGTCAAAAGCCGTTTCTGCAAATGAAATCGATACAGTACACCGTGTTGTTCAGCAGCAGGGAGTTTTAAGTGAAAATCATTTAGAGAGTGGAGATAAACCAAATAGTCTCTGATAGTTCAGTCATTACTTTCATGATTAGTTAGGATTGTTGATCTTGTAACGCCTGCACGTTAATTTTGTCACAATTGGCGTGTTAATAATGCTGCTGCTTGTTGTAGTAGTTGAGTTTAATTGTGCATATTGATTTAATGGGCACGCAAGGTAAGACTGTTGTTTACCGCGTGTCAATAAATAAACCCAAAATCACCGAAGATATTGCACTCCCACTAGCTGAACAATCCATTCCACAAAATTAAAACTTACCGATGCTTTCTTTATTATAGTTTTAAAAGAGAATGATCTAATCAGCAATATGCTTGCTATTATTGACGTTGTGAATAATGTCGATAAAGCAAATAATCAAATGATAAAAATCAAGTCATAATCGCGCTATTTAATTGAGTGTTAACTATCATTGTTGCTATAAGTAGTTTTCAATTTGAAAAAACCACTCAGCCACTTAAGACAAGTTTTTAACAGCATAGTATCTACACTTATGCACAACACAAAACTCATAAAATTGAATTTGATTTTGGTATTTTTAAAAAGGTAAAAACGGGATGGGTTATCCCGTTTTTTAATTAATGCGTTACTTCTGCATTGATTGGTCGAGGAATTAAGAAACTACTAAATAACGCTAAAATAGTAATCACTAATCCTACTAAAATACCATTAAAATACCCCGTCATTGTATTACCATTTATCATCTGAACTGCGGGTAACAACGCAAAACTTAATCCTGCACCTAAGTTAAACGCACCGGCATTCATTCCAGGTAAAAATCCTTGATTGTCGGCAGGTGATAAGACAACACCTAAACCATTTAAAATAATATTGGCCATGCCTGCGTAAAAAACACCTAGTGCAATTACACCGATTGATAAGATAGGTAAGGAATGCACACCATAAAATAAGATCACTAAGATACCAACAATACAACCAATCAAACCCAATTTGAGGACATTGTTATATCCGATCGTTGGTGCTAAGCGACCAGAAAATGGTCCAACAAACCAACCAATTAAAGCATAAGGTGTCAACAAAATTAATGACGCCCAATCAGGATTTAGACCAAATCCTATATCATGATTTTGCGCAAGTGACATAACTAAACCATTGACTATGGCAAAAATACCTGTCATGGTTAAGGTTGTTGTTAACAATAAAGCCCAAGTAGCACGTTTTTTCAGATGCGTTGTTGTCACCAAAGGTTGCTTATTTCGTTTTTCGACATTCCAAAATAAAATAAAACAAACAATGGCAAACACGGTTAAGCCAGTAACAATTAACCAATTTGCATTAGCTAAATTACCCGCTTCATTAAGTGCCAATAATAATGCAGCAAGCGTTAGGACAATTAATATAACGCCTAACCAATCCATTTTAGTTCCTGCTGAAGGCTTGGATTCTGGAGCAAAACGATAGACAAGATAAGTCGAAATAGCTGCAACCACAGCAATTACCCAAAATACAGAACGAAAGCCCCAATAAGTAGCAAGTAAACCACCTGCTATCGCATCCACACCAGCAATACCACCATTTACTGCGGTGATAATGCCCATTAACATGCCATATTGTTTGACATCTTTTACTTCGTAACTCAGCATAAGTAAGCAAAGTGGAACAACAGGACCAGATACGCCTTGAATAATACGCGCTGCATATAATACTTCAATATTAGGTGCAACAGCAGCCAATATTGTTCCTATTGTCATAATTAACAACATAACCGTTAATACTTTTTTACGACCTTTGATATCACTCAAACGAGGAAGAAAGAGTGAAAACAGTGCTGCCGCAGTAAAAAAAGAAGTTTGTGAAAATCCAACAGCTGCATCATTGGTGCCTAATTCTTTGGCTATAGTCACTAATACAGGACTTAACATACTTGCATTGAGCTGAAAAGCAACACAAGCTGCAAGTAAAGCAACCATTAATGTTAAAATACTTTTTTTATTGTTGCTTTGTGCAATCATACATTTACCTCACCAATTCGCTGTAACGCATCAACGATTAAATCCCAAAAACCTGCATGATCAAGTTTTGTCGCCACTTGTGTATGGCAAGTTTCATCGACTGGAAAACGAAAATCAGCAACAGTCATGCCTAAAGTTAATGTTCCTGTGAGCTCTATATCAACAGGAACTCGTCGAGTTTTAATTAAATCCGGATTAATAACATAAGCTACAGCACAAGGGTCATGTACTGGTGGATAAGTAAAACCTTGTGCTTGCTTATA
Source organism: Gilliamella sp. B2838 (assembly GCF_026536185.1). Taxonomy (NCBI): domain Bacteria; kingdom Pseudomonadati; phylum Pseudomonadota; class Gammaproteobacteria; order Orbales; family Orbaceae; genus Gilliamella; species Gilliamella sp. B2838. Next base: position 23,584 of record NZ_JAFNOO010000007.1, read on the forward strand.
CATTTTTCCGAAGAATTCAAGCATTTCAAGTACAAATGTTGCTGGTTTTGTTTTGATTGCTGAGATTTTTTCAATTACTTCAGGCGTTGCGAGAGCTTGATGAGTCAAATCTAATCCCACCATAGTCACAGGCCATTTTTCATTAAATACTATATGGGCAGCTTCTGGATCGATTTTTATATTAAATTCAGCAACTGCACTCCAGTTACCAACATGATAGCCACCGCCCATCAAAACCACTTCTTTCACTCTTTCGACAATTTTGGGTTCTTTGCGCGCAGCCATCGCAATATTGGTTAACCCACCAGTTGGGACCAAGGTAATGGTTTTGGGTGGATGAGCCATAATCGTATCGATAATTAAATCAATAGCATGTCTAGAGTCCAATTGTATAGCAGGTTCGGGTAATACAGGACCATCCAGACCTGAATCACCATGAATATCTGGTGCAATTTCAACATTCCTCACTAATGGTCGAACAGCACCAGCGGCAAAAGTAATATGAGTTATGTTAGCAATACGAGCAACTGATAACGCATTACGGGTCACTTTTTCTAATGTTTGATTCCCGACTACAGTTGTTACCGCTAATAATTCAATATTAGGATTCCCATGCGCCAATAACATGGCAATAGCGTCATCATGACCTGGATCACAATCAAGAATGATTTTTTTAGGTTGATTTGTCATTAAGCGTTTTCCTCTAGTAAATTTTTAATTTGCCATTCTATCAAGTACATTTTGACAAGATGACATAGTTGATGTTCCTTCACGTTCAACCACTGAAAATGCAATAGCACCATCGGCTATCGGGTAAAAAAACTCTCCGTCAGCTTGTGATAAACTTAAAGCATAAATAAAATTGTTGGCCATGTTGAATATGCTAAGTAAGACAAATCCATAAATTTGAATATACCTATAATTTTTAACATAAAAAGCGAGAGGTCCATTACTATTAAATAGGATAATAATGGTTTGAATATCAAAGGAATGAATTTTAGTAACAATTAGTTTGAACGTATCAAAACGATTTACGTTAATGCCAAACATTAAACTTGTTTGAGTTTTATTAGATGTAATTTTATTGATATAAAGTAATAGTTGTATCATCTTGTTAAAATACGCATTAGGATTAACAACGACTTCAATGCCTAAAGCTTTAGCTAATGTTATTACATTAAAAACAGCATCACTAGTTTTTGCAAGTTGCGTTAATAAGATATCAGATTTTTTTAAGTTCGTTTCTAACATTACAATTTTTTATCAATCCTTGATTAAATTAGCCACTTAATTTGATTATTATTTTTACCAAAGTTAATTAAAGTATCTTTGGTTGCTTTATTATCATAATGATATAAAGAAAAAAATTCATACTTGATAGCAAATAATAAGGACGCTAACCCAATGATTCTTCGTACATCAAGTAATCAAATCCAATTAAATTTTGGCTACATTATTAATACTTTTTTACCTATACTTTTATATACTCAATCTAGTTAATTAGGTCGCGATAACAATATTCATATAACACAAAATACCGATATTACTCTGTAATTTTCTTTTCGCTTTTAGTATTTTATCTTTGCTATTTTTCCATTCATTATAACAATATGAAATACAACGATTTTTTATTATTTATGTTCACCTAAATATCCCAGAATAACCTTATTTTTTTCGAAAAAATAGACTCATTTTTTGCGTGTTATTCGATCAGTATAGCGCGGGTAAATGATAAAAAGAGTGACGAACATCATAACTTAGAAAATAAAAACAAAACTTAAATAATGGATGAAATCAATATATAACAACCATAAATCGGCAAACAATAAATTGATTATTGCTTCATTTAAGAAAGAATCGACAACCGACTTATTAGTTACAATAATAATGTGACTTGGAAGATAAAAAATAAATTCCTTACTCGCACTGCCGCTAATTTATGCTAAAATCGAAAATCATTAATAAACACTAAACATAAGGATGTAACGAAATGCATATCGGTATACCAAAAGAGCGGTTAGCCAATGAAGCTAGAGTTGCAGCAACTCCACAAACAGTTGGACAACTGTTAAAACTTGGATTTACAGTCTCTGTAGAACAGGGTGCAGGGCATGCTGCTCACTTTGAAGATCAAGCATTTATCGATGCTGGAGCAACAATTCAAAATACTCATGATATTTGGCAAAATGACTTAATTTTAAAATTTCATGCCCCAACAGATGATGAAATCGCATTAATGAAAGAGGGTTTAACCCTTATCAGTTATATTTATCCAGCTCAACATAAAGAACTATTAGAAAAATTAGCAGCCAAAAATATTACAGTCATGGCGATGGATTGTGTGCCACGTATTTCTCGTGCGCAATCGTTAGATGCACTAAGTTCTATGTCAAATATTGCTGGCTATCGTTCTGTGATTGAAGCTGCCAACCAGTTTGGTCGATTCTTTACAGGTCAAGTCACTGCCGCAGGTAAAGTGCCACCGGCAAAAGTGTTAGTCATTGGTGCTGGTGTTGCTGGCCTTGCAGCAATTGGCGCAGCAGTAAGCCTTGGTGCAATTGTTCGAGCCTTCGATACTCGCCCTGAAGTTGCTGAACAAATTAATAGTATGGGTGCTGACTTCTTAGAGTTAGATTTCGAAGAAGAAGCCGGCTCTGGAGATGGTTATGCAAAACAAATGTCTGCTGCCTTTATTGAAGCTGAAATGGCATTATTTGCAGAACAAGCTAAAGATGTTGATATCATTATTACTACAGCATTAATTCCAGGTAAACCAGCACCAAAACTGATTTCGAAAGAGATGGTTGAATCTATGAAACCTGGTAGTGTGATTGTTGATTTAGCTGCATTAACGGGTGGTAACTGTGAATTAACTAAACCCGGTGAAGTTTATGAAACAGATAACAATGTAAAAATTGTTGGCTATACTGATTTGGCAAATCGCATGCCAGCTCAAGCATCTCAACTTTATGGTACCAATATCGTTAACTTATTAAAGTTACTGACTAAACAAAAAGATGGCAATATTGATATCAATTTTGACGATGTGGTTATCCGCGGAGTGACCGTTGTTAAAGATAAAGAAATCACTTGGCCTGCACCGCCAATTCAAGTATCAGCACAACCGCAGAAAAAAGTTGCAGCGCCGGTTGCTAAACCTGAACCTAAACCAATGGATCCACGCAAAAAATATGGCATTTTAGCGTTAATAATCATTGCTTTCTTCTGGTTGGCTAATTCTGTTCCTGAAAGCTTTTTAGGTCACTTTACCGTATTTGCTCTATCATGTGTAGTTGGTTATTACGTAGTATGGAATGTAACTCATTCTTTACATACACCGCTCATGTCAGTCACTAATGCCATTTCAGGCATCATTTTAGTTGGTGCAATATTACAAGTTGGTGATGATAATGGCTTAACTACGGCAATTGCCTTTGTTGCTATTTTAATTGCTAGTATCAATATTTTTGGTGGATTCTTTGTTACCCAAAGAATGCTAAAAATGTTCCAACGTGGCAAATAAAGGAGAGTATCAATAATGTTAAGTAATGGAATTATTCAAGCAGCTTATGTAATTGCTGCCTTACTGTTTATATTCAGTCTACGTGGTCTTTCCAATCAAGAATCCGCTAAATCGGGTAATATCTATGGCATGATCGGTATGGCAATTGCCCTTATTGCCGCGATTGCGAGTATCAATGGTGGATTACATTGGGTCATCATTGCGATGATTATTGGGGCGGCTATTGGTTTATATTTAGCCAAAAAAGTAGAAATGACACAAATGCCAGAACTCGTTGCACTACTTCATAGCTTTGTTGGTATGGCTGCGGTACTCGTTGGTTTTAATAGCTTTTTAGACTCACATATTTTTACCTTCTCATCGAGTGAAATTACCGTTCATTTGGTCGAAATATTTGTTGGTGTTTTTATTGGTGCGGTTACATTCTCTGGTTCGATTGTCGCGTTTGGCAAACTAAATGGTCGCATTAGTTCAAAACCATTATCTATTCCAAATAAACACTATTGGAACCTTGCTGCTATTGTCGTATCTGTAATACTCATGTTTACATTTGTCAATCTGCAAACAGGAGCTGGCGCGCTATTTTGTTTACTCATTATGACACTTATAGCATTAGTCTTTGGTTTCCATCTTGTTGCATCAATTGGTGGCGCAGACATGCCCGTTGTTATTTCGATGCTTAACTCCTATTCTGGATGGGCGGCTGCTGCGGCAGGATTTATGTTAGGTAATGATTTACTCATTGTAACTGGTGCTTTAGTTGGTTCTTCAGGCGCAATTCTTTCTTACATTATGTGTAAAGCAATGAATCGCTCATTTATTAGCGTAATTGCCGGTGGTTTTGGTAGCGATGGCAGTTCATCAAGCTCTTCAGAAGAAGAACAAGGTGAATATCGCGAAATCCAACCTGCTGAAGTTGCACAAACTTTAAAAGAAGCACGCTCAGTTATTATTGTTCCAGGTTATGGTATGGCGGTTGCACAAGCGCAAGGTGCAGTCAGTAACATTACTGAAAAACTACGAGCTATGGGAATTGAAGTGAGATTTGGTATCCACCCTGTTGCCGGGCGTTTACCGGGGCATATGAATGTATTATTAGCCGAAGCTAAGGTACCTTACGATATCGTACTTGAAATGGACGAAATCAATGACGACTTCCCTGATACTGATGTTGTATGGGTCATTGGTGCAAATGATACGGTTAACCCAGCGGCAGAAGAAGATCCAAATAGCCCTATCGCAGGTATGCCAGTTCTTGAAGTTTGGAAAGCTAAAACGGTTATCATTTCTAAACGTTCAATGAATACCGGTTATGCCGGCGTTCAAAATCCACTATTCTTCAAAGAAAATAGTTATATGCTATTTGGTGATGCCAAAGATAGTGTTGAAAAAGTGTTACAAAATCTTTAATGACAATTAGTCTTATAGAGAATACAAAATATTACTGCGGCCTAGCCGCAGTAATTTTATAAGCGTTAAGGGTTCAAATTTATTTGCGCTAAGAAAGTAGTAATTTGTTTAATTATTTCACGATGAATCTCGGCTCGAGTTCGTTTCCCACCATCCTTACAAATAATACCTTCGCCTTGAGCTTCTTGCTCTAATATTTCTATTGCCTTAGGTTTACAAACTTGTATAAAACTAAAATGCATCGCATCTGGTATCACCGTATAAGTAGATAGTGATTTTGACAGGAACTGCATTAAATAGCCTGATTCAAGCTCTGCATCCATATCACCTACATCAACTCCTGCACCAATAATTAAAGAAGGGATGTTAATATCTTTTAAACTTTTTGACGTAAAACCTCTGACTAATCCTGCATCTAAAGAGATAAATGATTTTATTCTTGGATCGAATAAACTTTGATTTAATTTTGGATTATCAAGACCGAGTTCAGTCACTAATTGGCACGCTTTTAAATGGGAATGAATTGTACAGTCTTGCTTAAAAAGCTCTGTATCAAATTTTGCTCCAGCAAGTGCAATCACCGTCCAACCGCCAAGGGAATGCCCAATGGCTGATATATTATTCATATCAATAGAGTTTGCTAAAGTCTTATCCTCTATCAAACAATCAATTGTTTTACTCAAATCTTGTGGGCGCAACCATAATTTAGAAGATTGATCAATATCTCTATTAAACAGTGTAGTCCCTGGATGATTTGGTGCGGCAACAATATATCCTTTTTCGGCCAGCGCATAAGCAAGCCAACTTAAATTTTGCTGGCTGCCCCCATAACCATGTGAGAGAACAATTAAGGGATGCTTACGATAATCTAAAACAGGGGGTGCATTGAATAGAACCTTATAACCATAAAAAATAGCACTATCGCCAACCATTACGTCATCTTGTTGATTATTTGCTTTATACCATATTGCGATATTCAACGGTCGGTTACTTTGTTTATCGTAATAGATTTGTTTAAACCCTACAGCTGAATAAGCATGATTGCTAAAGGTGAAGATTAAATAAACAATCAAGCCAATGTAGAATTTAGTCATTCAATTTATCTCTATTAAAAAAATTGCCTATTTGCAGCTGGAATGAATATGAAGACTTAACAATAGGATAAATAATACAATTTGTTAATCAATAATTAAATTTATCAGATTAAATATTTAACAAATAATATGACACATTAATTTATTAAAACACGTTAGATTCACTATACATGTCAGTATAAAAATTTAAAATCAGTGATTTTCTTGCTTAATCAATTCTTTGTGATAAAGGTAATAGGCACCGCGCGAAACCATACGAAGTTGAAATATAAGATTTTCGATCAATTTTTGGCGTTGTATTAGGTCAAAATCTAAAGCCTCGGCTCCTGCATTAAAAGCAATGGTAACCATTGCTTCAGCTTGAGCTTCATTATATTGATGAGGCATGTCATTAGCATTATCTAAATAATCAACCAATTCAACAATAAAATGTTGAATTTCTCGAGCAATAGCAGAACGAAAAGCCGATGATGTCCCCGCTTTTTCACGCAGTAATAATAAAAAAACTTTAGGATTTTTATCAATAAATTCAATAAAGGTTGTAACAGAGGTTCGTAACACACTTCCGCCCTTTTCAATACGTTTCCGTGCTTGTCGCAAAAGTTGACGAAGGGTTAAACCACTTTCATCAACCATCGCCAAACCTAATTCATCCATGTCACGAAAGTGCCGATAGAAAGAAGTAGCGGCAATACCAGCTTCACGTGCAACTTCACGCAAACTTAGACTAGCAAAACCTTGTTCGGCATTAAGTTGATTAAATGCAGCTTCTATTAATGTGCGACGAGTTCGCTCTTTTTGCTGAGCTCGAATCCCCGAAGTTTTGGCATTTTTCATTATTTCAATCGATTTTGGTAATTTTAACTTAGTCAATCATTAATTCGCTTTTTCTAACAAACGCTCTTTTTCAGCAAATACTTTTGGCATGTGATCTCGAATTGTTTTAGCAATGGTTTCATAACGGGAACGTAATGGCGATCCCGGGCGATATATCAGGGCAATGCTTCGCACTGGAACAGGATCAGTACAAGGAATATAGCAAATATTATCACGAATACGTTCATTTGGTGCCGCTAATTCAGGAAACAACGTAATACCGCGCCCAGCAGAAATCATACTGCGTAATGTCTCAAGACTTGTCGCTTTAAATTGTTTGTCTTCGTCAATTCCGACTTGAAAACAATATCCCATTGCATGTTCACGTAAACAATGACCATCTTCCAACATTAAAAACTTATGTCCTTTTAAACTAGAAAGTTTAATTGTCCTTTTGCTGGCTAGTTCGTCCGTCGCCGGAACCGCTAAAAACATCGGCTCATCAAATAATGGCAATTCTATAAATTGTGATGTTTCTTTAACCTGTGCAACAATGGCGCAATCAAGCTTGCCACTCTCAAGTTGGGCAACTATATTGGCAGTTTGCGCTTCATGTAGATAGAGTTCAAGTTGTGGAAAAGATTCGTGTAATACTGTTATTACATGTGGTAACAGATAAGGTGCAATTGTTGGTATCAAGCCGATATGCATTGGGCCGGACATCTCTTCACCTTGACGACTGGCCATCTCTTTTAAAATTTGGATATTGCGTAAGATCTCTTTAGCCTGTTCAACAAGCATCATACCTGTTTGTGTAAATAGTACTTTGCGACTAGTACGTTCCAGCAACATTACACCAAGTTCATCTTCCAATTTTCTGATTTGTCCACTTAATGTTGGTTGACTCACATTGCAAGCATCAGCGGCTTTACGAAAATGACGAAATTCAGCTAACGAAACAAAATATTCCAAATCACGAATATTCATAATGTCCCCCAATAAGTTATCAGTTAATGTTATATACTCAATTGACTTTTTGTCAGAGCGATCTATTAAACGACTATTACTCACATTACTCAAAAAATTAAGCAAAATGTTTAATATGCTTCCTATATCTATTGTGTTCTACAATGAATTAAAAAAGACGTTTTGAGCATAGGTTGTAGTAAACCTTAATCAGCTTGTTAAATAATGCATGAAATATGTATAAACAGGTATTGATGCCTTTTAAAGCTATATGACTAATTCTACTCTATAAACTGCTATTGTTGATAATTATTGCCAAAAAATCAAATAGAATATTCATTTAAAATTAGAAAATACCTGCTTTTCATCGAATTAAAATTCAGATAATAAGAAAAATGGAAAGTTATAAGCAATTATTATATAATCGCGCGCTATATTGCCATTTTGGTTCATACACGTTTGAGGTGCACTATTTTTAAACAAGTCTCTCGCTTTTATCGCAAAATGTTTCGCCATGAAGAACAAAAACAATCTCGCTATATTTCTATTTCTCGTAATGAACATAATATTTCTCGTAAAAATATCAGTGAAAATGCATTAAAAGTTCTTTATCGTTTAAACAAACAAGGATATGAAGCTTATTTAGTCGGTGGTTGTATTCGCGATCTTTTATTAGGAAAAATACCAAAAGATTTTGATATCGCCACGAATGCGACACCTGAACAAGTGCAAAAAACATTTCGAAATTGCCGTTTAGTCGGTCGTCGTTTTCGTCTTGCACACATTATGTTTGGTAAAGAGATTATCGAAGTTGCTACCTTCCGTGGCGAACATAGTTTTCAAGATGAACAAAGTAATGTTGCCAAACGATCGCAAACCGGTATGTTATTACGTGATAACGTCTATGGTACGATTGAACAAGATGCTTTGCGACGTGATTTTACAATGAACGCGCTTTATTACAGTGTTAAAGATTTTACACTGCGCGATTATTGTGGAGGCATAAAAGATTTACAAAATGGTATTATTCGCTTAATTGGTGATCCGCAAACTCGCTATCGAGAAGATCCTGTGCGAATGTTAAGAACCATTCGCTTTGCAGCAAAACTCAATATGACAATTGAGCAAGCAACGGTTGAACCAATTAAAGAGCTTGCACCATTATTAAAAAATATTCCTGCTGCTCGTTTATTTGATGAATCATTAAAGTTACTGCAATCAGGTCATGGATACAAAACCTACCTATTATTAAAAGAATATCACCTGTTTGAACAATTATTTCCAGTCATTCAACGATTATTTACCGGAAATAACAATAGCTATTTAGAAAAGATGATTGAACAGGTGTTAAAAAATACTGACTACCGAATTGCTCATAATCAACGTATTAATCCAGCATTTTTATTTGCTGCTTTCTTCTGGTATCCGATTATGGAACAAACACAATTAACGTGTGTTGAAAGTGGCTTACAATTCCATGATGCTTTTTCAATGGCTATCAATGATATTTTAAGTGAACAATGTCAAATTATTGCTATTCCAAAACGTTTAACATCAATAATGGGTGATATTTGGCGACTACAATTACGTATGAAAAAGCGTGAAGGTAAACGTGCATTTGCCATTTTAGAACATCCTAAATTCCGAGCGGCTTATGATTTATTAGAAATGCGGGCATCTATTGAAAAAGGGGAGTTATTGGATTTAGCAAAATGGTGGGATGAGTTCCAACATACCTCAATTGAGAAAAGAATTAGCATGGTTAACCAGTTGAGTAAAAGAAATAAACGCAGGGCTAAACATTAATTTTTCATTCGCACTTTTATAAATAACCGCTATAATGCTTAAATTAAAATAATCATCATTACTTTTAATCATTAATGAAAAAATTAGCGCCTTCATTTATCGCAATAACCGTTACTCTATGTCTCTATAATAGTAGCAGTTATGCTATCGGATTACCTAAAGCTATTATTAATAATCCACAATGCCTCATCGATGTGCCTAAATTCGATCGCCCATTAGTTGAGGGTGATATCCAAACACTGCCTGTTGATGCTGAAGCAAACCAGTTTGAAGCACTTTATCCAAACAAAATAATTTATCAAGGTGATGTAGTTGTCGAACAAGGCAATCGTACCGTACAAGCAGATAGAGTAACGATTGATTCTCATGATAAAAATAATCGACTTGTTACTTTGCAAGGCGATATTACTTATCAAGATAATTTGATAAGAATTAAAGGCAATGATGCCTTGATGAATCTTGATAATAATGATGCTAATATTACACCGAGTGATTATCATCTGGTTAACCGACTAGGCCGTGGTAACGCCGACGAGATGAAGCTTGAAAAAAATCGCTATGTTATTTTGAAAAATGGTAGTTTTACATCTTGTCCTGTCGATGACAGCACATGGAGTGTAAAAGGTAGCACAGTGATTCATGATAATGAAGAGCAATTACTTGAAGTATGGAATGCAGTATTTCGTATTGGGAAAGTACCGGTTTTATATTCACCTTATTTACAGTTACCAACTGGTGATAAACGCCGTTCAGGCTTGCTAATGCCTAATTTAAATTATGATAGTGTCGATGGTATTGATTTTTCGTTACCAATTTATTGGAATATTGCACCTAACTATGATGCAACATTTACCCCAAGAATATTACAGCGTAGAGGCGTTCAGTTACAAACAGAGTTCCGCTATTTAAATCAATTAGGTTTAGGTACTGTAGCTTTTGACTGGCTACAACATGATAACAAATATGATGATGATCGAGATAGATTATTAAATGGTCAAAATTATGATGATAACCGCCATCGTTGGTTATTCTACTGGAAAAACGATGAGTTAATTAATTACAATTGGCGTTTTAAGGCAGATACTACAAGAGTAAGCGATAATCAATATCTAACAGATTTGAACTCTAAATATGCGTCACAAACAGCTGGATATTTAACTCAATTTTATAAAATTGGCTACAATGATCCTAGTTGGGATATTACTCTGGGTTATAGACACTTCCAAGCATTCCATGATGGAGTTAGAGATTCACTATACCAAACTCAACCACAATTAAATATGAACTATTATAATTATGATTTTGGTCCATTTAAATTCAAAACCTTTTCACAAGTATCACGCTTTTTAAGTTCAGGCAAAAATAATCCGAAAGCTTGGCGTGCACATATTGAACCTACTCTTGATTATACTATCACCAATACATGGGCTTCATTAAGTGCGTCTGGTGGTTTAATGGCAACGCACTACAACCAAGATAATATAAAAAAATCTATTGAAAGATACCAAAACTTAGACAAGAGTGTTAATCGTTTTATGCCTAAATTTAGTATCGATGGAAAAGTCATTTTTGAGCGTGATTTTGATCTGATTGAGGGTTATACCCAAACTTTAGAGCCACGAGTAAAATATACATATATTCCATATCGCAATCAGTCAAATATTGGCAGCTATGATTCTACTTTCTTACAATACGATTATATCGGTCTATTTAGAGATCTCCCTTATAGTGGGTTAGATCGCATTGCATCAGCTAATAATATCGCGACAGGTGTGACGACCCGTTTTTACGATGAAAGCAAGGTAGAAAAATTTAATTTATCAATCGGACAAATCACCTATTTTACTAAATCAAAAACCAGTGAACACAATACCGAAATAGACAAAAATTCTGATACAGGTAGTATTACTTGGGCATCGGATAATTTCTGGCGTATTACTGACGATGTGATTTTTAGAAGTGGCGTACAATACGATACCCGTATTGATACTATTTCTTTAGCCAACACGATACTTGAATATCGCCCTTCAAGTGAGAAATTACTACAGCTATCATATCGTTATGCTAATCATAATTATATCAATACGGTAGATAAAAGTTCGTTATATAGAGGCTATAAACAAGATATTTCCCAAGCAGGTATTGTGACTACTTGGCCATTATCTCAAACTATAGATGCTGTTGGTTCTTATTATTATGATATTAAATTGGGGCAAACCGCAGATGGTTCAGTTGGATTACATTATAGTGACTGCTGTTGGGGTATGACTGTTCAATATGGACGTAAATTGACAGATTGGGATTGGATATCCCATGATAGTAAATATGAAAATAAACTTTCAGTTAATTTTGAGTTAATGGGTCTAGGCCACAATCGTGATGTAAAAGCAAAAATGTTGAATTTTGGTAAACTACCTTATACAACAGCGTTTGAATAATTATATTAGTAACGCATAACATAACTAATTAACTTAATTACAGTTATTGTCAACTGTAGCAAATAAAATGAGTTGAATAATATGAAAATATCTAAATTACTTATCGCTTTAAACTTAAGTTTAAGTATAGCAGTGATTAATCCTTTATCAGCTAATGCTGCCGCTAAAGTCGTTGAGCAAGTTGCTGCAGTAGTTAATAACAATGTCATATTAGAAAGTGACGTTAATGATATGTTAAAAACTATAAAAGCAAGCACTGATCCACGTAATTTGCCAAATGATAACGTACTGAGGCAACAAATTCTTGATCGTTTAATTGTTGAAAATCTAATCTTGCAAAAAGCCGCTAAAGCTAAAATTACAGTGAGTGATGATCAAGTGAGCAATGCGATTGCTAAAATCGCAGAAGAAAATGGTATGACAATCGATCAACTTAGAAGCAAACTTTCAACAATGGGAATAAGTTATAGCGCTTATCGTGAACGTATACATAACGATATGTTAATAGATCAAGCCCGAATGAACGAAGTCAGACCAAGAATTAAAATCTCTGAAAAAGAGGTCGAAAACTTAGCTAAAAATATGTCTCAACAAACCTCTAACAATATAGATGTTAAAGTAAGCCATATTCTTATATCCGTTCCAGAAAAAGCCTCTAAACAACAAATAGATGATGCGACTAACAAAGCAACCGACATTATCCGTCGAGCCGAAAAAGGTGAAAGTTTTGCGAAATTAGCGACCTCATATTCAAATGATGATCTTGCTTTAAAAGGTGGTGATATGGGCTGGCATAAACTCAATGAATTACCTACCATTTTTGAAGAAAGATTAATTCGAGCACCAAAAGGAAGTATTATTGGTCCAATTCGATCCGGTGTTGGATTACATATTTTAAAAGTTGATGATACACGTTCTGAAGCACCGAAAAAATTCACCATTGATGAATTTAATGCTCGCCATATCCTAATTAAAACTAATGTGCTTGTAACAGACCAAATTGCCAAACAAAAACTGTCTGATATCCGTAAATCCATAGTAAGTGGAGCGACAACCTTTGAAGCAGCAGCTAAAGCTAATTCTCAAGACCCAGGTTCTGCTGAAAGTGGCGGTAATTTAGGTTGGAGTCGAGCCGATGTTTATGATGCTGGTTTTAGAAATGCATTAGTTCAATTAAAAAAAGGCGAAATTAGTCAACCAATCAAATCATCGTTTGGATGGCATTTGATCCAATTAATCGATACTAAACAGACTGATGGTACAAATGCAGTGAAACAAGATCAAGCTTATCGATTAATTTTCAACCGTAAATTTGGTGAAGAAGCGCAAGTATGGATCCAAGAATTAAAAGGCGATGCTTATATCAAAATCACAGGTGAAGAAAAACATGACTAACCGTGTACACCAAGGTCACTTTGCCCGTAAACGATTCGGGCAAAACTTTTTACATGATGATTATATTATTGAAAGTATTGTCGCAGCTATTCAACCTAAATCAGATCAGGCTCTTGTAGAGATCGGTCCTGGTCTAGCTGCATTAACAGTGCCAGTCAGTAAATATGTTGACCATCTAACAGTTATAGAAATTGATAGAGATTTAGCCAGTAGATTGATTGATAATCCTTTATTAAACAATAAATTAACTGTTATTGAACAAGATGCTCTAACCTTTAACTTTAATGAGTTAAATCAACAATTAGGTAAACCATTAAGAGTATTTGGTAACTTACCCTATAACATTTCTACACCGTTAATGTTCCATTTATTTGAATATGCCAATATCATTGATGATATGCATTTTATGCTACAAAAAGAAGTAGTCACGCGACTTGTCGCGGCACCAAATAGTAAAGATTACGGAAGATTAAGTGTAATGGCACAATATTATTGCCAAATTATTCCTGTGTTAGAAGTTCCGCCTACCGCGTTCAAACCGGCACCTAAAGTTAACTCTGCTGTTGTCAAGTTAATTCCTTACAAACAAAAACCTTATTTAGTTGATGATGTTAAAATACTTTCTCGCATCACTACAGAAGCCTTTAATCAAAGACGCAAAACGATTCGCAATAGTTTAAGTAATATGTTTACAACAGACCAATTAATTGAATTAGATATTGACCCTAATTTACGTGCTGAAAATTTGTCAGTACAACAATATTGTAAACTTGCAAACGCATGGAAATAATATTATGGCAAACCTAATCATTGGTGATATTCATGGTTGTTATGATGAGTTTATGCGTTTGCTTGATAAAGCGAGTTTTTCATCATCTGATACTTTGTGGTTAACCGGTGATTTGGTTGCCAGAGGACCAAAATCGTTAGACGTGCTTAGATTTGTAAAAAATTTAAGTAGTCAAATTCGTTTAGTTTTAGGTAATCATGATTTACATTTATTATCGATTTATGCCAATGTAACATTAGCAAAAAAGAAAGATAATCTTGACAGTGTGATCAATGCGCCTGATTACGATGAATTAATGAATTGGTTACGTAAACAACCATTAGTTCAAATAGATGAAAAGTTAAAACTGATTATGACTCACGCGGGTATTTCACCTCAATGGGATCTTGATACATTAAAAAAATGTGCCAATGACTTAAATGTTATGTTATCGAGTGATTCATATCCACTTTTTCTCGACAAAATGTACGGTAATTTCCCTGATGAATGGTCTTGTGATTTACAAGGATTAGATCGGTTACGTTACATTGCTAATGCACTCACACGAATGCGGTTTTGTTATGAAGATGGCCGACTTGATTTTTATTTCAAAAAATCACCAGATCAAGCGCCTACAAAACTTAAACCTTGGTTTTTATTACCTTCAAAAATTCCAGCTCAATACAGTATCGCTTTTGGCCATTGGGCCGCTTTAAATGGTAAAGGTACTCCAGATAATATTTATGCTCTCGATACTGGCTGTTGTTGGGGCGGTAAATTAACATGCTTGCGTTTTGAAGATAAAAAATATTTCAAAAAACGAAATATAGAAGCGAAAAGCTAACATTACGACTAAAAGGGCTAATTATGATATCTGTATTATCAGTCATAAAATTAATTTGGAAAACCATCAACGTTTTTAGACAAATTTTTCTAAATATAATATTTTTTATTGCTATTATTCTTATTTTTAGTGGTATTGAACTGATAAAAGATTTGAAAAAACAGGATGTCGTTCCACAATATGGCACGCTTGTACTTGATTTAGAAGGTGTTATTGTTGATAGTACGCGATATGACGATGAGATTTATGCATTACAAAATAAAATATATGGCAAAAAAGTAAATACTTCTCGTGAAAATAGTTTATTTGAATTAACACAAAAAATAGCGCAAGCAACAACAGATCCTAATATTGATGGTATGGTTTTAAAATTGGATAATTTTGTTGGGGCAGATATGAGCTCATTACAATATGTGGGTAAATATTTATCCAAATTTAGAGAAGCCAATAAGCCAATTTATGCAATTGGTTCCAATTTTAATCAAAGCCAATATTATCTAGCCAGTTATGCCAATAAAATTTATTTAACACCATTAGGTGCAGTCAGTGTATACGGGTTATCAGCCAATAATCTGTATTATAAAACCTTATTAGATAACTTAAAAATTAATACTCATGTTTTCCGAGTAGGCACATACAAATCTGCAATTGAACCATTCATTCGAGACGATATGTCAGATGCAGCAAAAAGCAATACGACGCGCTGGCTTTCAGCCATGTGGGAAAATTATCTTAATGATATTTCAGCACAACGTAAAAAAGCCCCTAGTCAATTAGTTCCAAATCCTACTGATATGTTGTCAGAGTTAAAAGCAGCTAAAGGAAGTATGAGTCAATATGCTTTATCTACTGGTTTAGTTGACGTTGTTGCATCCAATTATCAATATGATCTCGATATTGTTCAGAATCAACATCAATTAAGTATTTATGACTATAAATTGACAGAAAAAGATGAACAAACTGACGATAAACCATTAATCGCTGTTGTTTTTGTCAATGGTACGATAACTGACAGTGAAAATAATACTGATATAGCGGGCAGCCAAGATATTGTTGAACAGCTTAGAAATATCCGTAACAACTTGGATAATCAAAATGTTCAAGCTGTTATATTACGAGTTAATAGTCCTGGCGGAAGTGTTGACGCCTCAGAGGCCATTCGCAGTGAATTAGAAGCACTACGCAGTTATCAAATTCCTGTAGTAGTTTCAATGGGCGGAATGGCCGCATCTGGTGGATATTGGATATCGACAGCATCAGACTACATTATTGCTAGTCCGAATACAATCACTGGCTCTATTGGTATTTTTGGTATCATTCCAACCTTTGAAAAATCATTATCTCACATTGGTGTTTACAATGATGGTGTAACAACATCACCACTTGCAAATAATAGTGTTACTCGAAATCTACCGGATGAAATGAGCCAACTAATACAAATGAATATTGATAATGGATACAATACCTTTATTTCATTGGTTGCTAAAGCAAGAAATATGTCAACAGAACAAGTGGATAAAATAGCTCAAGGTCAAGTTTGGTTAGGTTCAGAAGCAAGTAACATTGGTTTAGTTGATAAACTTGGTGATTTTGATGATGCTATCGAAACAGCCGCTACATTGGCCAATTTAACGGATTACAAAATTGACTGGCTTAAACCTGATGTCAGTTGGTTCAATAGTTTTTATTCTGAAATGCTAACAATGCTGCCAAAATCAACTGCCGAAATATTTTTTGATCAATTACCACAAGCTAAACAGTTAAAACAACAAGTGTCTTTATGGAATAAATTTCACGATAGCCAAAACCGCTATATTTATTGTTTAAACTGCGCTGATGTTCGTTAAGAATATCTTCTCTATCCTTTTGAATAAAAGGATAGAGAAATAACTAGTTCGAAGGTTGATAAAAATAACGCATATTGCCTATTGCCGCTTGGATATAGCTATAGTTAGGCGTTGCATCAATCTCATGATTGTGCGAATCCATATAATGACTAATACCTAGTCTGTTAACAAGATAAATATTATCCGGTGTGCGAACAGCATAGGAACTATAATTTGACATCAATAACCAGTTACGATTAGTGATTGGGTTAAATAAATCATACCCTGTTGAATAATCACTTATATCATTTTCCACATATAAATAATGTTTCATTAATGACGGTACTACATCTTCGTGACTAGTCAGTTTAGCGGCATTATCTTTTAACTGCTCTAAATTTTTAGCGCCAATAATGATAAACGGAACTTTGGTTTGAGCATCGGTATAATTACCATTGTGCCCCCAAAAACCAAGCTTATTATCATTCATTTCTTGGCCATGGTCACCAGTAATAATAATTAACGTATTATCCAACGTTCCCGATCTAATTAGTTCATCATAAACATTTTGCAATAAATAATCATCATAATAGACGCTTTGTTTATAACGATTGAAAATTGGCACAGGATCAGTATTATTATTTAATGTCATATAATCAAGGTCACCAATTGGCTTAAATTTTACCTCAAAATCATCTGGAAAATCATAAGCGTGAGGTGCGTCATAAAATAAAAATGAGAAACTTGGTTTAGAGGTATCACGTTGTTTATACCATGCTAACCAATCGTTTGTGATCTGTTTATCGCGACTTGAAGCTGGGCCATCATGACTACTTATTCTTAAATTTTTAATTGTTGCAAATACGGTACGATCAAATTCAGGGGCAGTCACCTTAGCTGAGGTAAAAATACCAATATTAAAATTTTCTTTTTGTAATGTCGTAACGAACAAAGATGGAACACTATTACGCAAAAAGGCATCCCAGTAAGTACCAGGGATACCATAAAATAACCCAAAGATACCTGTCCGAGTAGCGTTACCCGTTGAATAATGATTATTGAAAATAACACCATTATTTTGTTGTGCAAAATGATAAGTATTAGGAGAAATTTGCTCACTAAATGTATCATAACGCCAAGAGTCTAATACAATAAACATAATATTTTGAGGTTTATTGTTATCAGAATTAATAATAAGCGTATGTTTAGGATAATGAATTCCTGTATGTTCATCATCTTTTTCATAAATAACTTTTCGTTGCCCTTGTTTATCAAAAAATTCCATTATTTTTTTTGATGTAAACGGACGATATAAGGGAATATATTCTTTTACTACCATAATTGGAGAATAAGCATAATAAAAAGCAATCATGTGCACAATATGGCTAATAAAAAAAGCAAAAATAAGAAAAATAGTAGATAAACGTAGAAATTTAGACTTAGTGTGTGCTATTGCAAATTTGTTATTAATCCAATAAAGAATAAAGCACTCTAGGCAAAGTGAAGCAATGATTAATGTCAACATCAAGCAATAAGTGAATAGCGAAAAATCCACCACTTGCCCAGAAAATACCATTGATATAACAGAGAGATTTATGTGAAATCGGTATTGTTGAAAAACAATAGTATCAATAAATAATCCAATTTGAAAAAAACCAAATAATACAATCAAAATGAGATTACGAAGACATGGTTTTATCCAAAGCAGCGGAATACAAATAATTAAAAGCAATAAATAAACTGAGAAAAAGTGTCCAATTACTGCGAAAATTGAAAAAGTAATTCCGGTCCAATTAAATAACGCTCCAGGAACAACAAAATAACGAATGGCAATGATTGATGAAATAAAAATGTTTATTAGAACAAAGGAATATAATTTTTTCACAGTAATTCTCTAATATTAAACTTAATATTAAGTATATAAGAAATAAAAAACGGTATTCTATATTAAAACACAGTATTTTCCGCGAAAATTTTAATATAAAAGACTAAAAAAACAAATTACTAATAAAAAACTAACAAAAAAGGCTCTTAATAGAGCCCTTTAAATCTATAAAAATACCATCATCGACGATCGCCAAAAATCCTTAGCAGCATAATGAACAAGTTAATGAAATCAAGATATAAAGTTAATGCACCTAAAATGACAAAGCGTCTAAATACATTTTGATCATCATAAGATATATTTTCGCCTAACTCTTTAAGTTTTTGATTATCATAAGCAGTTAATCCTGCAAAAACAAACACGCCAATGTAAGTTACAGCCCACATTAATGGCTCACTCTTTAAAAAGAGATTAACCAATGAGGCAATCACAATACCAATTAGTCCCATAAATAAAAAGCGACCGAAGGCTGATAAATCACGTTTTGTGGTATAGCCATAAAAAGCCATCGCAGCAAACATGCCTGCTGTAATAAAAAATACACTCGCAATCGAAGACGAAGTATAAACTATAAAATAGATAGAAAATGTACAACCATTTAAAACAGAATAGAGCATAAACAATGTGGTTGCCGCTGCGCCAGATAAACGATCGATAAAACCAGAAATAACAAAAACTAGCCCTAGCTCAGCAATTAATAATACCCACATACCTCGATATAATAACTGTAATAATTGCAGATTAGTTGATGCATACCATGCAACTAAAGCTGTTAATAATAGTCCAACAGTCATCCAGCCGTAAACATGACTCATATAGGTTTGTACACGACTTGTCGATTTTTCGATTATTGAACTATTAGATGAATAATTTGCCATCCTTTACCTCTTATAAAATATTATGTAACATACTCAATCTATTATATATTAAATGGAGATTAAAGCCATTTTTTCAATGCTTGTATATCAGAATTTTTAGGCTCGACCCAA
The DNA here is from genome assembly GCF_026536185.1 of Gilliamella sp. B2838. Taxonomy (NCBI): domain Bacteria; kingdom Pseudomonadati; phylum Pseudomonadota; class Gammaproteobacteria; order Orbales; family Orbaceae; genus Gilliamella; species Gilliamella sp. B2838. Next base: position 43,345 of record NZ_JAFNOO010000007.1, read on the forward strand.
TTATCCCCATTACCTGTACGTTCTTTTTTCCAAAAAGGCGCTTGTGTTTTTAATACATCCATTATAAATTCAGCTGCAGCAAAAGCATCCGCACGATGGGCACTACTGACTCCGACAAAAACGATTTGTTCATTATTATTTATTTCACCTACTCGGTGAATCACGGCCACACGACTTAATTGCCAACGCTCACGAGCTTGATTAACAATTTGACGTAGTACTTTTTCTGTCATGCCAGAATAGTGTTCTAAAAAAAGGCTAAGAGGCAGCTCGTCAACTGAACGAACTTTACCTATAAATGTTACAACCGCACCGTCTTGCGATAGTTCTGATAACCAAGCACTTAATTTGTTGGCATCTATTTGCTCATCACCAACTTGAATGATATCCATATTTTCAGCCGCCTGTCACAGGAGGAAAAAAAGCGATTTCATCATCAGGTTGTATTATATAATCAAAATCGACCAATGATTGATTAACAGCACATAATACAGTTTTCTCTGTTAATGCCATTGACCATTTATTGCCTCGCTGACTTAATTTTTGTAAAAGGTCAGAAATCGACAATTGACTAACATCTAATAAGATACTTTCAACACCAATGAGCTCTCTTATTTGAGCAAAAAAAATAATTCTATTCATACTTTGACTATTTTAGTATTAGATAGCAAAATCACCCGATTTACCACCCGTTTTAGTTAATAATCTTACTTGAGTGATAACCATGTCTTTTTGTACAGCTTTACACATATCATATATCGTTAAAGCCGCTACAGATGCAGCAACCAATGCTTCCATTTCAACACCTGTTTGACCTTGCAATCGACATACGGACTCAATTCTAACACAAGAATTAACAATATCAGCTTCAATATTAACTTCAACTTTACTCAGTAAAAGCGGATGACAAAGGGGAATAAGTTCCCAAGTTTTTTTAGCGGCTTGAATACCTGCAATTCTAGCAGTGGCAAAAACGTCACCTTTGTGATGTTTACCTTCAATAATCATGTTTAATGTTGCTGAGTTCATCATAACCTGTGACTCAGCTCTTGCTTCCCGTGCCGTTATTTGTTTATTGGACACATCAACCATATGTGCATCACCATTATGATTAATATGTGAAAAGTTTTCTGGCATTTTGTATTCCTTAAAAAATATCACTAATTCTAATCTGCCAAGATAACAAATTTTATAAAACGATACCATATTTCGATCAATGGGTTACCATTTAAATTTTAAAGTTTAATCGCAAACTTATTAGATAAAATCCATAAAAAACAAATGATGTCAGCTAGCTTTTGCGAGTTATATAAAAACTCAGTACAATATTGACCTTGATTAATTTTACTTGTGACACTTAATGCTGATCGCTCATGTAGCCTTACCGGTACCGCTTTACCAACTTTATGACTATTGCTTAACTTCACCTGCTCAAGTGGGTATGCGGGTAACAGTCCCTTTTGGTAAACGTTTTGCTATAGGTATTATTGTTAAAATAGATCAGCAAACCGACATTGAAATTGAACACTTAAAATCAATTGTCTCAATAATTGACGAGCAACCGTTGTTCACAAATTCAATTTGGAAATTATTAAATTGGGCAGCTAATTACTATCATTATCCCATTGGCGAAGTTTTGTTTCACGCTATGCCTATTTTGTTACGCCAAGGTCGCAAAGCTTGCCAAGATGAAATTAAACAATGGCAACTGACGCAATTAGGTCAACATATTGATTTAAATACATTATCAAGAGCACCAAAACAAAAATTGTTATTATCTTTATTTAGAAATAATCAGTTGCATGATTCAGATTTAAGCTTAACTGTATATCATCAGTTACAAAAAAAACAATTGATTACCCAAATCAGTCAACAACCAAATAACATTCCATGGCAATCTAGTTTTTCAACTAATCGCAATACTATTGTATTAAATAACGAACAAATCCAAGCTATTAATACCATCAATCAACAAAATGATCATTTTTCAGTATTTTTGTTAGAAGGGATCACTGGATCAGGTAAAACGGAAGTTTATTTAAATGTCATTACTGGCATTTTAGCAAAAGGCAAGCAGGCTTTAGTATTAGTACCCGAAATTAGTTTAACGCCACAAACAATTAGACGTTTTGAACAACGCTTTAACGCACCGATCGATATTTTACATTCAGGATTAACCGATAAGCAACGGTTGAATGTTTGGTTAAGGAGTAAGAATGGTGAAAATGCCATTGTCGTTGGTACTCGCTCTTCAGTTTTTACACCGTTTAAAGACTTGGGCATAATTATTATTGATGAAGAACATGATAGCTCTTATAAACAACAAGAAGGATGGCGTTATAATGCAAGGGATTTAGCCATTATTCGTGCCAAATTCGATAATATCCCTATATTATTAGGTTCTGCAACACCGTCACTTGAAACCTTGAATAATGTCCAAAATCACCGTTATCAATTATTACAGTTAACTAAACGAGCAGGAAATGCACAACTAGCAAAACAATCTATCTTAGATATAAGAGGATTAGTCTTATCGGCTGGATTATCTCAACCCCTTATTGAACAAATAAAAAAACATCTAAACAATAACAATCAAGTCATGTTATTCTTAAATCGACGAGGTTTTTCACCTTTATTGATATGCCATGATTGTGGTTGGATTGCTGAGTGCCCACGTTGTGATAGACCGTATACCTTTCACCAACAGCAAAATAAACTCAGTTGCCATTATTGCGATACCCCAAGAGGGGTACCTAAACAATGCCCTAAATGCGGTTCAACGCACTTAGTACCCGTTGGATTTGGTACCGAACAACTTGAAAAACAATTAGCAATATTATTTCCAGAAATAAAAATTAGCCGAATTGATCGTGATACTGTATCTAAAAAAGGTGCACTCGATACATATTTACAAACTATTGAGCAAGGTGGTGCTCACATTTTAGTTGGTACCCAAATTTTAGCTAAAGGCCATCACTTTCCGAATGTTACTTTAGTTGGTATTGTTGATGTTGATGGTGCATTGTTTTCAAGTGATTTTCGCGCAACAGAGCGATTTGCACAAATCTATACGCAAGTATCTGGTAGAGCAGGACGTGAGGCCAAAGCAGGTGAAGTCATTTTACAAACCTATCATCCAGATCATCCTTTATTAAATATTTTGCTTCATCAAGGATATCAAGAGTTTGCCAAACAGACGTTGCTAGAGCGTCAAAAAACCTTATTACCACCATTTAGTTACCAGACATTAATTCGTGCAGCAGATCGTAATAATCAATATGCACCAGCATTTTTACAACGTATAGATGAGTGGTTAAAAATGCATTGTGACGATCCTGCTTTATGGTTACTTGGTCCAATGCCAGCAAATCAAGCCAAAAAAGCGGGGTACAACCGTTGGCAGTTATTAGTACAACATACTAATCGACAAAAGCTTCAAACTATTTTAGATCAATTAATTATAACAATAGAAAAATGGAATGAATCAAGCAAAGTTAGGTGGAGCATAGATGTTGATCCTATAGATAATTAATCGAAGCCATCTAGATAAACAGCCGACGAGGTTCTCAGTCGACTGCCTAATTACGTTATAATGCTATTTTACCAGCATTTTTATCCAATGTTGCTTGACCAATACCTGATACCTCTTTTAATTGTTCTACTGAAACAAAAGGCCCAAATTTTTCACGATACTCAACGATTTTTTTAGCTTTACTTGCGCCTATTCCTGTTAATACTTTTGTGAGTTCCTCTGCCGAAGCGGTATTGATATTGACTTGAGTGATTTGTTGCTGATCTTGTTTAGCTACTTCATTAGGTAACTTATCAGCTAAACTTACATTAGAAAACGCTAGACTCGATAATAAAAGACAGATTAGGGAAAATAGTTTCATTTGATTAACCTCTTAAATATAGTTATGCAATTAATATGCTTTATTACTATGTCATTGAATAAAACTATATGGCGTTAATCATTTAAAAAATGAGAAAAGTCACCTAAGTGACTTTTCTAAATTAAACAAATTTTCTGTAATTTTACGAACTACATCACAAATTTGCATCCGGCATTATTTCGATTTTAGCTTTAGAACGGATATCTTCAGCTAAATAATAATAGGTATTATTCATGAATAATGGTAATAATTCTGATGATATATCTTTCGATTCGCTAGGGGTATTAACACCCGTTAACACAACAACTGTTGCGCTTTTATCATTCAAATATTCTACGCCATACACGCGTTTAGATGTTGTTGAAGGTACCAGATCAAACACCATATTTATAACACGCGCATCGAGATCATTGTCATTACGATGTAGAGTATAATTTTTGGAAAATTGCACATTTGCCGAACTACCTTTATTATTTAATTGTTCCATTGTGCTATTAACAGTAGCTTGAAAACGACTATTGGCAATATCTTGATGTAATTTTTTATTAATTTCATCTTTAACTTCATCAAAAGGTGCAATACCTTCTGGTCGATAATCAACCACCTGAATGACAAAATCAGACAAATCTAAACCTTGTCCGACGGTTATCATTTCAGACACTTTACCTGTTACTTTACCATCAACTATCATTTCATCACTAAAAGCAACATCTCTAACTTCAGGATAACGTAAAATAGTTGATACATCATTAAAATAAGCCCAATCAGAATTAAATAGTGGTAAATCAGATTCTTTAGCAATCAATTCTAATGAATTAGGATTTTTGTTAACTGCAGCTTGGATTTTCTGTTCTACAGTTTCAAATGCATTTTTTATTTTCGAATTCTTAAGTTTTGATTCGATAATAGACTTAGCATAATCAAAATCCATTGCTTTAGCGGGTTGAATATCATCTAATTTGACAATAAGATATCCTTCATCAACAGCAATAGGATTAGATATTTGCCCTATTGTATCCAAGTGTGCATCTTTAAATGCCTGTGGTAAAGAATCATCATCAACAAACCAACCTAATGAACCATTTTTACCATATGGAGATGCATTATCTTGATTAACAGTTTTAGCAATACTTTCAAAATTGCTACCTGATGCTAATTCATTAACAATATCATCAGCCTCATGTTTATCTTTGATATAAATTACACTATAAGATTTTTTTGCAGGAAAAGTATAATCTTTAATATTGTTATTAAATTCTTGTTTTACCTCATCACCACTGACATGAATTTTTTTATTATATTGATATTCTTCATTTAAAATATAATTAAATTTCACTCTCTCTTTTTTATAAAATTCACTTTGGTGTTCGTCATAATATTTTTGCTCATCCTCTAACGTAATTTTCACATCATCGAGATTAACAATATTGGGATTAATCGCTGCTGTATAAATGGTTCGAGTTTGCTCCTTCAATTTAGAAATTTCTGAGTCCACAGGTAAAACAAAACTCGAATTGATTAGAGCGTCTATGACTTGTTGTTGTTGTAAAGATGATCTTATACCTTCACCATAAGTATCTGGTGTGTAACCATTGGCAGCTAAGAGGTCTAAATATTTTTCATTACTAAATTTACCATTGTCAAAAAATACTCTTTGCTGTCTTATAAACTCTTTTACTTGGTCATTACTTATATTTGCACCAAGTTGTTGAGAAAATTTATAGGCTAAATAGTTGGTAATTTCAGAATAAAATACGTTCCGACGAAGTTGTTTAATAAATGCAGGATCACCCATTGACGTTGAGGTAACTTCTTTTGCGCGTGCTTCAAATTCAGCTCGACTAATACCTTCTCCATCAACTTTTGCAATATATAGTGTAGCATCGTTAGCTTTGTTACTACCACCAAACCCAAAAAAACCAATCCCTGTAAATATAAAAGATAAAATAATGATTGCAAAAATAATCTTAACGACAATATTATTTGCCGCTTTACGGATTGTATCCATCATTTCTTGCTTTTCTCCATACACCTTAAGTTTTAATTTGGCAAGTATAGCATATTTAGTTAAATTGGCTATTATCGGAATTATCCGAGATAAAAAAAAAGATCAACATCAGTTGATCTTTTTAATTTTAAGGATGATTAATTCAATCGGGCATGTGTAGGAATTTTAGTTTTCACTACTTTTGTAGCCTTTTTTGAAGAGGGTTTTAATTTAATGTTTTTTTTCAGTGGTTCGATACCAAATGGATTATTTTGTAATGCAATGGTGATCACGTCATCAATCCATTGAACAGGTCTGATATCAACTTCTGATTTTACATTATCAGGTATTTCCTCTAAATCTTTAACATTATCCTTTGGTATAATTACTGTTTTAATGCCACCGCGATGTGCTGCCAGTAATTTCTCTTTTAGTCCACCAATAGGTAACACTTCACCACGTAAAGTTATTTCACCTGTCATGGCAACATCTGACCGGACAGGATTACCCGTTAGTGTCGAAATTAATGATGTACACATGGCAATACCAGCACTTGGTCCATCCTTTGGTGTCGCACCATCAGGAACATGTACATGTATATCGCGTTTTTCGTAAAAATCGCTATTAATACCTAATTTTTCTGATCGAGAACGTACCACCGTCAATGCCGTTTGGATAGACTCTTGCATAACATCACCTAACGAGCCTGTGTATGTTAGTTTTCCTTTACCAGGAACACTCACCGATTCAATTGTCAATAAATCACCACCAACTTCTGTCCAAGCAAGACCAATAACTTGCCCTACGCGATTTTCGTTGTCAGTTTTACCGTAATCAAACCGTTGAATACCTAAGAAATCCTTCAAATTATCTTGCGTAATAGTTACTTTTTTCAACTTACTGTTTAAGGCTAATTGCTTAACCACTTTACGGCAAATTTTGGCAATTTCTCGTTCTAAACTACGTACACCAGCCTCTCGAGTATAATAACGAATAATGCCGATAATCGCTGAATCATCAATCTCTATTTCTTTTGATTTTAATCCATTATTTTCAATCTGTTTCGAAATTAAATGCTGCTTTGCAATATTCAATTTTTCGTCTTCGGTATAGCCTGATAGACGAATGACTTCCATCCTATCTAATAAAGGAGCAGGAATATTCATTGAATTCGCCGTAGCAACAAACATCACATCCGACAAGTCATAATCAACTTCTAAGTAGTGATCACTAAATGCATTATTTTGTTCTGGATCAAGTACTTCTAATAATGCAGAAGCAGGATCACCCCGCATATCTGATGCCATTTTATCAATTTCATCAAGTAAAAATAACGGATTTTTGACACCGACCTTAACCATACGTTGTATCAATTTACCAGGCATAGAACCAATATAAGTACGTCTATGACCACGAATCTCGGCTTCGTCACGAACACCACCAAGAGCCATACGTACATATTGACGACCTGTTGCTTTAGCAATAGATTGACCTAACGATGTTTTACCTACCCCTGGAGGACCAACTAAACATAAAATTGGACCTTTGACCTTATTAACTCGTCCTTGTACGGCTAAGTACTCTAAAATACGGTCTTTAACTCGCTCTAAACCATAATGATCTTTATCCAAAACTTTCTGTGCTGCTTCAATATCTTTTTTGACTTTCGAACGTTTATGCCACGGAATCTGTATCATCCAGTCAATATAACCACGAACCACTGTTGCTTCAGCAGACATTGCCGGCATCATTTTGAGTTTATTAAGCTCCGCTAATGCTTTTTCGGTCGCTTCTTGAGGCATCTTTGCCTTAGTAATTTTCTCTTTTAGTTCTTCATATTCATCAGGTTTATTATCAATATCACCCAATTCTTTATGGATTGCTTTGATCTGTTCGTTAAGATAATACTCTTTTTGCGCTTTTTCCATTTGCTGTTTAACGCGCTGGCGGATATTTTTTTCAACTTGTAATAAATCAATTTCCGCTTCCATCAATGAGATAAGCAATTCAAAACGCTTTTCTAAATTAGCGGTAACAAGTAACTCTTGTTTTTGTTCAACTTTTAAAAATAGCGTAGCTGCAATTGAATCAGCAAGTTGAGAAGGCTCTTTGATTAATCGAATTGAATCGACAACTTCTTGTGTGACTTTTTTATTCAGTTTTGCATAATCATCAAAATTAGAAAGTACTACCCGCATTAAAGCTTCATTTAAATCACTATCTTTATTTTTTTCATGCAATGGTTGAATACTAGCAACGAAAAAATCATCTTCTTTTTGTTCAACAATATCAACAATTTTCGCTCTTTCGACGCCTTCAACTAATACTTTTACAGTGCCATCAGGCAGTTGAAGTAATTGCAAAATATTTGCTACAGTACCAATTTCATATAAATCATCAATCTCAGGATCATCTTGTGAAGGATTTTTTTGGGTTACAAGAAAAACTTGTTTGTCCATTTCCATTGCACTTTCAAGACAACGTATTGATTTATTACGACCAACAAAGAGAGGGATTACCATATGTGGAAAAACAACGACATCACGTAATGGTAAAATAGGCATAATCATTTGGTTAGTTTGTTTTGTTTTCATTTTATTCTCTCTAATAGTACAAAACCTATTATGTTGATATTGGGGTCGTTTTTAGATATTCAAGTCTATTATTTATGATTTAAATACATACTATTCCTGAAACATCTTGACAATATCTATACGATCTATACGTAATTATACCTAAACTATTTGAACTAATGCTTGTGAGCCAAAAACTAACAAGCATATCTAAAATTATGCTGAAAGCTCAACATTATCTCGGTATACTAAACTTGGTGTTTGAGACTGTTCAACTGTTTCTTTTTCAACTATCACTTTTTTAATATTTTTGTTTGATGGTAAGTCATACATAGTATCTAACAAAATATTTTCAACAATTGAACGCAAGCCTCGTGCTCCAGTTTTTCGTTTTAAAGCTTTAGTTGCAATAGCAGCTAATGCCTCTGGAGTGAATTCAAGTTCAACACCATCTAAATCAAAAAGTGTTTCAAACTGTTTTGTTAATGCATTTTTCGGTTCAGTCAATATACTAATTAAAGCCTCTTTATCCAGTTCAGACAATGTGCCAATCACTGGTAATCGTCCAATAAATTCTGGAATCAAACCAAATTTGACTAAATCTTCCGATTCGATTTGCGCCAATAATTCGGATTCTGTTGCTTTATTTTTAGTACTTTTAACATCAGCGCCAAAACCTATGCCGGTGTTAGTAGAAACTCGATTTTCGATAACTTTATCTAAACCACTAAATGCGCCACCACAAATGAATAAAATTTTAGAAGTATCAACTTGTAAAAATTCCTGCTGCGGATGTTTACGCCCACCTTTAGGTGGAACCGAAGCAATAGTTCCTTCAATAATTTTTAAAAGTGCTTGTTGAACGCCTTCACCAGATACATCTCGAGTGATAGATGGATTATCAGATTTTCGAGAAATCTTATCGATTTCATCAACATAAATAATTCCTCGTTGAGCTTTTTCAACATCATAGTCACAATTTTGTAATAACTTTTGAATGATATTTTCAACATCTTCACCGACATAACCAGCTTCAGTTAGCGTTGTTGCATCAGCCATAGCGAAAGGAACATCTAAAAAACGCGCTAACGTTTCAGCTAATAATGTTTTACCACTACCAGTTGGCCCAATTAATAGAATATTACTTTTACCTAATTCAACATCATTACGGCTAGCATGATTACGTAAGCGCTTATAGTGATTATAAACAGCAACGGATAAAACCTTTTTCGCTCGATCTTGACCAATCACATATTCATCAAGATGTTTTCGAATTTCATGTGGAGTTGGTAAAGGTTTGCTAATAAACTCTTCATGAGAAAGGAAGCTTTTAGTTTCTTCTTTTAAGATATCATTACATAATCCTATGCATTCGTTACAAATATAAATAGATGATGGACCAGCAATTAATTTACGAACTTCATGTTCACTTTTCCCACAAAAAGTACAATAGAGTAATTTTTCAGAACTTTCTTTATTCACTTTTACCACCTAATTTATTTATTATGATCGTTTACTGTATATGGCATCAACTAATCCATATTCAACTGCTTTTTCGGCAGACATAAAGTTATCACGATCGGTATCTTTTTCTATCACGCTGATATCTTGACCGGTATGCTTGGCTAAAATACTATTCAACCGACTTTTTACCTGTAAAATTTCCTGAGCATGAATTTGAATATCGGAAGCTTGTCCTTGAAAACCACCTAATGGTTGATGAATCATAACCCGAGCATTAGGTAAGCAATAACGTTTACCTTTAGTACCAGCAGTCAGTAGTAGTGACCCCATTGAACATGCTTGTCCCAAACAAATAGTGCTTACATCTGGTTTGATAAATTGCATTGTATCGTAAATAGCCATGCCTGCTGTGACGACACCGCCAGGTGAATTAATATATAAATAAATATCTTTTTCGGGATTTTCAGCTTCTAGAAATAACATCTGAGCAATAATTAAATTCGCCATATTATCTTCAACTTGACCAGTTAAAAATATAACGCGTTCTTTCAATAATCGTGAGTATATGTCGTAAGCTCTTTCTCCTCGCGAGCTTTGTTCAACAACCATTGGAATAACGCTCATATATGGTTCTAAAGGCATTTTCATCTCCTAATTAAACAAAATAGCCCAAACAGACAATCCTTATTTGGGCTCTAAAGTGATCTTTTTGATTAAATGAAACAGATAATAAAAAAAACTAAGCTACTTGTTGATTCATTAATTCAGAAAATGAGTAATTTTTATCTGTTACTTTAGCGCTAGCTAATAATAAATCAACAACTTGATCTTCTAATGCTACAGAACGAAGGTTATCCATAGCTTTTTTATCTTTATGATAATATTCTATGACTTCTTTTGGATCTTCATAAGCTGTTGCAATTTCATCAATTAATGATTTCACTCGTGTTTCATCAGCTTTAAGTTTATTACTTTCAATGATTTCACCAAATAGTAATCCCACCGATACGCGACGTTTCGCTTCTGCTTCAAAAAGTTCTTTAGGTAATTCCATTGCTTGTTTCACATTACCACCAAAGCGAGAGACTGCTTGTTGGCGTAATACATCAATTTCGCGCTCAATTAAGGCATTAGGAACATCAATTTCATTATTTTTAACTAAACCATCAATGACTTGAGCTTTTATTTTGTTACGAATAGTTGCATTAAGCTCACGTAACATATTTTTACGCACTTCTGCACGTAAACTTTCAACAGTACCATCAGCAATACCAAATCGTTTGATAACGTCTTTATTTAATTCAGGTAGTTCTAGCTCTTCAACTTTGTTTAAGGTCGCAGCAAAAACAGCCGGTTTACCTTTTAAGTTTTCAGCATGATAGTCTTGAGGGAAAGTGACGTTAATATCAAATTTATCACCAGCTTTATGACCAACAATTGCATCTTCAAAGCCAGGAATCATACGACCTTGACCTAAAACTAGAGTAAAATTATCCGCTTTTCCACCTTCAAATTCACTACCATCAACTTGACCAACAAAATCTAAAGTAACACGATTTTGTTCTTGTGCAGATTGATCTACCTCTTTCCAAGTGCCTTGTTGTTTACGTAAAGTCTCGATCATTGTATCAATATCAGCATCATTTACTTCAGCGACAGGTTTTTCAACTTCAATTTTATCTAAATCTTTAATTTTAACATCAGGATAAACTTCAAATTCAACCGTATAAGTATAATCTTGCCCTTCTTTAAACTGAGTAGGAGAATAAGTTGGTGCGCCAGCTGGATTGATTTTTTCTTGAATAATTGCATCAACAAAATTTCGTTGCATTAAATCACTTAATGCATCTTGTAAAATAGAAGCCCCATAACGCTGCTCAACAATTTTTAAAGGTACTTTTCCTTTACGAAAGCCATCAATACGTACTTTTTTTGCCGTATTAATGAGTTCTTTATCAACCGCTTTTTTAATGTCTTCTGCTTTAATTGTAATTGATAAACGTCGACCTAAACCCTGTGTTGTTTCTACCGAAACTTGCATCTTCATACCTCAAAATTATTAAATAATATCTGCTCAAAATTAGTTTAACTTAATAATTGAGCTAAAAAAATTGATAAAATAGGCAAGCATTATACCGACCGTAATCGCCTACGTCGAGACATTTAATAGTTTCTTCTCAAGCGCTTTCAAACGTTTATTCATTTCATCAATATGTAATACCAATGAAGCGGTTTTTCGCCATACTTTATTTTCTTGTAATGGGATCCCTGATGAGTAAACGCCAGGCTCTTTAATAGGGCGCATAACCATTCCCATTCCTGTTACGGTAACTTGATCACATATTTCCATATGCCCGTTAATGACGCTCGCTCCACCAATCATACAGTGACGACCAATAGTTAAACTTCCCGCCATAATAACGCCACCAGCGACCGCAGTATGATCACCGATTACATCATTATGCGCAATTTGGCATTGGTTATCGATAATCACGCCATCACCAATTACTGTATCATCAAGTGCACCACGATCAATTGTTGTTGAAGCACCAATTTCTACATTGTTACCAATGATAACCCGACCTAATTGTGGGATTTTAATCCATTTACCGCGATCATTAGCGTATCCAAATCCATCTGCACCAATGACGGTACCGGATTGAATTAAACAATTATCACCAATTATACAATTATGATATACAGAGATATTAGCCCATAATTTTGTCCCTGAGCCAATCGTCGTATTTTTTCCTATAAAACAACCAGGACCAATAATGCAATTATCACCAAGTACAACACCACTTTCGATAACAGCATTTGCGCCAATCGAAATATTAGTACCTAATTTTGCTGTTGGATCTATTACAGCAGTCGTTGCTATACCTTCAGCGGGTACAGGTGTACTGTCAAGTAACTGAGCTAATTTTGCATAAGCGAGATAGGGATTTTTGACAATTAGAGCAGCACCCTTCCAATATTCAAGACTATCCTCTGTCATCACAACAGCAGAAGCTTTGCATTCTAATAAGTTACTTTGCAATTTTTTATCAGACAAAAAAGTAATTTGTCCTGATTTTGCACTTTGCATTGAAGCAATACCGGTGATGGATAATTCACCATCACCATGTAACTTCGCATCAAGCTGTTGAGCTAGTTGTTTTAAACAAAAAGCTGACATTATTTACTAACCTTTTCCAATACTTTATTTGTGATATCTACAGCATCTGATGCTGATAATGTCGCTTCAGCTTTTAAAATGATATCGTACTTTTCAGTAGTAACAATGTCTTTAACCGCTTCTTGAATTTTAGTTAATAATTTGCCGGCTTCTTCTGTTTCACGTTTACGATAATCAGCTGAAAATGCTTTAGCTTTGTTTTCAAAATCAGAAATTGTTTTGTTTAATTTAGTTTTTTCAGAAGCAGATAAAGTCAGACCATCTTTTTTGAGACGAGCAGCAGCATCTCCTGCTTTCTTTTCTTCGTCTTGCAGAGATTTAGCTCTTGCTTCAAATTCCTTATCTAATGCTTTACCTACTGTTTCTCGTTGTGGCATTTTTTGTAAAACTGACATAACATCAACCACACCAATTTTCACTTCTGCATTTGCCATACCTGTAAACAATAATGCAGCACTTATACCTAGAACTGAAATAATTTTTTTCACTTTTATCACCTATGTCTATTTATTAATTTTGACATGGCATTACCATGTCGATCCTATATTAAACTGGAACTGTTGAGCCGAGTCTCCATTATATTTTTTAAACGGCTGTGCATAAGAAAAGACTAATGGTCCTAAAGGGGACATCCATTGCACAGCTAAACCCGCTGACATTCTTATATCAGATGGAGAGCTATAATCCGGAATATTATGTCCTTTAAAGTCCCATTCGGTATCCCATACTGTACCAGCATCAAAAAATACAGAGGTACGAACATTATCTACATATTTTTCACCAATGAATGGTGTTGGCACTATTAATTCAGTACTAGCAAAAGCAATAGCATTACCACCAACCGCATCTTTAGACCTTGTACATGTACTTGTATCATCTAAACCACTACAGCCTTTACTGTTATTGAAATATACAGCCTTAGGACCAACGGTATTTGATTTAAAACCACGAAGTACTGTTGAACCACCAGCATAGAAGTTCTCATAAAATGGTAATTCTTTACCGCCAAGACCATTACCATAACCTAAACGGCCACGAGTTAAAAAGACCCAATGATGTTCAGAATCAAATGGTAAATAATACGATGCATCAGTAACTAGCTTGTAAAAACGGTTATCAAATACTGGTGCAGAAATTTTAGCGTTAGCCGTCACTTTTAAACCATCGGTCGGGAAGAAACCACGATCTAACGAATTATAAGTCCAATACGCATTTAATAATAAGTCATTGGTATCAAACGATATAGAATGTTTGTCTTTTGTTTTTTCACCCATTTTATCAAAATATCGCCACATACCATATTGGGCTTTCATATCTGATAATTTATGATTTGCGTATTCGGTACCAAAACGAACAAAATTGTTCTCACTAATTGGAAAACCTAAATTAGCTGCGGCTCCCCATGTTTTACTCGAATATTCTGATTCATCTTTATCATCATCAGCTTTATAGGTATTATAATAAATACTTCCACCTAAACTAACACCATCCACCGTAAAATATGGGTCAACAATTGAGATAGATGCAGTTTTGTCAGTATCTGTAGTATTCACATCAAACGATACACTGTTACCTGTACCTAACCAGTTATCTTGTGAAATACCAGCATTGAAACTTATTCCACTATCTGAGCCAATACCAACACCAAATTTGATACTACCCGTATTGCGTTCACTCACTTTATAAATGATATCAACTTGATCATCAACGCCCGGAACGCGTTCAGTGTTTGCTTCGACTGTATCAAAAAAGCCAAGTCGATTTAATCGATCTTTACCTAGTTCCACTAAACCGTTACTTAACCAAGCCCCTTCCATTTGACGAAGTTCACGACGAACAACACTCTCACTAGTAACAGTGTTACCAACGATTTTAATATTACGAACATAATAACGTTGGCCTACATCAACCATGACAGTTAATTTGACCTGATGGTTGGCATCATCCATCTCTGGTTGGATAGCCACTCGGGGATAAGCATAACCAAAATTAGCAAGTAAACGTTTAATGTTATCTTCAACATCGGTAATTTTTTTGCCGTTATACAGCTCACCAATTGTTACGTTTTCTTTTGCTATTTTAGCAATAGCATCTTTATGACCAGCGAAATTGCCTTTAAAATCAAGGCCTGATAGTTTGTACTGCTCACCTTCATGAATATTAATGGTGACGTAAATGCCTTTTTTATCTGGCGTTAAACTTACTTGAGTTGATTCAATATTAAATCGAGCATATCCACGATTGAGGTAAAAACTTTGTAATTCATCTAGATCGTTAGCTAATTTTTGTTTTTGATATTTACGATCACCAAGCATATTCCACCAAGGAACTTCATCTCGCAAAGAAAAACGGGCAATAAGCTCTTCAGAAGAAAAAGCTTTCGCACCGACAATATTGATTTGATCGATTAATGCGGATTTTCCTTCTGCAATAACTAATTTCAGATCAACACGATTTCGAGATAATGGTGTAACAACAGCTTTGATTTTTGCGTTATATTTACCGACACTATAGTAAAAGTCTTCTAGCCCTTTTTCTATTCCTGAAAGCATTGTACGATCCAACGCTTCACCTTCTCGAATTCCAGAACTATCTAAATTCTTTTTTAACATGTCATCTTTGACTGATTTATTACCAGAAAAAGTAATACTTGCAATAGTTGGCCGTTCTTGAACATGAACAATTAATCGATCACCATCACGAGAAACACTAATGTTTTCAAAATTGCCACTCGCATAAAGTGATTTGATGATACGCCCTAGATCGGCCTCATTCACATAATCACCAACTTGAACAGGCATTTCAAGCAATGCCGCTCCCGGAGTAACCCGTTGTAATCCTTCGAATTTAATATCCTTTACCACAAAATCATCAACACAAAATGCGTTAGAACTGTATACCGCTGTGGTACTAAACAGCAAAGATGCTATAAGTAATTTATTTATTTTCATTGTAAATGTTTATAACCTCATCCCATCACAATCGTAAAACATCATTAAATAGTGCAATTCCCATTATTACCATTAATAATAAAAACCCTATACGAAATAATCGTTCCTGAGTTATATTAGATAAAGCTTTTCCCTTAATCTTTTCACATAATAATAAGACAAGGTGACCGCCATCTAGCATTGGTAATGGAACAAGATTGATAACCCCCAAACTTACACTGATAAAAGCAAGAAAGTATAAGTAAGGTGTGAAACCATAACTTGCTGTTTGCCCTGCGCTTTTTGCTATCGTTATTGGTCCAGATAAATGCTTAAGCCCAATAACACCTGTCACTAGCTGATAAAGTGAACCTACAGTTAATTTTGTTGTTAATACTGTTTGCTCAATGCCTTTACCTAATCCTTCAAAAAAACCATACTGCTTAACTACCGCGTTTGAAGAAGGATATAAACCCGCTACACCCTCTCCATTTTTTTGAATGGTCGGTGTAAGAAGCAGTTCAACATCATGATTCTTCCGTTCGACCTTCAATGTTAGTTTATTTGCTTTTTTTATCTCAGCTGAAAAATCATCCCAATTAGTATAAAGTTTATTATTATAACTGATAATTTTATCACCAATTTGTAATCCTGCTTTTTCTGCTGCAGATTCTGGCACAATTTTACTCACAATTGGATAAATTTCCAACGCTTTAGGAATAAAACCAAATGTTGTAATTGCTGATTCTTTCTCTACATCAAATCGCCAATGGCTAATATCGACAGTTTTTCTAATTTCGTCTGTACTATTTTTGGTTGATACTAAGTAAATTAAAGACACATTATGTTGCCCCATAACCGACATCAGAGCTAGATTTACATCATTCCAACTGTCTATCTGAATATCATTTACTTTTTTCAACTCTGCATCGACCGGTAGATTTATTGTCGATGCTGGCGTATTGGGTATCGTTTCTTTAATTTTGACAGGATAAACTGTCACACCAAGTAAAAAAATACCCCAATAAATTACTGCCGCTAGAACAAAATTAGCTATAGGACCTGCAAATACGATTGCAGCTCTTTGCCATAGTTTTTTATTATCAAAAGCCGAGCTTTTATCAATGGTTGCTAATTCTTTCGATCTTCCATCTAGCATTCTAACATAACCACCAAGAGGAATCATAGCAATAACCAATTCAGTTCCACTTGAAAATTTATGCGACCATATTTTTTTTCCAAATCCAATGGAAAAACATTCAACACGAACTCCACATAAACGAGCTACAAAAAAGTGGCCGAATTCATGTATAGTCACTAATATACTGATAGTAATGATAAATAACAACAGTGACCAAAGCAAAATCTATAACCTTTTTATAGTAAATGCAAAGATAATACAGTAAAAATAGGCACCGCAGCTGTTAAACTATCTATTCGATCTAAAAGACCACCATGACCAGGTATCAGATTGCCACTATCTTTTATACCTGCTTCTCGTTTAAACATACTTTCAGTGAGATCACCTAATACTGAAACCAAAATTGCCAATAATGAACTAATAAAAAATACATTAAATTTAATATTAATAAGATTCGAAAAATAAGCAAGAACACTAATAACCACTGCCAGACTTACTCCACCAATAAATCCTTCTACTGTTTTACCGGGTGAAACTTTTGGTGCCAATTTTCTTTTTCCAAAACTTCGTCCAGCAAAATATGCGCCTGTATCGGTAGCCCATACAAGAACAAATACATATAACAACAAAGTCGCTCCTGTATAACAATTTGAACTATAATTGACCGACCTTAACCCCACCATACCAAGGAAAAAAGGCACTAATGTAAAAAAAGCAAACAGTAATTTTAATGTAATTGAATTAAACCAATAATGTGCAGTTTTGGGATAAGTCATAACTAAAATCAGTGCAATTAACCACCAAATAATGGATAATGATAATATTACGCTATAGAGTGTTATTTTTAATTCAATTGGAATTGGAATAAAATAAAGTACAGCCAATATCACTACAATTAGAAGAGCAAATAACAATTTATTTTGTTGGTTAGTAATATGTAAGAATTGAGCCCACTCCCATGCAGCGATACCACCAATTATCATCATAATAACAACAAAAACGGATAATGGAGCAAAAAAAAGTATAATTAACACAAGTGGAATGAGCGCAATTGCAGCCAATAATCGTTGAATTAACATGAATGTTCCTCTGCTTGAATACCACCAAAACGTCGTTCTCGGGTATTAAAAACATCAATTGCTTTATCAAATAAAGCTTGATCAAAATCCGGCCATAAAACATCAGTAAAATAAAATTCTGAATATGCTATTTGCCATAACAAAAAATTACTAATTCGATACTCACCGCCAGTGCGAATAACGAGATCGACATCGGGTAATTCGTTCATACTTATTTGTGAAGCAAAGTATGTTTCGGTAATATCATCTAAAGTGATTTTTCCATCTAAAACATGTTTAACCATTTTTTTCGTTGATTGAATAATATCCCATCGCCCACCATAATTAGCTGCAATATTCAATACTAACCCAGAATTGTCTTTTGTTAGTTGTTCCGCTTTAATGATCATAGTTTGCAATCGTTCATTAAATTGCGAAATATCACCAATAATATTTAACTTCACATTATTATTATGCAGACTTTTCATTTCACGATTTAACGCGTAAATAAAAAGTGAAAGTAATGCTGAAACTTCATTTTGAGGACGCTTCCAATTTTCACTACTAAATGCATATAAAGTCAAAGCTCTAACACCTAAGGTTGATGCATAACTGACAATTTTACGAACAGCTTTTAAACCAGCCCTATGCCCAACTGCGCGTAACTGCTCTCGTTGTTGGGCCCAACGACCATTACCGTCCATAATAATTGCTACATGATTGGGAATAGATCTTTGTTGAATCATGAGACATGCCAATCCATATATAGCTTTTTATAAATGTTTTGATCAAATATAGCCATCATCAATTAACGGGTTCCATAAACCACAATGGTTTTACCATGTGCTGAAATTAAATGTTGGTCTTCTAGCATTTTTAAAATTCGACCAACAGTTTCACGCGAACAGCCAACAATTTGACCTATTTCTTGACGGGTAATTTTGATTTGCATACCATCGGGATGAGTCATTGCATCGGGTTGTTTGGCTAGATTTAATAGCGTTTGCGCAATGCGACCAGCAACATCTAGAAAGGCTAAATTACTCACTTTTTCTGATGTTACTTGTAAACGGCTTGCCATTTGACTTGCAAGTCGCATTAAAATATCAGGATTGACTTGAACAAGTTGCTTAAATTTTTTGTAAGAAATTTCGGCCACTTCACAACTTGTTTTAGCTTTAACCCAAGCGCTTCGTTCTGTACCTTCTTCAAACAAACCTAATTCGCCCAAAAATTGATTTTGATTCAAATAAGATAAAATCATCTCATTGCCTTCATCATCTTTAATTAATACCGCAACAGAGCCTTTTACAATGTAATAGAGAGTTTCTGCTTTTTCGCCTTGATGAATGAGAGTGCTTTTGGCGGGATACTTATGAATATGACAATGCGATAAAAACCATTCTAATGTTGTATCCGTGTGCTGTTTACCAATCATTATTCCTTCCTCTCAATCCAATTTCCAATTTACACACTATAACAAAGTTGAGCGATAAATTATATACTAAGCTATAAGGAATTTAGTGATTATTTAACAAGCTTGATGTCGATCGTTTGGTGCAGTTCAGACCAAAAAATTGCCGCTTTTCCCGCAATCAATTGAGATTTAACATTATCTACTTTTTCTATAAGTGATATTTCTTGCAAACCGTAATCCGTACCTTCACGTAACACAAAATATTCAATTAAATTATTCAGCGTATTTGAATCTAGTTCTTGCCAAGGAATGATCATAATATTATCAAATAAGTGATTGTGATATTTATTCTATAATAGAAATAGCATGCTATAAAGATAGTAACTTACAAAAAACTAATAAAAAAACCACTCATAAGAGTGGTTTTTAATCTGTTAAAAAACAGAACTATATTAATTCAATACGAATAATATTATCTGTCTGTTGCAACTTTCAACAAGTAACCTTGCGCACCAGCTTTGTATTTAGTGTTATAAAGCTCATTATTATTCTTGGCACCGTCTTCACTACCTAAATAGATTGTATCATTCGTACCTGTTGTAGTAGTGGTTCCGGTTAAAGCTTCAGTAGTTACAGCATCCTGATAATCAGCTGTTGCTGCTGGATCATTAGATAGCGTCCAAGTGTATGTATACGAAGATGTTTTCACTAACTCACCTGCATCAGGAATATTGTTTTTGTTTGCGTCGTCCCATACTACAGCACCATATTTTTCGCCATATTTAGGTGTTGGTGCATCGCCTGTCGCAGGTTTAACTGTATAGTTAACAGTTAAATCTAAACTACCGTCAGTACCATATTTGAAAATACCAACTCTATAGCCATCATCGATAATAGGACCTTTACTAGGAGGGGTATCACCAGGACCATGTTTTTCCTCTGAAGGTTTTGTTGGCTGATTATTATCAACTTCAGGTGGCACTTTTGACCAGATATCAGATACGTTCAACCATTTATTCGTATTTGGTAAACCAAATTCTGTCTGTTCTTGTAAGGTGAAACCAATTTCATCAGCACCACTAAATTCACTATTGATCTTGAATATAATTGTACCTTCAGACACACCATTTACATTTTTTGTTGCTGTTGATGTTAAACCTTCAAGTGTATTGATTTTTTTCCAATCACCAAAATTACCAGTAGCATCTTTTTGTCTGACGAAAAAAGTAACTGTTTTTTCAATGTTTTTATTATCAACATCACCATCTTTATCTTTCAAATTATATGAAATTTTAAAATACTGACCAACTTTAACCTGATCTGTATCTGCAATTGGTGTTAGACCTGCGGCATCAGTTGTAATTGTTAAGGACACAGTATGATCTACATCCGCACTTGTCTTTGAAAGTATTGGCGCATTACCGTGAATTGGCGCTGATGTCTCTGCTGTTAGTACAGCAGCAAATGCACTACTTGAAGCATAACCAGCTAATAATAAGCCGAATGCGACTTTTTTTAACGTTAAATTTTTCATGTTTAACTTCCTATTTTATTTCTAAATTAACATGTTGTATTTATATAAATACACCACTTTGGTTGGTGTTCCCAGTAATAGGCTGCCGATTAACTTCGACAACCTAAAATCTATTATTAATTAACAACGACTTGCAATTTAAACCCTTGATCCCCAGCACAAGCTAATGGCGATGCATTAAGTGTTGCTAAATTCAAATAAGTCGGCGCTCCTTCACTCTTTTCAATACTCATTCCAGAAGACGCATAACTTTGTGTTCTTAAACTTCTTAATGTGTAATGAGCATCAACACCCATAGCGACATTAAACCAAGGTCCATTAGGGTTCTTCACAAAATCTGGTAATGCACTTGTTGCCTTACTACCAGGACATGCAAGCTCATTTGAACCCACTAATGACCAAATTATAAATGGATTTTTAATTTCATGCGCTTCATCTTCGTAACCCATAGGATAAGCTTTTACATAATATTCAGAATCAACTTTCCACTCATTTGGACCGCTTGGATCAAATTGAAGAAGATGACCTTCGCTTCTTGCTACTAATACACCATCACTACGATAAACTTTTACTATTCCTGCTTTACCGCCAGAGAAATCTACGATCGCTTTATTGAACGATGTCCCAAACTGATCAATTGTGATAGAAAACTCAACAACACCTTCAATGTTAGAAGCAACATCTAAAAGATAACTATCACCTATGACCTCTGTACCTGCTGCTGTTGCTGACTTGGAAGAAGCTTTTTGTCCCATTTTTACTTTTTCAAACCCTTTAACAATAATACAAGGTTCTTGTGTCGGACAAGAGTTAACATTACCAGAAACACCATTAATTAAACTAATTTTTTTACCATTACTAGTCGCTGTCCAGCCTTTTAATACTGCATCAAAAGTTTCTGGAATACGATTCATTAAATCATCATCACTAAAACCTATTACATCTTGTGCAGAGGTAATTGAACCATTAATAACCTTTGGTTTAACTAACGTTGCTAATACGGTTATTGCACTTTGCCCATCTGCTGGATTCATTGCTAAAGCAGTTTTATTCCCACCTTTATCTACAGCCCAAACTCCAATTTTGCGCATTGAAGGATTAGGCAAAACTTCGAAAGTAACAGAGTTAGATGTCGCCGATTTACCTTTACCATCAGTCACTGTAACAGATAAAGTATATTTACCATTAGTACTGATTGGGTGACGCTGACCGTTTGCATCAACATAATTCGGCGCGACAATCTTCCAATTATTTGTATCAGCAGGAGGCGTCATCCAACTAGAAGCTGTACATATTCCAACAGTAGAGCATAGAAAGCCGCCTCCAGCATCAATTTCCATCATGTCACCAGACCATGAAAGGCTATTTAAACCTTTAGCATTATGTACACCAATAGTAACGCCGTAAGACTCACCTTCAAGTAACTGAAGTGCTTCAAGTCCTAGATCGACGCTCATTTTTTTATCTTTATATTCAAGTACAATATAGTTATTACGATCGACAAGATCATAACGGCTACCTTTAACTGAACGAGCAGCCTGAACCATATCAGGATCCAACTGATCTTTTAAAGGTGTACCAATACGATAGTTCATCGTCAATTCAGCTTTAGTTGCCTTTTTATTATCTTGTCCACGCTTATGTTCAGCTTTGATCGTAAAAAGCGGAACTGGCGTATAATCAATACTAGCCGTGATTGCTCTTGGGTCTTTTTGCAAATTATCTTTTCCAAACAATGCGACTTTATCACCATAGTATTGTTCATACATTAAAGAACCACCAAGATGTGGATATTGAGGTAAATAGCCTTGGAAACGGATATCAAATCCTCTAGCTGCACGTTCTAAATAATCATCAAAGTCTTTAGATTCTTTCCAATCTGATAATGGATGATAATAGTTAACAGCAAACTTCATGTAATCGGTCCAAGCTTCAGCACCTACCCCTAAACGGTTATGAGATCGTTGAAAATCATGGTCGAAAAATACGTTATAACCCAATAACCACTTTTTATCTGCTACATCCCAACGTTGACCTATACCAAAGTTACCAATACGCCGATTATGTTCATATTCTTGAAACGAAAGTTGAGTAAATATCAACGTATCTTCTGTATCCAACCAAGGGCTAAACAA
This sequence comes from Gilliamella sp. B2838, assembly GCF_026536185.1. Classification (NCBI taxonomy): domain Bacteria; kingdom Pseudomonadati; phylum Pseudomonadota; class Gammaproteobacteria; order Orbales; family Orbaceae; genus Gilliamella; species Gilliamella sp. B2838. The sequence goes on from NZ_JAFNOO010000007.1 coordinate 66,655, forward strand.
TTTAAGATTGACGTTATTAAACGTACCTTTATCGCTTAAATCGAATTGCAATTGCGCAGTACCAAAACGACCTAAAAAGTCTTGTGCTGCACTTTTGATTGGATCAACAACTTGGTTTCTAACACCACCGCGGACATAATCCTCAGCATAATCTTTAGCTTTACTCTTTATATGACCTGACAAACCGCCATTATCTGGAGAGGTTATCTGTTTCCAATCTTGACTTGCTAAAGTTTGAATTGTTGATGCAACTTGGCTGGCTAAAGCACTTCTATCCACTTTAGGATCATATGTATCATCGGATCCTAATTTAGGCAGATTAGCATATTTATTTTGGCTATCAGGATCCACTTTCTTTATTGCTGGTAATAATGGCGAATTTTCAGGAAGAACCAATCGTTCGCCAATCTCAACCACATCTTTCTTGTCATAACGACCAGCGTTCATTGCTCTTAATTCAGCAATAGATATACTACTTAGTAAAGCAATTTGATATAAGCTGCGTTGTTGGTTATTCACCATTTCACGAACTTTAGTACCATCTTTTAACTCAATTATCTTATTGCTATCAACAGCAGTTACTGGGCTAGAAGTGTTACTACCCGTAGCCCATGTTGTTTGACAACCTAGAGCTATAACAATTAGTGCAGAGATAACTTTTAAATTAAGATTGTTTCTCATCTTAATTATTCCTTATATTTCACCGGCAACATTGCTACAAAGTAACAAGTTATTTTTATTCTAAATAAGCATAGTTATAATTAAACCTTGTACACTTACAGTTCAAATTTATTGTTTTTCTATACTTAAATTTATTTAAAGATTGTGGATTTTTTTACAAAACCTCTTATTGGGTAGGATCATATTACAAAACTGTCATTTATCAAAATGATTTTATAATTTTTTTTTGATTTTTTTTTGTAAAAATATTAAATATTGTTTTTTTTCAAGTAATTAATATTATTTAATTATTAAAAGGCTCTTTTACATAAAATTATAATTAATTGATTTATATGAATATTATTTTTATGACTTTTTTGTTATTGAAAAAAATCGAGAGGGAATAATAGAAAATAAATAAAAAAAACAGACAAATTAGCAAAAATTTATCTGTTTTTGAGATGTCTTCAACTGATCAATTATACGATTGATCTTCATTATAAATTTCTAAATTTTCCGATTCCTTTTGGCAAAACACTTTTTTATCATCGTTGCGTTTTTTTTCTAAAAGTGACAAATAAGTATCATTTATACCTTGAGTAATATACTTGCCATCAAAGACCGAACATTCAAAATGAGTAATGTTAGGATTTAATTCTCGTATCGCAGCAATTAAATCATCAAGGTTTTGGAAAATAAGTTTATCTGCACCAATATCTTTAGCGATTTGATCAACGTTACGATTATAAGCAATAAGTTCTCTGGCAACAGGCATATCGATGCCATAAACATTAGGGTGTCTTATTTCTGGTGCAGCCGAAGCCAAATACACTTTTTTAGCACCACAAGAGCGTACCATTTGAAGTATCTTTTCTGACGTAGTGCCTCGTACAATTGAATCATCTACCAGAAGAACATTTTTTCCTTCAAATTCTATACGATTGGCGTTGAGCTTTCTTCTTACTGAAAGTTTACGTGCACTTTGCCCTGGCATAATAAATGTACGACCAATATAACGATTTTTAACAAATCCTTGTCGATAAGGTTTATTTAAAATGCGTGCAATTTCGAGCGCAGCATCACATGAGGTTTCAGGAATGGGAATAACGACATCAATATCGATATCTTTCCATTCTCTCGCTATTTTTTGACCTAACTTTTGCCCCATTAAAATGCGAGATTGATAAACAGATACCCCATTCATTAGCGAATCAGGTCGGGCAAAATAGACATATTCAAAAATACATGGATAATATTGGGGGTTATCTGCACATTGTTGTGCATAAAATTGGCCATCTTGGGTAATGTAAATAGCTTCCCCTGGTTCAACATCACGCATCAATTCAAAATCAAGAATATCTAATGCAACGCTTTCTGACGCAACCATATATTCAGTTTTACCATTATCAAGTACGCGTTTTCCTATCACTAAAGGACGAATACCATATGGATCACGAAAAGCAACAAGTCCATGTCCAATAATCATAGCAACACAGGCATAAGCACCCTGAATAATATTATGTACTTGATGAACAGCCTGAAAGATATTATCAGCCGTTAACGGGTAAGTTGGAAATTTATCCAGTTCATTAGCTAAAATATTTAATAAGACTTCTGAATCCGAATTAGTATTGATATGGCGGCGTGCAAGTTCAAATACTTTATGGCGTAATTGGTCGGTATTAGTCAAATTTCCATTGTGCGCAAGCGCAATACCGTAAGGTGAATTAACATAAAAGGGTTGAGCTTCGGATGGACTAGAACTACCTGCTGTAGGGTAACGAATATGACCTATACCCAGTTTGCCTTGAAGTCGTTGCATATGATGTTCTTGAAAAACATCTTTAACCAAACCATTAGCCTTACGTAGACGAAAGCGATTTTGTTCATCAATAGTAACGATTCCGGCCGCATCTTGCCCTCGATGTTGTAACACCGTTAGAGCATCATAAATTGATTGATTAACTGTACTACATCCTACAATACCAACTACACCACACATATAACAATTACCTCAAATCTAATGCGCTAAAAAAGAAGACGAATTTTGGATATAATCAAAAAACCAACGAATAATAAAATGAAAATGTGGAATAAGCTGAGACTGAGTCCAATATTGAGATTGTGATAAAGGAGTAAAAGTATCAATAAAGAAAAGTACTGCAGCAACGACTAAAATACCACGTAACACACCAAAACAAATTCCTAAAACGCGGTCTGTACCTGATAACCCCGTTTTTTGAACCAACTGACCAATAATATAAGACACTATAGTACAAACTAATAATGTAGCAATAAACAAAATAGCAATAGCAACCGCAATTTTAACCACATCACTATCAAAATAGGTCAAATACTGGGTAATATGAGAATAAAATCGGCTAGCAATAAAAAAAGCAAGTATCCAACTGATAAGGGATAACGCTTCTCGAACAAAACCTCGAACAATGCTAATTAATGCAGAAAAAACAATGACCCCAATAATCGTAAAATCAACCCAATTCATCATCATAATCACTCACAATCTTATGTTAAGAATTTATTTTATTATAGTTACTGTATTTAGTTAGCCACTATAATACCTTTAAGTTTTGTCAAAGTATCTAGATCAACAATAACTTGTTCTGCTTGTTCTCTTTTAGCGTAAGGCCCAATCTGCAATTTAATAAGCTGGTTGGGTTCAGGATTTTTGGGAATTAGCCTAACGTTATAGTTATTTAATCGTAATAAAGCTACAAGCTCTTCTATTTTTTGTCTATTTTTTAACGCAGTAAGTTGAATCATGTAAGGTTTAGTTTCTTGACTTGATACAACTGACTTATTATTTACTGATGAAACACTATCATCATTTGTTGAAATATTATTTGAAGATAATGTATTTGAATTTTGGTCATCTTCCGGAATATAAGGAATATCAGCAACCTCATTATTTGGATTACCAAGTTGGCTTCCAGATTCAGTTGGTGATGTCATAACTTGATTTTGCTGGTTAACAATTTCAGGTTGTAAAATAGGCGTTGAAGAAATGGGTAAATTGGATTTATCGGTTAAAATCGATGGCGCTACTGCTGCTAAAATTAACAATAAAGTAGCAAAACCGACCCATCGATTTCGAACCCTATTTGGAGTGCTATTATTATTTTTTTTATTTTCCATAAAATTAATCATCAATTTCAGCTAAGACTGCAGATACCGTATGAAAAGATCCACATACCACAATAATATCATTTTTTAGAGCATCTTGAAGTGCTGCTCGGTAAGCATCACAAACATGATCAAATGTTAAAACGTTTTGGGCATTATTCTCGACTAAATATTGTTTTAATACATCACAACCACATCCTCGATCGCCATAAAGTGATGCACAATACCAAGCATCTCCATTTAATAACGACAATGTACCTTTGATATCCTTATCTTTCAACATGCCAATTACAAACATGACTCGACCAATATCCTTATTTTCGGTTTTTAAAGAATTTAACTGATTAGCTAAATAATGAGCTGCATGAGGATTATGTGCAACGTCTAAAATAACAAGTGGATGAGTTTTTACAATTTGAAATCGTCCCGTTAGGCTTGCTTTACCTAATCCTTCATTTATTTGTTGCTCAGCAATCTTAAATGATGAATAATTTAGGGCTGCAATAGCAGTGGCTGCATTTGCTAACGGCACATGAGGAGTCACTAAAGATGAATATTGATATTTGTCAGAATAAAATTCCCAAACATTTTTATCTTTTTGCTCATAAGACCAATTTTGGTTTACCGCATATAAAGGACAATCGACAGTATTTGCCACATCAAAAATTGATTGAGGAATGTCTGGCTCCCCAACAATAGCAATACTTTTAGGCTTAAATATACCTGCTTTTTCTCGACCAATGCTTTCACGAGTATTACCTAAATAATCGACATGATCTATAGCTATCGAAGTAATAATAGCCACATCAGCATCAACAATATTAGTCGCATCAAAACGCCCACCTAACCCGACTTCTAAAATAACAACATCTAAATTGGCTTGCTTAAATTGATATAAAGCCGCAAGTGTTGCAAATTCAAAATAAGTCAGTGATATATCACCTCGAGCATTTTCAATTTCAATAAATGCATTTATTGTTTCTGCCTCGGTCGATTCTTGATTATTGATTCGTACGCGTTCAGTAAAACGTAAAAGGTGAGGAGAACTATACACACCTACTTGCATATCTGCTGCAAGCAATATCATTTCAAGTGTTTTACACGTTGTGCCTTTACCATTTGTTCCTGCAACAGTAAATACATAAGGAGCTGGTTGTAATAAGTTAAGCCTTTGAGCAACGGCTCTAACACGATCTAACCCCAAATCAATGGTCAATGGGTGTAGTTGCTCTAAATAACTAAGCCATGATTGTAAATCAGACTTAGCATTAGGTTTCGTATTTTGTATGCTCACTTAATTTGTCTCATTATTGGTGACATCATAAAAAGGGCTTGGTAATTTCATTAATTTAGCTAATAAACTGGCAATTTTAGAGCGCATGTCTTTACGATGAATGATCATATCTAACGCGCCTTTTTCAAGTAAAAATTCGCTACGCTGAAAACCTTCAGGTAAGGTTTCACGTACAGTTTGCTGAATGACTCTGGGACCAGCAAAGCCAATTAATGCCTTAGGTTCAGCAATATTAATATCACCTAGCATAGCTAAACTTGCTGATACGCCGCCCATAGTAGGATCGGTCATCACCGAAATATAAGGTAAACCTTCATCTTGCATTTTAGCTAAAATTGCACTTGTTTTTGCCATTTGCATGAGTGAAAAAAGTGCTTCTTGCATGCGAGCACCACCACTAGTTGAAAAACAAATTAATGGGCATTTATCAGCAATGGCTTGTTCTGCTGCACGTGTAAATAAAGCTCCTACAACAGAAGACATTGACCCACCAATAAAAGCAAATTCAAAACAAGCTACCACAACAGGAATCCCCAATAAAGTGCCTTTCATTACAACCATAGCTTCTTTTTCGTGCGTTTCTTTTTGAGCCGCTAATAAGCGATCTTTATACTTTTTAGTATCTTTAAATTTTAGAATATCTTTAGGCGCTAATTCAGATCCAATTTCAACATCAGAACCTTCATCTAAAAACCGATATAATCTTACACGTGCAGGAATATGCATATGATGATCGCATTTAGGACATACCTCTAAGTTACGATCTAATTCAGCTTGATAAATAATTTGCTCACAGTTACTACATTTGGTCCAAACACCACCAGGAATATTCGCTTTTTTATGATCTGACGATATATTATTTTTACTTAGAATTTTCTCAATCCAGCTCATTATGATTCTCTCATTTGATACGCTTTTAGAAATATCGGGGTATTGTATAATATTTTGGAATAATTCTTAATAGTTGTTTTAACTTTTATCTTTTTAATCAATTTTTTTCGAAAATTATCTGCATTTAAATATAAAAATAATCAAAATAAAAGCTATAAAAAATAAATATATCTATCACAGCATAATGACGAAATAAAATCACCATACCATCGTAACAACATTAAAAATATAATTAATATGATCTTGAAAAATTATTAGTATATAATTGCCTTTAATATATTTTTCCATTTTTTTGAAATAAGGGGTTACAGATGGACAAGGAAAAAGCAAGCGCACCATCGTTTCAAGATGTTTTAGAGTACATTCGTCTATCACGTCGATTAAATAAATTAAAACGTGAAATAGCAGACAACGAGAAAAAGATTCGTGACAACCAAAAACGCGTTCTATTACTTGAAAACTTAAGTGAATATATTAAGCCTGATATGACATACGAAGAGCTTCAAGCGATTATTGCTAACATGAAAAGTGACTATGATGATCGTGTTGATGATTATATTATCAAAAATGCTGAAATTTCTAAAGAACGCCGTGATATTAGCAAAAAAATGCGAACATATCGCTCAAATTAATTGCAATTAAATAACTCCCACAATGGGAGTTATTTTTTTAGCTAATAACGTTAACCACCTGCTAGTTTTACCTTAAAACCTTTTTCTTCTAACAATGTTTTCAGTAAATCTCGTTTATCACCTTGAATCTCGATGGTTTCATCTTTGATAGACCCGCCACAACCACAGCGTTTTTTAAGTTCTGCTGCTAACTTTGATAATTGGCCATCATCCAAATCAAAACCCGAAATCACACAAACACCCTTGCCTTTACGCCCCGAAGTTTGCCGTTGAATACGAATAATACCATCACCTTTATCACGAGATAATTGTGTCTCTTTCGGTTTTATTCGACCTTTATCGGTTGAATATACAACTAGATTATCAGACATGCTTTGCTTAGCTCTTAGTTAAATCAAGTGTAGTTAAAATGGACTGTAATGCCTTAGCAGGATCTTCAGCTTGAGTAATTGGTCGACCAATGACAAGATAATCAGCACCCGCAGCTTGAGCTCGTTGAGGCGTCATGATACGACGTTGATCATCTGGCGTCGAACCGGCTGGACGAATACCTGGAGTAACTAATTTAAAATCACTGCCAAGCCGAGTTCTAAAACTTTGAACTTCTTTCGCCGAACATACGACGCCATCAAGGCCACAATTCTTAGCTAGTATAGCTAATTTTGTCGCCTGTTCTAAAGGTGAAACATGAATACCAATTTCTTGAAGATCAGAAGACTCCATACTCGTCAATACTGTCACTGCAATTAATATTGGTGCTTGTTTACCATAAGGATAAAGTGCATCTTTTGCTGCTTGCATCATGCGAGCACCACCACTTGCGTGTACATTAGTCATCCAAACCCCTAAATCGGCAGCGGCAGAGACGGCTTTAGCTACCGTATTTGGAATATCATGAAATTTAAGATCTAAAAAAATATCAAAGCCTTTATTCATAATTTGTTTAATAAATTCAGGCCCGGCATGGGTAAATAACTCTTTGCCAATTTTAAGACGGCAATCTTTTGGATCAACACGATCAATAAAATTCCATGCTGATTTAACATCAGCAAAATCAACAGCAACAATAATTGGAGATGACATAACTTAGTTATTCCTTTTTAGTCTTAAATTTTGTCTATTTTTTTTGTACAAAGTCATTCAAATCAGCATAAAACATTCGAGCACTCTCTTTATAACCTTGTAATGTTTGATGAACTAAATCTGCACGAGCCAGTCCCCGCTGTCGCCACTCTTTAACTGCAAATTTACCCCCCATTGCCAGTTGCCAATCCCAAAATAATGTCTTTTCGGATTTAGCGACTTGTCTTTGAATATTTTTAATTGTTGAAAAAGATTTCGGGGTATCTTTTTCATTCGCCATGGTATCTGGAGGTGACATTAATAAAATCGTTGCATCAGGCAAAGATTTACGAATTTGTCTTATACTATTCACTAAATTTTTGCGATAAGCAGTAGGATCTAACGTTTCATCAAAACTCTCATTTGTCCCATATTCAAGAATCACTAAATCAGTTTTTGATAAAGCTAATTCTTTAAACCAATTAGGGCTCCATTTTTGCCATATGGTTTGCTTAGCGCCATTAGTGGCTATAGCCGATACAACTACGCCAGGTTGTTGATAACGCGTTAACCATATTCCACCGAGTTCAACATCATTTTGCCCTTTTATCATTAAAGGCATTTTCGACACAATAGAAGCCGTTTGCCACACATTCGCTTGAGGCACATAATTAAAATTAATCTTTTTATTATTAACATCATAAATTCCAAATACATTAGGCGTATTTTTTGATGTTTTAAAAGTGAATTTTACTTGCCAATCTTTATTGGCTAATGATTTTGGTGAAATTTGTATTACAGCAGAATCCTTCAACGGTTTGGCAATAAACCCCCCCATAGGAAAATCTAAATTGCTTAGTGTTCTACTACTTAATACATCCCAATTTTTATTTTTCCAGGTAACCGCTGCATGGCTTTGTCCTTTAATTGCAACAGGCGTTATCCAGCCAATACCCGCATCACCATATTTGCCTTGCATTAACGTTCTAAATTCACCAGTGAAAAAATCTGCTGCGGTATGCGAATCACCAAATTGGGTTATATTAACAACATCATCGCTATTTCTGTTCGCTGCTAACGATTTTAACCGTGTTGCAAATTGTTTAGCGTTGGGATCGCCAAAATCAATAATCCCCGATACAGTTGTTGTGGTCGTACTTTCTGCTACACTACATCCAACAGTGAATGTCACCGCAATAATAGCTAGAATATACTTTAAAAACTTAATCACTATGGGTACCCTCTAATTCTTTAAAAATTATTTTTTCCATAATGGCCTTTGCCAGAATTTTTTGGCCAGTTGGTGTAAAATGAACCCCATCATCCACCCTTACTTTTATTTTTTCATTATTTGTTTCAATAAAACTATTGAATTTTTCGTATGTACAACCAAGTAACTCATTGGTTGTTAAAAAATGCTGTTGCGTTTTGTCAATCTCAGATTTATATAATGTATTAAGGTAAACCATGCCATCATTTAATTTAGGTTTACGCATACATGGTGCAGCTAGCCAAAGCACTTGTATATGATGTTCACGAGCATTACTCAAAATATTGGCTATACGTAAACGGTATTGTTCTTCCCATAATTCAGATTTGAATTTCGCGTATTTAGCGTATCCTTTAACGGGAAAATCCCAAGGGTCATTAGGCCCTAAAAAAACCACAAGCAGCTTTATTGTAGGATCGTCGGCTAGTGTATCACTAATAGTTTTTGGCCAATCAAAAGCATTGGGATAAGCAAGTCCGGTGCTTTGTTTACTCAAATCTATACTTTCTATTTTATACTGTTTGAATAACATTTTTTTAACATATGGTGCAACACCTTGCATTAATGAGTCACCCGCAAAAAAAACCTTATCATTTTCAGTTAAAACAATTGGCAACGGTTGATGAATCAACGGGACATCATGTATTTGAACTTTTGGTAATTCATCTTTTTCTTTTGCTGGTAATAACGTTGGCGCTTTGTTAGATTTTTCAAGTGGTTTTTTAATACTACTTTCAACCTGTTTATTTTTATCTGATAATGATTTATCTTTTGGTAAGATTTCATCTTTAATCTTATCTTTACTTAATCGTTTAATCGCATCAGGTTGAATAATTATAGGTTTAACAGGATGGCTTTGCTCTATTGGATTTACATTTTTATCAACTTGTGGTTCATGTTTACTATCTTTTGTTATAGTTGAATCTTGGGTTTGAGCTATAGCATCTTCACTCGATTCTTCACCTTGTTCTTCTGGAAAAGAGTCTTGTATTAAAGTATTAGAATGAAATAGATCAGAATGGTAAGTTTGCTGCCAATAAATCAGTATTGATTTATAATAAAGCACCATTAAAGCTATTCCAGTTACAAACAATAAAATAAAAATATATCTTGCTGATAAACAAGTATTGATATTTACCGCAACATCTCTCTTTTTATAAGACTTATTAGCTACTTCTTTTTTATTGATCGTATTATGACGTCGCCGTTTCACATTCGATCTGTTTTTTTTCTTATTTTTAGAAAACGATTTCTTATATAGCATAATGAATTAACATCATAATTAAAAGTTAGCATAAATAAAGTTTGGCACACCTGATGGTGCAATATATATAGTAACCCACAATATCAAAATAAAAATAAAAGGCAAATACCATGGTTTTATTTTACCTAATTGCAAAGTAAACCAATCAGGAATATTTTTAAACAATGGATAAGTAAAAAATATAATACATATAAATAAAAAAGCACCAATATAATTGGGTTCAATAAAGAAGTTATGTGTTAATGCAGTTAAATAATCGATGGCATCAGGCAAACTTTCACTATTAAAAAATAGCCATGTAAAGCAGACATAATGCCAAGTAATTAACCTTGCTATTATTGGTGAACGTGCAGTTATCCAATTTCGACCGAAATAACGATCACCAATATTAAGGGCAATAATACCTATGCCATGACACGCACCCCAAATGATAAAGTTAATGCCTGCTCCATGCCATAACCCAGATAATAACATCGCTAACAAGACATTTATTTGTGTGCGAATAAATCCTTTTCGACTACCACCTAGTGGTATATAAATATAATCACGAATCCAATGCGATAAACTGATGTGCCAACGTTCCCAAAATTCACGTAAATTCAGAGCTAAATAAGGAAAGTTGAAATTGATTGGTAAACGAAAACCTAATAATAAAGCTATTGCTGTCACTAAATCAGTATAACCAGAAAAATTCAAATAGATTTGCATTGCATAACCATAAAGACCCACTAACAAATCAATAACATTAAATTCCAATGGATTAGCAAAAATTGGTTTTACCCAGTTTTCACTAACTAAACCACCTAAACAATACACTTTAATCACGGCTAAAATTATTAAAGTAAAAGCTCGAAACGGTTGTAATATTTCACGAGGTTGACTCACCGCAATTTGAGGCAGGAAATCTTTAGCACGATTAATTGGACCGGCAATAATACTAGGAAAAAAAGACAAAAACAGAGCAAAATCCCAAAATTTAGCTACAGGTAACGCTTTTTTTTGCACCGATACTAAGTAACTTACAGAATGAAAAGTATAAAATGAAATTCCGATTGGAATCAGTACGGTGATAACGGGTAATAAAATAGGTAAATGGCAAAAATTCAGTAATGCTTGTAATTCATATCGGAAAAAATCAAAATATTTAAATAAAGCTAAATTAATTATCGATACACACAAAGCCAAAATTAGCCATCGCTTTGCATGACGTTGTGATGAGGCAATAGCAAGTGAAAATAGATAAATAATGCAGGTGTAAACAAGCAAAATTAGCGCGAACAGCCAACTATAACTAGCAACAATCAAATAGCTTGCTATTAATAGTAATTTATTTTGTAAATTAGGTGAAAAACAGCATCCCCAATACAAAGCAAAGAAAGCAATAAAAAGTAGGCCAAATTCAATAGATAAATAACTCACAGTTATCCTTTTAACTTAAACATACATCAAACTAAAATGTAGTTACAAAATATAATTAGCTTATCATTGACTAATTAATTCCGATTGAGCAAGCACATTATAAACCATTAATTCTTTATTCAAACCTGTAACCGATAATAATAATATTCTTGCCTGCAACCATAAATCATAAAGAGCTAGAATTTTTTCATTATCCATTCTCGCCAATAACCTTACCAATGGCACCTGATCGCGATTAATAATAAAACGTCCCGCTTTTTGCTGTGCTTTTAAAGCATCACTTAACAAACTTGAAAACCAGATTATATATTCAATCACTTGCTCATTATTAAGTGTTTTGGCCAATTGCCAATAATCATTTTGTGGTAAAACGTTTAATAACTGCTCACAAAAAAGTTTTCGTTGTTGCCATTTTTCAGGCGCTAATAACGCTTCAGCTGTTATTGGTGCATTTTCGCTCAATAACAATGCACAGGCAAGTTCATTATCATTATACGGCTGAATGTGTTGTTTTTTTAACCACAAAACAGATTGTTCTAATTCAGGAACAGGTAAAAAATAACGAAAACACCGACTATGTATAGTCGGTAATAAATGACTATTATGCTCACTACTTAAAATAAAATAAGTATTTTCAGGGGGTTCTTCTAGCGTTTTTAATAATGCATTTGCTGCGGCCTCTGTCATTAATGCCGCATTCTCAATCCAAATAACTTTATTACCACCCTGTTGCGATTTTTCATAAATTTTAGTGGTAAGCGTTCGTATTTGATCGATACCGATGGATTGCTTACCTTGCTCATTAGTGACTATATAAAAATCAGGATGATGCTGCGATAAAAATAATCGACAACTGTGACAGTTTAAACATGGTTCTAACTGATGTGACGATTGACACAACAAACGATTAGCAAGCAAACTAACAAACTTATCTTCGCCACTGCCTTGTACATAATTGATTAACCAAGCATGATGAGCTCGCTGATGTAAAATACTATCAGCTAATTGTTGATAAGGTAAAGAAAGCCAAGGATAATCATTAAAAATCATATATATATCAAACCTGTGTTGACAACCATTGAGTTAATACTGTTTCAATCTGTTTAGTCACTACTTCAATTGATTGTGAAGCATCAATTGTTACAATAGTATTATCTTGTGCCGCAAGTGTTAAATAACGCTCGCGTATTCTATCAAAAAAAGATAAAGACTGTTGTTCAATCCGATCGAGTTCACCTCTCGATCTTGCTCGTAATAAACCAATTTTAGGTTCAATATCCAAATATAGCGTCAAATCCGGTTTAAAATTGCCAAGCACCTGATCTTTTAATGTTTTAATAAAAACATCATCTAATTGACGACCACCACCTTGATAGGCTTGCGTCGACAAATCATGTCGATCACCTATCACCCAATTCCCCAATTTAAGTGCAGGCTTAATCACATTTTCAATAAGTTGAATGCGTGCAGCATATAACATCAATAATTCGGCTTTATCTGTCAAAGGTTCATTATCTAAACCATTTTTAATAATATTACGTAGTGCTTCTGCAATTGGCGTTCCACCAGGTTCACGAGTAAATTGAATATCGCCAACGTTATGCTGACTTAAAATATGAGCAACAGTATCAATTGCAGTGGTTTTACCAGCCCCTTCCAGTCCCTCGATGACAATAAATTTACCTGTCATATTCATTTCCTACTATATTAATGAACGTTTATTGAATAATGACTATTGTACGCTATTTTTTAATTTTCGTTGAATTCAATTGTGATCGGTATCGAGTATGGCATCTGCAATATCCTGATCAGTTGTAATTCCCAACTGTGATTGCTCAATAAGTTGTTTTAACGTTTCACAGTCTGATTCATACTCGTTAGCAATCATTGGCACAAATTCAACTAATGTTAATGTTGGATCGATATCAAACATTTCAGCATCAGAGGTAAATTTCATTTTAATAAAAGAGTAAATAGCCAGCATTGGGCGATTGATAAAATTGACATCAACATTTCGTAATGTACGTTCAACAATAACATATAAACTATCTCCTCGTTGATCTTTTATTGAAGGATAGCGTGATGACAAATTAACTAAATTTTGTTGCTCCATTCTAGTTGCAATTAATTGTACATATTGTTCAACGTGCATGTCGACTTTAAAACCAATATTTAAATCGATACGAAAAACTTTATATGGCACTAAAACTTCAACTTGATACTCAAATTTATAGGGTTCATCCATGCGATTAATTGAAACAAACCAATATGTATCAGCACGCTTAGGTTTTCGTTCAAATAACGAGTAAGTGATTTTACTTTCAACTGCATGTAACCCTTGTGCTCGGGTTAAGTAAAAAAGATGGGTTGCGGTTTTATCAATAGTTTTATCATGGCTAATTGCTACAATTTTAGATAAATATTCAGCATCTAATTTGACAAATGAATTATGCTCACGTTTCAAACGACGCCCAGTAAACCATGAGTACATAATAATAAATATAAAACCAGCAATTAAAATAGAGGCAAACCCACCATGGAAGAATTTTTGGATATTAGCGACAAAAAAACCAATTTCAATTACCATAAAAAATAATGTCAATGGGACACTATACCAAAGTGGCTTATTATTTTTCATAAAATAGAAGAATAACAATACAGTGGTCATCAACATGCTAAGAGTAATGGCTAATCCATAAGCCGCTTCTAAATTAATTGAGGATTGGAAGCTTATTACCATCAATGCAGAAAGGGTAAACAATATATAATTAATTGATCTTATATACATCTGGCCTTTAATCAAAGTTGGATATTTTACCCGCACATTTGGCCATAAATCCAATGAAATAGCTTCGCTAATTATGGTAAAGGCACCGCTGATTAAAGCTTGACACGCAATAAACGCAGCCAATGCCGACATAATAATTCCCGTTAATCTAAACCACTCTGGCATCATCATAAAAAATGGATTGACTTCAGGACCAATTATTTGCGGATGAGAAATCACCCACGCCGCTTGCCCCAAATAATTGATAATCAAGCAGCTCTTTACATATCCCCAAGAAATACGAATATTTTTCAGTCCGCAGTGGCCTAAATCAGAATAAAGTGCTTCAGCCCCTGTTGTGCACATAAAAATAGCACCTAAGATAACTAGTGCATCGGGCGCTTCAATAATAAATCTTATCGCATACATAGGATTAAAAGCGGCTAACACATTCAAATGCGGCAATAATCGATACAGTCCTAAAATACCCAATGTTGAAAACCAAATCAGCATGCCAACGCCAAAAAATCGTCCTAAGGAGCCCGTGCCAAAAGGTTGGATAAAAAATAGTACTGCAATTAAAAGTAAGGTGACTGGAATGATTGGAATACTAGAATAAATAACATTTAGTCCTTCAATTGCAGTGATAATGGTAATAGCAGGTGTGATAGCGCCATCGGCTAGTAACGCTGCTGCCCCAATAATTGCAATAATAAATGTCCACTGGTAACGCCGCCGAATTAAAGCATATAAGGATAAAATTCCTCCTTCACCTTTATTATCAGCTCGCAATGTGATAATCACATATTTTAAGGTAGTTTGAATAGTCAATGTCCAAATTACACAAGACACGGCGCCCAAAATATAGAAAGGGTTTGCCCATTGATTATTAGGTAAACCATGAATGATAGACTTTAGCACATATAGCGGCGATGTACCGATATCCCCATAGACAATACCAATGGCACTAATAATACCCACAATTCCGACCGGAATTTTATGACTTGAGTTGTTCATTTTCGTTTAAATCAAAACATCCTTGTTATAACTAGCATAATATCGAGGATGCAAATAATATCGCGTTAGTAAGTTTTGTTGCTATATTATTCAATTATCCAAAAAATACAAATAATAATTAACCGTTGCATAAAATTTGTGACAGTTAATACTAAATTACATCTATCCTTAAAATAATTAACTATATCTTTATGAAAACATTTGATATTTTCTAAATTATTAATTCTAATAATCATCATTAATACAGATATTTTATTGGTGCAACTATATGAATAATAATGGTTGTTTTTTTTACCTCTATTATATCTGTTTAGGAAAAAATTAAGTAAATCGAAATAGTTTAGTATTCTGCTTTGTGTCATCTGACAAGATGTTTTCCATCTAGCTTTTATCAAATGAATAAAAGAATCTGTGTTTTTAATAACACAAGTTAAACGCACGATTCAATAACTTGTATTTGCGGCACGATATGCCAAGCCTAATCATAGTGAAAATCGCTATGATAAATAAGCTTAAATTAACGACATGAATTGGATTTACGATTATAATGAATAATCCAACTTCAAATTACACCAACATAATAAATTACCTAGTTTAAAATAGGCAATGTAAAGAAATTTATGAATAAAAAAAATAACAATCAATATCCTATAGAAAGTTATCTTAATAATCTATCACCAAAACCAAATTGGCTATTATCTATCATACAAAAATTGGTCCCCTTTTCTATGATTTGGGTAAGTCTTGTATTAATGTACGGGGTCATTTGTATGTACACCAATATGATGGGGCAAGATGAGTTTTATCGTTTTATCTTTTTTTTACAAAGTCCTTTTGTGATTGTACTTAATTGTATTGCCTTGCTAGGAGCAATTTACCATTCAATACACTGGTTTAATTTAGCCCCAAATGTAGTTTTTTCGGCTAATTCAACTAAAACAACCAAGTGTTACCTACTTACAGCAGGTTTATGGTTCGTTTCGATCATCATTTCAATTTGCTTACTGTTATTTATTTTAAGATAAACGGTCTTTACATCATGAAAAATCAACAAATCCAAACACAGCACTTAGAACAAAAAAAGCAAGGAAAAGTAGCAAAAGGATTGTTTGCTTTAGGAGGAATATGGGCAGCAATTTTTTCGCCAGTGATTATTATCATAATGGCTTATATTATTCCTTTTGGTGATGCAACAACGCGTTCTTATATCTTAAAAATAGCAAATACAGAAGTAGGAAAACTATTCTTATTTTTGATGATATCTCTACCTATTTGGTGTGGATTACAACAGATATTAACGATATTACATCAATTTAATATTTACCCAAAACGTGAAAAAATACTAACTTATGGGCTAGCTCTTGCCTGGACTTTACATGCAATTTATATTCTTTTTATACGAATATAAATCAAATAAAATTTTTATAATTAATAAAAAGGGTTATTTAATAAATAACCCTCAGTTAGAACGGTAAAGATCAGTAATAACTAATTTGCCTACTAATTTGAGTTTGTTTATCACTTTGATCGACTTTCACTTTACTGGCTGTAATCCAATCGTTTTTATCATTAAACGTTAAAAAATGAGTCATATAATTTGCAACATTCTTACCACTTGACCAATAAGAAGTTTGTATTGAGCTTAAACGGTGATTATTATCAAACTGATATAAAAAATCATTTTCATTTTTCATATTGTTACTAAATTGATACAAAACTTTAGCCACTTGCTGTTGCTGGTAAGCAAAAGTATAAGATGAACCACCATTTTGATCTACACCAGTAAATTTTCCTTTTTCATCAACACCTTTAACTTTCCATTGTACATTTTTACTAATTAGACAATTATTCGCATCATACTGATAGCTGTCAGTTTCAATAAAGATAAAATCAACTGCTTTTTTGGCTTGTTGCGATTCAACAATTTTACCTTGGCTATCGGTTTTAAATTGAATGATACTATTTGTTCTATCTTCCACATCTTCAATAATATTTTCCCATCCAACATTGGTTTTTTGCAGATGTTCTGAATAAACGCGTTGATTTTCGTTTGAAAACAGCTCATATTGACTCTGTGTTATCAGTCCATTCGAGTCATAATCTAAGGTATGCTTAGCAGTAGAACTGATACTATTTCCCTTATCAAGTTTAGTTGCTATAGTGCGTATTTCTTGCTTAATACCTTTGGTTGGCAAATCAATATAATCTAAAATTTGAAAAATATAGTTATTGGCTGAAACCAAATTCTCAGCAGGATTATCGTTACAAGTCAAAGCGGTTGCATTTAACGAAATCAACGATAAGCATGGTGTGAATAAAAAAGGTAAAATATATTTATGCATGATTATCCTATAAAATGAATTAATTTATTAATCGTGTTATCAACTTGAAGTAATTTAATTATCGACATAGCGATGACTTTTTCCCATTAATAAAGCATCGGTCCAATCGACTTGTTCTTCTACTTTTGCCTCATTTTTATCTTTATTATTTACCATATCTGCATGAATAAATGTTTTATTTTTAGGTTTAAGTGGTTTATCTAAAAACGAAAGTAACGTTTTGGTATATTCATTTTGCGCAGAATAAAAGATCTTCTCTCGCGAGCCTTGCTCGACAATTTTACCCTCTTTCATCACAACCACTTGATGACACATTGAATAAACTAAGGCTAAATCATGACTAATAAATAGATAACTAAGCTGGTGCTTTTGCTGTAATGATTTGAGTAAATGAATTATTTGTTTTTGAATCGTATGATCTAAAGATGACGTAGGCTCATCTAGAATTAACAATTCAGGTTTTAAGATTAAAGCTCGCGCAATCGCTATTCGTTGACGTTGTCCCCCAGAAAACTCCGTTGGATAGCGGTATCGCATATTAGGATCAAGCCCGACTTCTTGCATTATATCGATTAATGCCTGCTCTTGTTCTGCTTTAGTCAATTTTTTATGAGTCGTTAAACCTTCACAAATAATCTGTTCTATATTAAAACGAGGATTGAGTGACGAAAACGGATCTTGGAATACCACTTGGATTCTGCTACGAAATGGCAGTAATTTTTTTCCCGTCAAATGTTGTATTGGATAACTATCAAATAAGATATCACCGTGTGATTTTATCAAACGCAACACCGCTAATGCGGTAGTTGTTTTACCCGAACCTGACTCCCCAACAATGCCAACTGTTTCACCTTGATGCACAGTAAAACCAACATTGTCGACAATTTTCTTTTTCTGGCTACTTAAAAGTCGTTTTTTAGTAGTCACTTCAACATCAAGATGATTAACATTCAATAATATTCCGGGTGTATCAGGTAATGGAACAGGATCGCCACTCGGTTCTGAATTAAGTAATGTTTGCGTATATGCATGTTCCGGCCGTAAAAAAATACGCTGCTTATTATTATATTCAACAATGTCACCTTGCTGCATAACAGCAACTTTATCGGCTAATTTTTTGACAATACCTAAATTATGAGAAATGAATAACATACTCATGTTTAACTCATTTTTTAGCTCTTTAAGTAACTGAATGATCTGTGCTTGTACTGATACATCTAATGCGGTTGTAGGTTCATCAGCAATCAATAATTTAGGATGAGTCAAAATTGCCATCGCAATCATTACTCGCTGCCGTTCGCCGCCAGACAATTGGTGGGGAAGAGCTGACAATTTATTTTTTGGATCTTTTATTCCAACTCGATCAAGGTATTGTAAAATTTCGCTTCGAGCAGCATTAGCGCGCATACCCCGGTGCAAAGATAACACTTCGTACAACTGTTTTTCTACCGTGTGTAGTGGGTTAAGCGATACCATGGGTTCTTGGAAAATCATACTGATTTGATTGCCGCGAATCTGACGAAGTACTTTATCAGGTGCATGTAGTAAAGATTGATCTTCAAACACAATATCACCAGTAGGGTAAGACACTAAGCTTTTAGGTAGCAAACGCAAAATAGACAAAGCGGTCACACTTTTACCCGAGCCTGACTCGCCGACTAATGCTAGGGTTTCTTGCTCGTGAATATCAAAACTTATATTATTTACCACTTGCAATAATGTGTTACTTTCATGTTTAAAAGCAATACTTAAATCCTCAACAGATAGTAAAGGAGAACTCATCGATACCCTCCTTTGTTAGGATCGAATGCATCTCTAACTGCTTCTCCAATAAAAATAAGCAGCGAAAGCAAAGTAGCAATAATCAAAAATGAACTAATACCAAGCCATGGAGCCTGCAAGTTATTTTTTCCTTGTAACAATAAACGCCCAAGTGAAGGGGAATCAATAGGCAAACCAAATCCCAAAAAATCAAGCGAGGTTAAAGTAGTAATTGAACCACATAAAATAAAAGGTAAAAATGTCAATGTTGCTACCATTGCATTAGGAAGAATATGACGAAACATAATTTTAACATCACCGACTCCCATGGCTTTAGCTGCACGTACATAGTCAAAATTACGTGTTCGTAAAAATTCAGTTCGTACAATACCCGATAAAGCCATCCAACCAAATAGTACCGTGATGGCCAATAACCACCAAAAATCAAGGGGCAAAATACTGGCAAGTAGAATAATGACAAACAACTCTGGTAATCCACACCAAATTTCAATAAAGCGTTGTCCGATTAAATCAATTTTACCGCCGTAATAACCTTGTATTGCACCAATAATTACCGCAATAATTGTAGTAAAAACGGTCAGTAAAATGGCAAAAAACATCGAAATACGAAAACCATATAAAATATTAGCAAGCACATCAAAACCTGCATCAGTTGTCCCTAACCAATGCGACGCTGAAGGTGGGGTTGGAAACGTCGTTGGCGTGTCATAAATTAACGTATTATAACTATAGCGAAAAGGTGCCCATAAAATCCAACCATTAGATTCTATTTTTTGTTGTACTTTTGGATCTAAATAATTTGTTTGAGTGCTAAATTGTCCACCAAATTCAGTTTCGGGATAAAAGTGAAAAATAGGCGAATAATAGTTATCTTGGTATTTGACAAAAATCGGTCTATCATTGGCGATAAAATCAGAAAACAAGCTAATAACAAACAACAAAGAAAACAGCCAAAGCGAATAGTATCCACGTCGATTATGTTTAAATCGTTGCCAACGTTGCTGATTAATAGAATAATGGCTGTTCATCAGTTGCGTGCCTCAAAGTCAATGCGTGGATCGATTATCATATAAGATAAATCAGATAACAGTTTGGCAATTAGCCCAATTAACGTAAATATATATAGTGATCCAAAAATGACTGGGTAATCACGTTGAATAATGGCTTCATAGCCTAATAGCCCAAGCCCATTGAGTGAAAAAATAATTTCGATCAATAACGAACCGGTAAATAAAATGCCAACAAAGGCAGCAGGAAAACCTGACACAATTAATAGTGTCGCATTACGAAACACATGTTTATATAAAATTTGTCGTTCACTTAAACCTTTTGCTCTTGCGGTAAACACATATTGTTTACGAATTTCATCTAAAAATGAATTCTTAGTTAGCATAGTCAGTGAAGCAAAACCACTAATAACCATCGCAATAGTCGGTAGGCAAATATGCCATGCGTAATCTTTTACTTTTCCCCAAAAATCGAGTTGCTCAAAATGCGTTGAAACTAACCCTCGCAATGGAAAAAGATCCCAATAACTACCGCCCGCAAATAATATTATTAACAATACAGCGAGTAAAAAAGCAGGTATTGCATATCCTATAATGATTAATGTACTTGACCAAAAATCAAATACCGAGCCATCTTTAACAGCTTTTTTAATACCTAAAGGAATTGAAATAAGGTAAACAATCAACGTGCTCCAAAGACCAAGCGAAATCGAAACCGGTAAACTTTTAGCAATTAAACCTAATACCGATTCACTTTTAAAAAAGCTGTCACCAAAATCAAATAACACGTATTTTTTTAAAGTATCAAAATAACGTTCAATAATGGGTTTATCAAAGCCATACTGTTTTTCAATCATTGCAACAATTTGTGGATCAAGCCCGCGTGCCCCGCGATAATTAGACTCATTTTTATGCTGTGATAATTTTACCGCTGCATTATCCCCCCCCGGTAATAATGCTTGACCAGAATCTGGACCATTTTCAATCATCGCTAGTGCTTGATCGACCGGACCACCAGGCGCAATTTGTACAATGAAAAAGTTGATCGTTAAAATCACAAACAACGTTGGAATAATCAATAATAAACGACGAATAAGATAATTGAGCATATTAATGTTTCCGATTCTTTGTCAGGTTAGCTGCTTTGTCAGCATCGTACCACCAACTATCGACACCAATAGCGTAAGTTGGCTGAATCGCTGGCTGCCCAAATTTGTTCCAATAAGCATAATAGGTTTTACTGTTATACCACATTGGAATCATAGGATACTCTTGCGTTAAGATGCGATCTAGCGCTCGACCAAGCGAAATTAACTCAGCTTGATTACCAACATTCTTAGTTATTTCATCAATAATACTATCGATTGCTTGGTTATGTAGTCCTGAACCATTCCATGATGAATTGAGATACTCACTACCCCATAAAATCATCAAATCTGATGTTGGATAATTAAACGCATTATAAGTCCGTGGCATCATATCGTAATCGCGTTCACGTAAGCGACGAGTCACTTGAGTGTAATCAAGTGAAACAATCTTCATGGTAATACCTAAACGGGCTAAATTTTGCTGAAAAGGAATAGCATATTTAATATCATCGCCAAGATAGGTAACCAATTCAAACTCAAAAGGCTGATTGGTTGTTGTATTCACTAGTTGACCATTTTTGATGATCCATCCCGCTTGTTTTAATAATTCAGCTGCAGTTAATAAATTATTGCGATTAAAACCCTGACCATCACTTTTAGGCACATAATAAGCATCACCAAACACAGCATCGGGAATAATGTTTTTATACGGCATTAACCACTTTAATTCTTGTTCGCTTGGCTTACCAATCGCTGCATAAATGGTATTTTCGAAAAAACTATAAGGCCTTTTATAACTATCGTAATAAAAAGCGTGATTTAACCATTCAAAATCAAATGCCAGCGTAATGGCTTTACGTACATTAATGTCTTTAAACAGATCTTTTTGTAAGTTAAACGCTAACCATTTGCTATCGGTTGCTGTTTGTACAGATTTTTCTTGTTTGATAATATCCTTGGCATCAAAATACTGCCCCTGATATTGGGTAAACCAATTTTTGGGTTGGCCTTCTCCACGAAAATCATACTCACCGGCTTTAAATGCTTCTAACGAAACACTGCTATCCATATAATACTCAATACGTTTTTCATCAAAATTATTCATTCCCCTATTTACCGGTAAATCCACAGCCCAATAATTAGGGTTACGTTTATACACAACAAATTGCCCCATTTTATAATCGCTAATAAAATAAGGACCACTGCCAACTGGAGGAATAGTTAATGGTTCTGAAAAATTACGATCTTGCCAAAAATGTTTTGGAATAACCGGCAGATTACCAACGAAGGATAGCAATTTTTCACGATCGCTTGCTGGTAGCTCAACGCGCAAATGATAATTATCAATAGCGTTAACACTAATGCCCTGATTATATACTCGATACTGTGGAACACCTTCTGTCATAAATTTATGAAAGGTAAATTCAACATCTTGTGCGGTGATAGGTTTTCCATCTTGAAAACGTGCCTTGGGGTTAATTGAAACTTCAGCCCAACGATATTTGTCGGAATAAGTAATCGAGGTAGCAATAAGCGGATAAAAACTTGTAATATCATCAGCTAAATTTGTGAACAAAGTATCATATAATGATCCTGAGTTTTTTTCGGGGGCTCCTCGACTAGCATAACGATTAAAATTATCAAAAGTACCAATTTCTGCTAATTTAATTATGCCACCTTTTGGCGCATAAGGATTAACGTAATTAACATATTGAAAACCATCGTGATATTTAGGTTCACCTAATAGCGAAAAAACAGTTTGGTGATAAATTTTTTCAGTTACTGGCTTTGGACCAACAAAATCTATTAAGTTATTGTCATTAGATTCATTTATTGAAAGTACATTTGGTGCAGCGTTGCTTTGGGGTATATTTTGTTGATTTTCTTGAGCATTAACCGCTAACGAACACATGACCAACCCACTCATACAACTTGATACAAGTATTGTATATAATTTTTGTTTGATTTGGTTGATCATCCTAATGCTATTCCTATTCAATTAGCTTAATAAATAGTTTTAAGCTTAACACTTTTATCAAAATTATAGAGTTAATATGCTATTGATAATAATGTTACCTATTTTGCCAAACTTCCATTAAATGAGCAAAATTAAATTATTCAATTTAATCATAAATGCCGACAATAACATCAATCAATTTTCGTTATCATGATAACGTCGCTATATTAAGTTTATTTAGTTAGCACTGAAATTAAATAGGGTGTTATATCTTGTGCTATAGCAGTATTTAAATCTCATTATGCATGATCAACCGTAATAATTGATAAAGTTAGCCATAGTACATAATAATTAAAATAACATTTGAAATTAAATAATATTATAGATACAGGTGAAAAGAGTATGTATTTGCCGGAGTCTATTTAGATTGTTAACAATATCAATTGAAATATGTTAATAAGAATAGACGAATCTTTAGTGCGCAAATAACAATAACATTTTGTGCAGTTATTTAACACTAATTTAGTGAGCAACCACAACAATGATAAAAATGATAAGATATTCTATGCAGCTAGATGCGTTATAAAATTTAACAATATGCTCAAATACTCAATATAAAAAATTTCGATATCAAAAAATTTCGCGTAAGTTAATATAATTAAAGATTAAAAAATTAGATTTATTAAATTTCATCTACATTATATTAACTTAACGACCAACCAATAAAATGAACCGGTAATATTATTAATAAAGACTTAAATCAGATTGCCAAAGAATATAGGGATCATAATCATCATCACCATTCGGTAAAGCACCTGTCAGTGGCGTTTGTAAAAAGTCAGTTTCATTTAATTGATTACTATCAATATATTCAATCTTCCATATCAGTAAATCTTTTCTATTTTCGGGTTTATCTAAATTACTTGTGATATGAGATAAAGCGTTGTGATAAATGATTTGCCGCCAACACTCATCAGTATTTTTAATACAATATTTAATACTAATTGGTTGGTATTTTTTACCCTCTTTGATTAAAACAGGAACCGCTTTTTGTTCTTGATCATCAACAAAAAAAGACAAAAATAAATCATTAGCTAATTGAGCTTTATATTCAGTAAATTTAGGATTACTGGAGGATGAAGGCTGTTTTTTAAAACTTTCTTGTAGTGAATCAGCATAACTATAACTAATACATGTCATAAACAAGAAAAATACTGATATGAATTTTTTCATAAGATATTCCTTTTGTTAGATTAGTAAAATAATTGAAGGTCAGCGAATAGATAATTAATGTCGCGAAATTATAACATAATTACACTTTACCAAGATTAAAATTTAAAAAGGTAGTTCACTAATTATAATCATTATAGAAAAACGACTAAATAATTTTTAAGCATTGTCCACTAAAATAAGCATTAAAATTTCACAAAATAATGAGCAACAAGATTAAATGCTATGAAATTGCTCGTGTACTGACTCTCAATGAATAAATCTACTCGCAAAAAAATAATTTTATCGAATAAGCTTTAATTTTTTTGATCCCAAAATGGGATTGAACGGTTACCGGTTAATTTCAAGCATACAACAATACATTCAATTCTATATAAATAAAATTAAATATTTTATAACGTTATTTACTAAAATTAGTTATTGCAAATTCTTTTAAAAAAAGTAATTATTTACTTGGTTTAGATAATCACTATCGAATAATACTTAATAATAAGTGTATAAAAGGACCCAAAAATGGCGAACAAATTATTCCCACTTATCAATCAACTTGGTGAAGGGTTATTGAATGAATTAACGGGAGAGGTGAGCCACAATCGCTACACCTTAACGGTGGATAACCTAATTTCGCCTATTTCTGTTTTACGCGTTCAAGGGAATGAACAGCTTAATCAACCATGGCATTACACCATTGAATTCACTAGCATTGATAAAACCTTATCACCCGATACGTTACTTAACCAAAATGCGTCATTTTCTTTTAATCCTGCTATTAAAAACATGCTGGGAACAGCAATTCGTTCCTTAAGTGAGCTACCTGTTCAAAGTGACTTACGTAAAATTTATGGTGTTATTACCCGTTTTAGTTTGTTATCGGTAAGTAAAGAACAGGCACATTATCAGATAGTGTTGTCTCCCCGTTTAGCAAAATTAGCACTGAATCGTAATAATGCGATATACCAAAACCAAAGTGTGATTAGTGTGGTTGAAGAAGTGCTACACAGTCACGGTTTTACTGGCATTGATTATCGGCTAGAATTAAACAATCGCTATCCTGAACGTGAATTTATTACTCAATGGCAAGAGAGTGATTTAAGCTTTATACAACGTCTGTTAGCCGATGTTGGTGTTTGGTTTCGTTTTGAAACCCATGCCGAACACAATTGTGATGTGATAGTTATCGGTGATTACGAACAAGGTTATGAGCAAGTCAACAACATTGATTATCGATTACCCAATGGCACATTAGATGGCGGAACAGAAAGTATCTGGGATATTCAGTTACGCAGTCGGGTTGTGGAGTCATCGGTTAAGGTTCAAGATTACAACTACCGTGACGCCAAAGCCAATTTACTGGGTTATGTCAATACTCAACCCAATGACAGCACCACTTATGGAATTGATTACCGTTATGGTGAGCACTACAAAGGGTCAAGCCCGAATATTCAAGAAGATAAACAACGTGGCGATAAAGATAACGTCAAAAACCAAATCGAACAACACTATTTTATTGAAAGCGGGCAATGGTATGCCCAAATTCGACATGAACAGGCAATTAGTCAAAAAATAGTAATTAGCGGAAAAAGCAATCGTGCAAATTTGACACCGGGACAACGTATTCAGATTAACGGCAGTCCGCTAGTTGATATTGATGATGGTGTAATTATTTTAAGCGTGGAAGGTAAAGGCAATCGCACAGATGCTTACGAACTAAGTTTTACCGCCATACCATATCAGGTATTAAAACCATACCGCCCTGCGCCCTTAATGTGGCCACAAATCATGGGCTCTTTACCTGCACGGGTGACCAGCCCAGACAATGATACTTACGGCTATATTGATACCCAAGGACGGTATCGGGTTAAATTTAATTATGACCTAAAAGAGTGGAAAAAAGGTTGTGAAAGTTTATGGGTCAGACTGGCAAAACCGTATGCAGGTGGCACCTATGGTTTCCACTTTCCGCTAATAGACGGCACGGAAGTTGCCATTGCGTTTATGGACGGTAATCCAGACCGCCCGTATATTGCCCATGCCATGCATGACAGTACGCACCCCGACCATGTAACTACCATAAACAAACATCGCAATGTGATTCGTACACCAACCAATAATAAATTACGCATGGATGACAAACGAGGGCAAGAGCATATCAAGCTGGCGACCGAATACGGCAAAACACAACTCAATATTGGACATCTTGTTAACAATAACAAAGAACAACGGGGTGAAGGGTTTGAGCTACGTACCGATGAATGGGGGGCAATTGCGGCGAACCGAGGATTGTATCTGACCAGTCAAACCGAGCCGAAAGCACAGGGCAATCAACTAGACATGCAAGGTGCGATTACACAACTAGAAAACGCCTTATCGATAGCCAAAGCACTGCAAAATGCTGCCAATCAATCCCAAGCACACAGTGCAGACACCGACAGTCAAGACCAGCTCAAGGCAAATTTAACCAACTTAACCCTCAGTGGCATTCTCGCATATGCACAAGAAGGCATTGCGTTAACTAGTCCGGAAAATATTCAATTATCGACGGATAACAGTGTGACGGTCACGACAGAAAACCAAACCGACATCACGGCATTAAAAAACATCACATTATCATCGGGTGAAGCGATAGGATTATTTGCCCACAAATCGGGGATGAAAGTATTTGCTAATCAAGGCGATATTAACGTACAAGCCCAAAATGCCAATCTAAATATGGCGGCTAAACAAGATATTAAAATTGATAGTGTTGACGGTAATGTTGAGTTTACAGCAACACAAGAAATGACATTAATATGCGGTGGTTCGTACATAAAAATCAACGAAGCAGGTATTGAGTTAGGTTCGCCAGCTAATGCCTATTTTAAATGCAATGCGATGCAAAAAATGGGAACAGCGCAAACAAATATTCAAAATGAATTGCCTCCAATTTGCAATGGAGTCAAGCAGGACGAAGCTGAAAAACATGCAATTGTTGTGGAAAGGCAATAATGATTGAACTCATACCAGAACAGGAAATCAATAAAATAATCGCAAAACAAATTCAGCGATTTGGACAAATACATTTTTTAATTGATCCACAAATTAATGACAATTTTTTTTGGGAACATAATGTTGAATTCGATTCAATAGTACCAATCAGAGACAGGCAAGACACCGTATCCTCTGATCATGAATGTTTGCAATTATGCACAATAAAAAAAGGGTCTGCTGATATTAATCCACTAGTAGCGGAGTTAAAAAACAATCAAACATCACTAATCGCATTGATCGCTTCACCTTATACGATTAAAGATATACAACAACACATTAGCAATGCAATGTTTATGTCATATCAGGCAAATTATTTTATATTACGCTTTTATGATCCGCAGGTTCTTAGGCATCTAGTTAATATTTTTGACAAACAACAAATAAGCAAAATGTTAGGTTGTGTGCAATATTGGTACTACTGGCAAGATAATTATGTGCAATTACACCATAAGCCCGAATTAATACTGTGGGATATCAACTATAAAATAACGACCATACAATGGCAACAAATCAAACTAGCACAACACTATAACGCTTACGAACATCAAACAGTAAAAAAGCAAAAAAACCATTAACTAATAATCAGAAAAGCACACTTTGGCAGTTACTGGATTGGATTTACTCGGTAACATTTAATAAACCTGATCAGCAAAAAATGGATTATATAGTCAACTATTCAATGGTTAAATCAGAACACGTTTTCCAACAAATTGATCATGATTTATTTATCGATCTAATCAGAAATCAGACAGTTAGCCAATTGGAACAATATTTTAATAGTTTAGATAAGGAACATGAAGATGCCAGCAATTGATCAATTATTATATACAATATTAATGGCAAAAGCCTACGAAAATAATTCTGGCAAACGCTGCCCAAAATGCCAAGAAAAAGAAGGCGATTTAATTGTTCTACCAACTCGGTTATCAATCACAGGCTATTTAGCCCAAAATAAGGTATTAAAAGATGGTTCTGAGGCAAAAATAGAATTGCCTCAGTTACCTGATTTTGCCAAAAAAATGGTGTCAGACATACCATTAGAACACTCTAATTATTGTCTACAAATATTACGTCAAGGGTATTTATATGTGCTTGTAGATTTTAAAAACGGGCAAAAAAAGTGGCGAATATTTTCGTCCAGCTCTGAGGGTTGCTTAACGGAATATAGCGACAACAACACCATACCGAATATTCCCCCCACATATAACTGCAACATTGCAACTGACGGCGCCGATGCATCATATATTAGTTTTAAAAACAGTAAAGACATCTTTAAAATCTATTTTGTATTCAGTCCAAATAAAATCAGTAATGCCAGATTAGAACTTTATCAAGATACCCCAGAATTTGAACTGTCAGGCATGACACCAGACCAGATTCGTAATGGCCAAACTTCGTTAAAAACCCAAGATATTCTGACAAATATTCTCGAAATATCAACAGCAATTGATATAGCTAAGCAAGAAGCGTTTTTAAACAGCAAACCCGTGTTTGAATTTAGAACAGGGGAACGAGATGCCGCAAATAGGCAATTACAAGTTATCCAATATATTTATACTACTCGCACCACCTATTATGATAAAAATATACTACGAACTTACATACGCTATATATCGCTATATAACAAGTTAAGAAAGCGTCAAGGTGTGGCAATAGTCGTTAATGATGCAATTGGCATAACCCAAAGTTTAAATAATCGATATCATCAAGCACTTGAAAAAGAGATGAAACCTTGGATGGAAAGCAAAGATTCGGAAGGCATATCCAACGAACACCGCTTAATTATCTTAAGACAGCTATTAGGTTTTAAAGAATCATTTCGAGAAAGACGCATTAAAGAAATGATAAACAAACAAGAGCAATATTATGATTACCTTATAACATCTGGTGATGACGCTGAATTATCAGATGAAATGAAAGAAGCTCTAAATAGAGGAATTGAAAAAGACAGAAAACAGTATGTTGAAAATATTGATAACGTTTATACCCAAAAGCTATCAGAAGATGAATTTAAAGAAAAATATTGGAATCGCTTATCACAAGATAAGCTTAAAAAATTTGAAGAAGAATTCAATAAACACAGCAAGTTCGCCGAACAACTTGCCGAAAAGCGTATCGATGATTACTTAAAATGGTTAAAATCACAGCAATTACTCTCGGCTTTATATTTATATGATGATACCATTCCTTTAGACGGAATTATGTTTCAATTACAAATGGGAGTTTGCCTGTGTGGTGCAAATAGTTCATCAAAAGTCAGAAAAGTTTTGGACGAATGGTGGCTTGAACCGCAAATAACCCCTACAAATTTAAGTATGCGAGCCTATCTTTTTAATAATAAAACCTTAATCGCCGATATTAACGAGTATCTGGACATCCAACAAAATATAGCAATTAACGAATATGACAATAAAGGACATCTGCCGGATGTGGATATAGCCATTAACCTACTTAACAAATTGACAGAACATGTTAATCAGACAGGCCCGCTTATAGAACAATTAGCGAAACGAGGCTTTCCCATAGCGTTATTATCGGTTACTTTTGCTGATTTAGTCAGAAGCTTTTTAAGCGTCACAACTCAAAAATTTAATCAAAATATTAAAAACCGCTTAGGTAACCTAATTTTTGCACATATTAGTGATAAAGCTTTGGAGATGTATGACTCGGGCTATAATATCAATGGTCATTCTTTTAAAGCCACACCTAAACGGGGGGCTTCACAAATAACACGAGTTGCGCGTGAAAATTTTAATAATGCCGATTTAGTTAATACCAAAATTGCCATGATGATATTTGCATTCAGTAGTTACGAAACACTCAAAAAAATAATCAATCGTGAATGGAAGAATACCCGGGAATTAGCCGAACTAAGCGCATCCCTAATGGCAACTACAGCAGCAGGCGCGCAAATCCTGACCAGTGCAATAAAGTGCTGTATCGAAAACAAACCAACATCAAAAACCGCTACCGTCACCTATACTGCTTTTGGGCGATTATTTTTATGGTCGGCAAGTTTATCGTTAATTGCAGGAGGAATATCGGCGGTGTTGGATATTTCTGATGCGATTAAAGAAAAAAATAAAATTATCATTATTGCTTATTCTACTAGGGCTCTAGCTACAATATTATTTAGTATTTCCCAATTTTTAGTTACTCTAGGGGCATTAGTGCCTTGGTTAGATAATATTATCACAACCAGTATCGAACGGACTATTTGGGTAAAAGTGGCTGAAATCGGGTTAGTCATCGGTCGCTTTGCTATCGGTCGAGCAATGGCAGCGGCGCTGGCATTAATCAGTTTTTACGTTTCGATGATTATTATTGTGGTCAGTATCTACCTGATTATCGTTGATATTAATGCTATGCAAAAATGGTTTGATCGCTGCTGTTTTAGTGACAAACTTAAACGTAAAAAATTTGATGATCTCGGCGAAGAACTTACAGAATGGCATCAAGCCATACAGGAGACTTTTTAATATGTACGTAGGCGAATTTTTATTATGGTTTGGAAACGCCATGAAATCCGAAACCCGTAAAAAATTGAAAATGGGTTATATCAATGCCGATATGACACTCAAAGAGGTGCAAAAAGACTATACCCAAGAATCGGTCAGTGATAATCCCAGACCAATAGGACCTTACTACGCGTATAACGATCGCTATTTAGAAATTCGAGGCGGGATGTTTGAAAATTTTCGGGGAATTCTGACTTGGATTAGTTTATTTGTTTTTCTAATTCCTTTTCATGTATTTTATATAGGATTAAGTGTTATTTCCGAATTAATTGATCATGAATCAAATGATATTGTATCGGATATAATTGTACTAATATATTGCATAATTGTTTTTATTGTTTCAATGTATCTAATTATCCGCTATTTCCGTTATATTTACCGTTTTGAACTTTTTACCATACGCCATATTCGGGTCCGCTTTAATCGGGTGACAAAGCAAGTCTATATTCAGCGCCCTAAATACTGTGGTGGCACAGTGGTATTTAAATGGGAACATATTATGCCATCTAACTTTGGCGAGAGCGGCTCGGATATGGGCGGCACCAATATGGTCAACCTAATGACCTTTCACCCGTATAAAACCGGCTTTCCGGTAGCGCACTCAGTGGGCATTGGTAAAAACACCTATAACGGTCAAGACTATAAAGACGAATGGGAATTTATCCGCCGTTATATGGAGCACGGACCGGACAATCTGCCTAAACCCCGTTTAAGTACCCATTTACCTATACCTTTTCACGGTTTAGAAGGGCATATCAAACCGATGATACACGCAGCAAAAAATGCCCCAACATTTTGGATGTATATTTTATTAATCCCAGTATTTTTAATTTTATTGCCCTTTTATACCGTAGGTTACTTTATTTCGGAGTGTTTATGCTGGCAACCTCGTTGGCCTAAGGTCATTCGACAAGCAGGCAGAAAAGGCAAACCGATTCCGAAAGAAACCACCTTATCGGACTATTCCCCAAAAGTACAACAGGCCATATTAGAGAGCCGTTTAGAATGGGGTGTACGAGATGAAAAAACAGGTAAATGGGTTGATTATGGTAATTCTTAAAATAAAAACATAATGTTTAAAAAGAAAAATAGGATATAAGGTAAATGTACGTAGGCGAATTTTTATTATGGTTTGGAAACGCCATGAAATCCGAAACCCGTAAAAAATTGAAAATGGGTTATATCAATGCCGATATGACACTCAAAGAAGTGCAAAAAGACTATACCCAAGAATCGGTCAGTGATAATCCTAGGCCGTTAGGTCCCTACTATGCGTATAACGATCGCTATCTAGAAATTCGAGGCGGGATGTTTGAAAATTTTCGAGGTATTTTAGCATGGATTAGTTTACTTATATTTATGATACCTGTGAGTTCTGCTTATAATTCTATATATTGTTTTATTTTATTGTATAATCATAAAACAGATAAAATTGCTGGTTATACAACAGCTTTTACATTTTTTACATTTATATTTTTAGTTTCAATTTATTTATGTATCCGCTATTTCCGTTATATTTACCGTTTTGAACTTTTTACCATACGCCATATTCGGGTACGCTTTAATCGGGTGACAAGGCAAGTCTATATTCAGCGCCCTAAATACTGTGGTGGCACAGTGGTATTTAAATGGGAACATATTATGCCGTCGAACTTTGGCGAGAGTGGCTCGGATATGGGCGGCACCAATATGGTCAATTTAATGACCTTTCACCCCTATAAAACCGGTTTTCCGGTAGCGCACTCAGTGGGCATTGGTAAAAACACCTATAACGGTCAAGACTATAAAGACGAGTGGGAATTTATCCGCCGTTATATGGAGCACGGACCGGACAATCTGCCTAAACCCCATTTAAGTACCCATTTACCCATGCCTTTTCACGGTTTAGAAGGGCATATCAAACCCATGATACACGCAGCAAAAAATGCCCCAACATTTTGGATGTATATTTTATTAATCCCAGTATTTCTAATTTTATTGCCCTTTTATACCGTAGGTTACTTTATTTCGGAGTGTTTATGCTGGCAACCTCGTTGGCCTAAGGTCATTCGACAAGCAGGCAAAAAAGGCAAACCGATCCCAAAAGAAACCACCTTATCGGACTATCCCCCAAAAGTACAACAGGCCATATTAGAGAGCCGTTTAGAATGGGGTGTACGAGATGAAAAAACAGGTAAATGGGTTGATTATGGTAATTCTTAAAATAAAAACATATTGATCACGCTGTCAGTAGGTAGTATTACCCTAGTCTTTTAAACTTATGATTTGATTTGATGTGTTTTGCTGGGTTTAAAAAGAATATTTCGAAATATTGAATTGGTGGAGCCAAGGGGGATCGAACCCCTGACCTCAACGCTGCCAGCGTTGCGCTCTCCCAGCTGAGCTATGGCCCCATATAGAAAGGGATAAAAACTGGTGGTAATGATATGCAACTAGACCATAGGTGTCAATCTATTTGATGTTAATTGTTAAAAAAACAATCAAATAAAGCCCTTTCAATATGTGAAAGAGCTTTATATAACTAACGTAAAATCGATGGTTGATCTGCGCCTTCAACTTCCACTTTTGGTGGCATAAAATGTTCGCGTTTTATACCTAATTTAAGTGACATATAAGCAGCAACATAAATTGATGAAATTGTCCCTAAAATAATACCAACGCCTAATGTTTCAGAAAAACCTTTTAACATTGAACCGCCAAAAATATACAGGATAATCACAACTGCAAGTGTTGTTCCTGAAGTCATCAGAGTGCGGTGTAAAGTCTGGGTTAACGAAATATTAATGACATCATAAGGAGAAGCTCGACGAATTTTTCTAAAGTTTTCACGAATTCGGTCAAATACAACAATGGTATCGTTAAGAGAATAGCCAATGATGGATAACATTGCAGCAATAATCGTTAGATCTAATTCACGTTGAAATAACGATAAATAACCAGCAGTTATCACAACATCATGCGCTAATGCAACTACTGCACCCGTACCAAATCGCCATTCAAAACGAAACGCGATATAGATCAAGATACAAATTAACGCAGCGCAAATCGCTAAGATACCATCTTGTGCTAATTCAGCACCAACAGTCGGACCTACAAATTCAATACGTTTAATCTGCGCATCAGCATCAATATCTTTATGGATTAAATTAGAAATTTTACTGCCTAACGCATTATCAATAACAGATGATACCGTACCGTTTTCTTGTTTAGCCGCAGCCAATCGAATGATAATATCTTTACTGCTACCATAGTATTGCACGACGGGCTCATGATAACCGGCGTCCCGTAAACTATTACGCAGATCATCAAGATTAACTGCTTTTGTCACCGTAATTTCAACGGTTGTACCGCCGGTGAAATCTTGTCCAAGATTAAAACCCTTAACAAAGATAACGACAACTGATGCGACTACGAGTAGCATTGAAATCACAAAAGCGATAAAACCAAATTTTAAAAAGTCGAGCACTCTGCGTCCATGATTTAGTTCTCTAACATCATGATTTTCTTTTTTATCAACAGTCACAATAAACCTCTAAATTGATAACTTATTAACGCGACGACCGCCATAAATCAAATTAGCTAATGCTCGAGTACCTACGATCGATGTAAACATCGATGTTACAATACCGATACCCAAGGTGATAGCAAATCCTTTAATCGAGCCAGTACCCACAGCATAAAGAATAACCGCGGTAATTAATGTGGTAATATTCGCATCGAAAATACTACTCCAAGCCCCAGCATAACCTTCATTAATGGCATGTTGTACACCGCGACCATTACTGAGCTCTTCTTTAATTCGTTCATTGATAAGAACGTTAGCATCAACGGCCATACCTACTGTTAATACAATCCCTGCAATACCTGGCATACTTAATGTTGCGCCTGGTAATAATGACATAGCGCCCACAATTAGTATTAAGTTGGCAACCAACGCAAGGCTAGCAAACACACCAAATAGACGATAAACAATGAGCATAAAGAAGACAGAAATAAGTAGTCCCCAAACACAAGACTCTAAACCTTGTGTGATATTCTCTTGTCCCATTGATGGTCCAACTGTACGCTCTTCGATAATTTGAATCGGTGCAATTAAGGCGCCAGCTCGTAATAGTAGGGATAGATTTTTAGCTTCATCAACACTACTTATCCCTGTCACCTGAAAACGATCACTAAAAATACCTTGAATTGTCGCAACATTGATTACCCGCTCTTGTTTTTCAAGAATAGGTTTATCATTTTCGTCACGTTTTCCTGTATCTTTATATTCGACAAATAACGTTGCCATCGATTTTTTGAGATTTTTCTGAGTAAAATCTAGCATCGTTTTACCACCAGAACTATCAAGCGTAATAGCAACTTCTGGTTGGCTATATTCATTGACTCTGAATGAAGAATCAGTAATGTGATCACCAGTTAGTACTACACGTTTATAGAGCAAAACAGGGCGCCCGTTTTCCATATATTTGATTTCAGAACCATATGGTACGCGCATATCGCCTTTGATAATAGCGGGTAAATTAGGGGTGTTATCTTCATTTACTTGTCTAAACTCAAGGGTGGCTGTAGCCCCCAAAATACGTTTAGCTAAAGCAGTATCTTGAATACCCGGTAATTCCACCACAATGCGATCTGAACCTTGACGCTGCACAATAGGCTCGGCAACACCTAATTGATTTACACGATTACGTAAAATAGTGGTATTTTGTTGAACAGCATCATTTTTGGCTTGTTGTAAACGCTGTTCACTGATATTGATAGTAATACTATTTTCAGTTTGTGAGGTAAGTTTGTAATCTGGTAAACCATTAATTTTAGTGATAGCTTTATTACGATCTTCAATATTCGCAAATTGCACAACAATTTGTTGATTGCCCTCTTTATTGATGGCTGCATAATTTAATTTGCTATTTGTTAACTCAAATTTTAAATTTTCAGTCGATTGTTCAATGAGCTTACTGAGTGCTGTTGTCATATCAACTTCCATTAAGAAGTGAACACCACCACGTAAATCAAGACCAAGTTTCATTGGTTCGGCACCTAAAGCCGTTAACCAAGCTGGAGTTGCTGGTGCTAAATTGAGTGCAACAATATAATCATTCCCTAACTCTTGTGATATTAACTCTTTGGCTTTGAGCTGAGTATCATTATCACCTACACGAATTAAAATAGATTTATTTTCAAAGACAAATGATTTAGGTTCTATATGATTATCAGTCAAGAGTTTTTTAATTTTATCTTGGGTAGCAACATTAATTTCAGCAGTATTTGAACCGGAAATTTGTATAGCGGGATCTTCACCATAAATATTTGGAAGTGCATAAAGTAGGCCGGCGAGAATAACGACGACCAACATAATGTACTTCCACAAAGGATAGCGATTTAACACGACATATTCTCTTGTGGAATTAGCTAATTAACACAATGAACTATAACAGCTTTTGCTATTATAGTGACTTCATTGTCCCTTTTGGTAAAACAGATGTGATAAAGTCACGTTTGATAACAACCTCTGTTGTATCATTTAACTCTAACGCAATATAACCATTGTCGTTAACTTTAGATACACGACCAATAAGTCCACCATTGGTTAACACTTCGTCACCTTTTGAAATCGAAGCCATAAGTTCACGATGGGCTTTAGCACGTTTTTGTTGTGGGCGCATAATCATAAAATAGAAAAACAGACCAAACACAACCAACATGATAGGTAAAAAATAAGGATTGCTTTCAGCCGCAGCCCCTTCAGTTGCATAAGCATTAGAAATTAAAAAGTCCATATAGGTCCTCTTGATTCAAATAAAATATTAAAGGTCGGAATTATAACACAATAACTAAATCTATTATTAACTATTTCTTGTCAAAATGTTTAAGGTAACAGATATTTTCTAATATAAAAAAGACCCAAGTACATTGTTCAAATCAATTTCAATCTAACTGTAAAAACTTTTTAAGGCGAAAAACGCTTATTAAGTCGTCAGATATTGCGCCATACTCACTAAATTAAATAGCCATTTAGGATAAATACCACAAATAAGAATTAATAAGGCAGACAACGCAATAATGAGTTCGCTTATTTTAATATCCTGCCATTTTAGTTTGATAATAGCACTATTTAATATCTGATCGTCTCGACAAGAAGGCCTAATATAAAGATTAATAATTAAGCGTGCATAAAAATATAAACCTAGAGCGCTACCAATTACCACTGCAGCAATTAACCACCATAATTCAGCAGTTACCCCCAACAGTACTAATAGAAAACGACCAACAAACCCTGCTGTAAGGGGGACTCCAGCTAACGATAATAATCCAATGGCCATCGTTAATGCTAAGATAGGTCTACGCCAGAATAATCCCGATAAATCCACTTCGTTTTCATGATCTTGCAATTCATCAGAATGTGATTCTAAACTAATCACACCTAATATGCAGATATTGGCTAAAATATAGCTAATTAAGTATACCCCAATTGTTTCTAAAGCTAATACTTGATATTGCACAGCAATTAAGGCAATGAGTAAATAACCAAAATGTGCAATGGAGGAATACGCTAATAGCCGTTTTAGACTACTTTGCATTAAAGCAATTAAATTTCCCCATAGTATTGATAATAGTGCCATGATAACAAGTATCATTCGAATGGTTTCATTATTAACAATCGGTGCCAATAAAAACAACCTTGCAATAGCACAAAATAGTGCGACCTTTCCTACTGTTGATAATAATAGAGCAACAACTGTCGGTGCACCTTGATAAACATCGGGCAACCATAACTGAAAAGGCACTAATGAAAGTTTAAAACCAATCCCAACTAACATTAAACAAACGCCCATTAGTAATAAATTACTTGGGTAAGACATAGTTGAAAGTTGGTAACTTAACCCGCTAAAAGTTAGCTCGCCAGTTGTTGCATAATAAAAGGCAATGCCCATCAATAAAAACACACTAGCCACAGCGGATAAAATCATATATTTAACGGCAGCCTCTAAGGAGTGAGTTTGTATATATTGATAGCCAATTAACCCAACAAATGGAATTGAAAGTAATTCAATGCCAACAAAAAAAGAGATCAAATGGCTAGCATAGACTAGTGTAACGCCGCCTAATGTCATAAAGAGTAAAATAACATAAAACAAACCATGAGCAATTCTTTCATGGACAAACCAACGATAGGCTAAGCAAGATACTGTAATTGCAATGATTAAAATTAAACTGGTATAAAGCAATCCATAACCATCACAAGTAAATAAGGCAGTAATTTGATGCGCTTTCCATTCTTCCATTGAAGGATCTGTGTTCGATTTATCTTCAATATTTCCATTATTAGTATCTGAGGTTGTGTTGGAATTAACATCAGTTTGATTGTTTTGTTGAGCGTTATCATCAGCCTTTGTTTCGGGCTCAGTGGGCACAGCATCAACAGCAATCGTTTCCTCATTATTTGGTACAGAGTCTGCTTTGGTTGTTACATCCGAATTTAAAGATATTTGCATATTATCGCTGCTTATATCTGTTATCATCTGAGTATTGAACGATATTTTGTAACCAATCATAGAAGAACATAGCAATGCACAAACTAAACCACACACGGTTAAAAAAGCACACCCTTTTGTGTTCATTTTCAGAAAAAATAGGGCAATAAGCAAAACAATGATAGTAAAGCTTAAAACAAATATCGGCGATAAGGCTATCATAAGTTATTACTCTCCCGCGCGCTCTGCTGTAATGTATTGTTGGGTTTGGTTGACAACAGAATATGACATATCCAACACTATTTGTGGGTATAAGCCAATAAAAACTAATACCATTAATACACTAGTTAATAATGAAATATCTTTTCTACTAAGGTGATATTTAGCTGAATGATTTCTTTCTACAACACCATAAAAAATTGGTTGCATGCGAATAATCAATGAAATTGACAATAAGAGTAAACCAATCACTAACAAAATAGTGTAATAAGAGAATGATGTATAGCTACCAAGTAACATCATATAGTTGCCAACAAAATTAGCAGTACCTGGAATACCTAAAATAGCCAAAATAAAAAATAAGGTAAATGTAGAAAGATAACGAACTTTCTGTTTAAGACCTGTAAATTGATTAATATTACGCGTTGAGTAACATTCAACTAACAGTCCACTAATTATAAACATGCCAACGATAACTAAATTAATGGCAATCATTTGTATCACAATACCTTGATAAGCAATCACTGAACCACTGTAGATAATTGCTGTCATATAGCCCATTAAAGCAATATGTACATAAGCAATTAACTTTTTGATATCAGTTTGATTAAACGCTAATAGCGCTGCATAAACCAAAGTAAATAATGCTAATATTAAGATTAATGGCATAATCATAACTGAAGCATTTGGAAACAGAGGAATCACAATTCTAAATAGCCCAAAGGTAGCTGTTGTCAGAAGTAAACCACTAATCATCATTGATCCCGAAGTGGATGATTCAATATGGGCATCAATAAACCAGCGATGAAATGGTACAAAAGGGATGCGTACAATAAAAGCGGCTAAAAAACCGAGCATTAGTAAAAATTCAGTATAGCTAGAAATGGGGGTTTTGGTTAAAACTTGATAATCAAAAGTCCAATGACCCGTTAAATTCCAATTAATTAACGCTAATGACACAATGGATATTAACATTAACAAACTACTAATTTGAGTATAAATCAAAAATTTGCTCGCACCATTAAAACGCAATTGGGAACTTGAGTCGCGACGCCCCCATAAAGAAATGATAAAATAAATAGGAATTGCTACCGCTTCCCAAAAAAAGAACATCAAAAACAGATCGGTGATAACAAATAACATCATAATAGCTGATGTCATAAATAAAATGCATAAATAAAACAAACCAAAATTATTCAAACTTTCTTTACTGGAATAAACAATTGTCAGTAATACAATAAAAAGTGTGGAAGCAATTATCACCAACGATAAGCCATCTAATACCAAATGGAAATGAATATTTAGCAAAGGAATCCATTCAATATTCACTTCTTCAAGCCAGTTATTACCTTGTTGTAATACCGTTAATCCATCTAACCATAAGATTAAAGCAAGCATTAACGTAATTAAAATTGTCAGAAATGCAATGATCATTGGTAACTTATACCAACGCGATGGTAGATAAGAAGTTCTAACAATTCGCAATAAAAAAACATGGCATAACCAACTAATAAATCCGCCTATTACAGGTAAGAATACAAGCGATAACAACATGAAAGATTACACCTTTATTAAATAAAAACGAGTAACATTAATATAATAATGCTTCCCATGACAATTGAAACCATATACCACCTTATATGCCCATTTTCTAAGCTGACAATATATGAGTTAACTTTCTTTATCCCTAACATTATCCAATTATCCCATAATGCTAAAGGATCTTGTTTAAGTAGGTTAGCTAAAAATAGATAAGGTTTAACAAATAGGTAACTGACAACATAATCAAAACGCCAATCGCCATTACATAATCGCGCAAAGAATTTAATCATTGGTGTATTAAGTATTTCTTGCACTTCACTATTCGGATGTGCGTACAAAATATAGGCGATAAGAAAACTCAATAATGTTACAGCAGCGAGTAGTAATTGAAACGATAACTGACCGTTAGTATCAAGTTCAGCAATAGGAATAAGCCCTTGAACAGGTAGCGGGAAATAGATAAAAATTGCTGTTGTAAAAATCAATAGGATAAAGGCTGGACAATAACTTATCCACATAGTTCTATTAAAGTCAAAAATCTTTGGTTTATGATAAAATGCGGTAAAAATTAGTCGCCAAATACTTAAGCTTGATAACAAAATACCTAATAAACCGATAGTACCAGCCATGAGATGATCTTTAGCCATTAGCCCCCAAATAATATCACCTTTGATATAAAAAGAGGCGGAGATCCAAGGCATGGCACTTAATGACAACATAACAAGCAAAAATATGGCATACAACATTGGGAATGATTTGACTAATCCACCAAGCTTATTGATATCACGCTCACCATGACATTTTTTAATTAAAATCGCAGAGGCAAAAATGAGTAAAGAGCTGGTTACCGCATAATTGATTAAACAATTGAGTGATAAATTCCAACTTTGTGTGGAAAACGCATAAAATAAGTAACTAAGCTGAGCAAGGTTAGTAAAAGTGATTATACGCTTAATATCACTTTGAACTAGAGCAATTGAACTAGCAAATAATACGGTTAACGAAGAAATAATTGTCATAATGGCTAACGTATCACTCGACATCATAAACAAATTACTTAAACGTAGAACCAAATATACCCCTGCTAAAATAACCGTAGATGATTGCAGCAAAGCCACTGCTGGCATAGGTGCTAATGTTGTTTCAACAAACCATGAGTGCATAGGGAATAGTGCAGATTTACTTATTGCCCCTAAAAATAACATCAATGTTATCCAAAAAATAACATCTGAATCGATAGCTAGATTATCATGAGCTTGAGTTAAAATGTCACGAATATTTAACGTATCTAAAGTTTGATACAGTAAAAAAATACCAATAATAAGAAAGATATCGGTTAAATGCATGATAACAAAGGCTTTAACAGCAGCATAACCATTACGCACCTGCTTATAATAAATACCAATAAGTAAGTAAGTACTTAAACTTACCCCCTCCCAACCAATTAACATAACTAAGAGATTATCAACTAGTACAATAGTTAGCATACTAGCAATTAATAAATTACTATACGCATAAAAATTATAAATATCTTTTTTTGAGGTTAAATAACAGGCTGCAAAAAAATAAATTAATAGACCAAAAAAGGCAATTAACACCAGAAAAGTAAGCGATAAACCATCTAGCGTTAAAGATAAAGGAACAACAAAATCACCGACTGAAAACCAATTCCAAAGTGGTCGGCTATAGACTAACGTCATATCAGGTACAGTATTTTTACTAAAATCAATACATGAAAATAGCGTAATAAGAGCAACAATTAGCATTGTGCTAAAGCCAATAATCATGACATTAATTGACCGAATATGTCTCCCTAGACAAACTAATAATAAAAAAGAGACTAAAGGAACAATAATAGTTAAATAAAGTAAGTTCATCCTTTCATTTCACTCAATGAGTCAATATTAAATATTTTACGGCGGTATATTAATTTCATCAGCAACGCAAGCCCAACACACGCTTGCGCTAATACAGTAATGACAGCTAAAATAGCCAGAATTTGTCCTTCTGGCTGTTGCCAATAACTACTAGCAGCAACCACAGCGACGATAGCGCCATTATTCATAATCATAAGGCTTAATAGTAGAAAGTAAAAATTACGTCGAATCATCACCCCTAATAAGCCAATTACAAATAATACAGACGCAAGAATAAGACAATGCATTAAAGGAATCATATTATTTCTCCGACAATAGCCGATGCATAAAATGATAAGCAATAACAACTGCACCTAACAACAAAAAAACAGCCAATTCAGACATTAAAATGTAAGCATATACTGACATTTCATGCATTAACTCATGTGACTCTTTAATCTGAGAATAGTCAGTACTCACTACTCCATAAATCAGTACGACTAATAAAATAAAAGCTAAAACTAATGGGCCTAGCCAAATTTTAGGACTGATGCCTCGCTTTTTATTCTCAACATTGTCGACACGAATTCGTAGAATAGTTGCAACAGATAAAAATAACATCACTGTGCCACCAATAAATAAAATAATGTATAAAACAGCAGAAAAATACGTATCGAGTAAAATAAATATT
The DNA here is from genome assembly GCF_026536185.1 of Gilliamella sp. B2838. Classification (NCBI taxonomy): domain Bacteria; kingdom Pseudomonadati; phylum Pseudomonadota; class Gammaproteobacteria; order Orbales; family Orbaceae; genus Gilliamella; species Gilliamella sp. B2838. The sequence goes on from NZ_JAFNOO010000007.1 coordinate 109,809, forward strand.
AAAGCTGAAGCGAAAAGCGCAATAATAAGGTATAAAATGGCTTTATCAACACGTAAGCAACTAATCACTTTTATACTGGCAATAACAGTAATAATCGACGCAATATAGAAAACAATAAGCATCAAATAACAATCCAATATACATTAATCATTGCCTTAGTATATACCCAAATCCTATTAAGATACAGTTTACAGACAATCTGTTAACAGAAAACAAGCATTTAAAAACATAATCTGACTAAAAAATACGCTTAATTAATTTTTTTATCTATTTAGATAATGATGAGAATATAATTAAAACAATTAAAACAATAAAGAATATAAAATTTTATGATTTAAATTCAATGTGGTATTGTTATAAAGTATATATCTTAAACAAATTAGCAATGACTTATATCTTAGCCTTTAAATTGTAATAATCGTTTTACAGTTTAAAGTTTAGTTAGCCATAATTATGAAAATGAGAACAGAATGAACAGTGAATATTCCTCAATGAGAAGCAACGTCAATATGCTAGGGACTTTACTCGGTGATGCAATTAAACGCGCCACTGGTAATGAAACATTTGATTTAGTGGAAGAAATAAGACAATTATCGAAATCAGCACAGCAAGGTAATAAACAAGCCCATAATGAATTACTTAAATTGATTGAAAATTTAAATGATGAAGATTTGTTACATGTTGCTCGAGCATTTAATCAATTTTTAAATTTGGTTAATACTGCCGCCGAATATTATGGTATTTCTCCTCATGGCGAAGCATCGAGTAGCCCTAAAAAAATGACGGAATTATTTAGTACATTAAAAAAACTCAATTTTTCAAATCAAACCATAACACAAGCTATTAATGATCTTTCGATTGAACTCGTATTAACAGCTCATCCAACCGAAATTAATCGCAGAACAATGATTAATACCTATACGGCTATTAATAATTGTTTATCTCAATTAGATCATAGTGATTTAGCTGATTACGAAATAGAACGGATCATGCGCCGTCTTAAACAACTTGTCTGCCAAGCATGGTACACCGATGAAATCCGTAAAAAACGCCCTACACCGCTTGATGAAGCAAAATGGGGATTTTCAGTCATTGAAGATAGTTTATGGGAAGGGGTGCCACTGTTTTTACGTGAATTTAATGATCAATTAGTTGATGCATTTAACGAACAATTATCGGTTGATCATGTTCCAATTAAATTTACCTCATGGATGGGGGGCGACCGTGATGGCAACCCAAATGTAACAGCTAAAGTGACAGAAAAGGTCATGTTACAAGCTAGGTTAAAAGCAATTGAGTTATTTTTAGCTGACATTCAAATACTGGTTCGTGAATTATCGATGAGTGAATGTAGCCAAGCGGTTATCAACTTGTTAGATGAAAATAATAAATCTGCCTCTGAACCTTATCGAGCAGTGATGAAACAGTTACGAGCTCGACTAGTGAAAACCCATAGTTATATTGTTTCATTACTGAATAATGAACAAGTCATCCCCCCTACAGATATCTTAATTAAAAATGAACAACTGTGGACACCACTTTATACCTGCTATGAATCATTAATTGAAAATGGCATGTCAACAATAGCACATGGTCCACTACTTGATACGTTACGACGTATAAAAAGCTTCGGTTTACAATTAGTCAGGTTAGATATTCGCCAAGATAGCGCTGTCCATACTGAAGCACTAGATGCATTAACTAAAGAGCTGAACCTAGGCAGTTATGCCCAGTGGTCTGAAGATGAAAAACAGGCATTTTTATTAACAGAATTGCAATCAAATCGCCCTTTATTACCTTACCGCTGGCAACCACCAGAAATGGTACAAGAAGTTTTAGACACTTGCCGTGTTATCAAAAAGGCAGGACAAGAATCGATTGCATCTTATGTTATATCAATGGCCAAAGCGCCTTCAGATATTTTAGCGGTTTACCTACTCTTAAAAATGGTCGACTGTCAAAAAAATATCCCTGTTGCTCCATTATTTGAAACCTTAGATGATTTAAATAATGCCAAATCTGTCATGCAAAAACTTCTGGATATTCCTTGGTACCGTGAAAAGATTCAAGGTAAACAGATGGTCATGATTGGTTATTCTGACTCTGCTAAAGATGCAGGTACGCTCGCTGCATCGTGGGCACAATATCGTTCACAAGAAGAGTTGGTTCACCTATTTGAAAAATATAATATCAATCTTGTGCTCTTTCATGGGCGAGGTGGATCGATAGGTCGAGGCGGTGCACCCGCACATGCGGCATTACTTTCACAACCACCAGGATCGTTAAAAGGTGGTCTTCGCGTGACAGAACAAGGTGAAATGATCCGCTTTAAACTGGGTTTACCGGAAGTAGCACTAAGCAGTTTGATGCTATACGCATCAGCCATTTTACAAGCTAACTTATTACCTCCACCAGAGCCTAAACAAGCATGGCGTGATATTATGGATGAAATGTCTGATATATCATGTCGTTGCTATCGAAGTTATGTACGTGAACGTGCCGAATTTGTCGATTATTTTAGAGCAGTAACGCCAGAAGCAGAGCTTGGACGATTACCACTTGGTTCTCGTCCACAAAAACGACGAACAGGTGGCGGTATTGAAAGTTTACGCGCCATTCCGTGGATTTTTGCTTGGACACAAAACCGTTTGATGGTGCCATCTTGGTTAGGTGCCGGTAGTGCACTTAAACAAGTGATTGAAGAAGGAAAAAAAGATTTACTTAAAGACATGTATCATAATTGGCCGTTTTTTAATGCACGTTTAGGTATGTTAGAAATGGTTTACGCTAAAGCAGCACCAAATATTCATGAATATTACGAGCAAAGACTTGTCGATCCGATTTTATGGCCGTTAGGTGAAGAATTAAGAAATTTATTAACTCAAGACATTAACACCGTACTAACTATCACCGATGATATTAGCTTAATGGCTGACTTGCCTTGGATTGCTGAATCGGTTGCATTACGTAATACATATATCGAACCGTTAAACTTATTACAAGCTGAATTATTGAGACGTTCGCGTAATCGCAGTGAAGAAGAAAATACAACGGTTGAACAAGGATTAATGATTACTATATCCGGAATTGCTGCTGGTATGCGTAATTCAGGGTAACGGATCATCAAAAAATAAAAAGAGCAATTTGCTCTTTTTATTTTCCCGATAATAACTGATCTAAATAAGCTTTAGCATCTTTGTCACCTTGCTCGCTTGCTTTAGTAAACCAATAAATCGCCCGATTGGTATTTTTTTCAGTCCCTTCGCCTTCAAGGTACTTTATACCTAAATTATATTGCGCATCAACACTACCTTGTTCTGCGGCTTTAATGTACCATTCTACAGCCTTCTTGGCATCTTTTGGTACGCCGCCACCAACTTCATACATCACGCCAATATTGTATTGTGCATCAGCATTACCCGCTTCAGCCGCTTTAGTAAACCAGTATGCAGCTTTGGAATTATCAGATTTTGTGCCAGTTCCTGTTGCATACATAATGCCCAAGTTATACATCGCCAGTACATGCCCTCGTTCTGCGGCTTGAGTATAAAAATAAGTAGCAGCGACATAATCTTTAGTTAAACCATCACCATGTTCTGACATCAAACCTAAATAGTATTGCGCTTCTGGATTATTATTTTTAGCGGCCTTACTAAACCAATCTGCCGCAACCATTTTATCTTCTTTTACACCATCGCCAAAAAAATACATGATACCTAAATTAAGGTAAGCATCTAAAACGCCTTGCTCGCCAGCTTGAGTAAAATAATCAATTGCACTTAACGTATTTTTAGTTGTCCCTTCACCATTTTTATACATTAACGCCAAATTATATTTAGCTAAGGCATAATTTTGGTCTGCTGCGCGTTTATAATATTGAAATGCCTGCACAAGATCAGCTGTGGTACCCAAACCATTTTGATACATATAAGCCAGATTATTTTGCGCTTTAGCTAATCCTTGATCCGCTGCTTTTTTATACCAAAAAAAAGCTCGAATATCACTAACATCAACGCCTAAGCCTTGCTTGTAAATAGTTCCCAATGAGAATTGAGCTTGGGCATCACCTTTTTCAGCTGAAACCCGTAAAGAAGGGATTAATGAACCAGGATCTGCAACCTTCAGTTCAGTATCTGCCTGAGTTTTCGTTTCACTTGCCAAGACACCATAAGAAAACCAAAACATAAGCGCCAATAAAATTCGAAATTTTTTCATAATTATTTAATTGCCATAACATGGGTAATAATTATACATAAATGCATAAAAAGGTGATAGTTTTTGTTTATTTTAAGTAAATTTATGTAAAAGATATTGTTTATCAAACATTGTTATCAACTGGCTACACGCCAAGTTTATCCCAAATCTCATCAATATAAGCAACGACCTGAGGATCTTTTTTAATTATTTTGCCCCACTCTCGGTTAGTTTCTCCTGGCCATTTATTTGTGGCATCCAATCCCATTTTAGATCCTAAGCCCGAAACCGGAGAAGCAAAATCTAAATAATCAATCGGAGTATTATCAATGAATGTGGTGTCTCGATGAGGATCCATACGTGTTGAAATCGCCCACATAACATCTTTCCAATCGCGTGCATTAATATCATCATCACAAACAATGACAAACTTGGTATACATAAACTGTCGTAAGTAGGACCAAACCCCCATCATGATACGTTTAGCATGCCCAGGGTACTGCTTTTTGATAGTCACAACAGCTATTCGATATGAACATCCTTCTGGCGGTAAATAAAAGTCTACAATCTCGGGAAACTGCTTTTGTAAAATAGGAATAAATACCTCATTTAACGCGAGTCCCATAATAGCCGGTTCATCGGGTGGCCGTCCAGTATAAGTTGAATGATAAATAGCATCTTTGCGATGAGTTAAATGGGTCACAGTAAAAACAGCAAAATGTTCAACTTCGTTATAATAACCGGTATGATCACCATAAGGCCCTTCCGGTACCACTTCATTCGGATTAATATAACCTTCTAAAATAATTTCTGCTGTGGCTGGTAAATCTAAGTCATTAGACAATGCTTTAACTACCTCGGTTCGACCTTGCCTTAATAACCCTGCAAATGCGTATTCTGGTAAAGTATCGGGTACGGGTGTAACTGCGGCTAAAATTGTTGCAGGATCTGCACCAATAGCCACTGCCACTGGAAATTTTTCGTGAGGATGAGCTTGTTGCCATTCGGCAAAATCAAGCGCACCACCTCGATGTGATAACCAGCGCATCACTAATTTATTTTTAGCTAATAATTGCAATCGATAAATACCCACATTTTGCCTTTCTTTATAAGGACCTTTAGTAATAGTTAATCCCCAAGAAAGTAACGGAGCTACATCCTCTGGCCAGCAATGCATAATAGGCAATTGTGTTAAATCAACGTGTTCATCTTTTAATACTACTTCTTGACAAGGGGCCGATGATCGGCGCTTGACCGGCATATTCAATATCTGCTTATATTTCGGTAAAACATTAAAAAATTGTCGAATACCTTTTGGCGGTTCAGGTTCACGTAAAAAAGCTAAAAGCTGCCCGATTTCACGTAATGCCGAGGGATCGTCTTGCCCCATTGCCATTGCAACTCGTTTTGTTGTACCAAATAAATTACATAGTACAGGCATCGTATAACCAATAGGGTTTTCAAATAATAATGCGGGACCTTGTGCACGTAAAACTCTATCGGCAATTTCGGTCATTTCAAGATAAGGACTAACAGGATAAGTAATGCGTTTTAATTCACCTTGTTGCTCAAGATAAGTTAAAAAATCACGAAAATTAGAAAAATTCATTCACTATTACTCCCTGTTACTTTGATACCCAATCCAAAGGGGTTTTGTTTATTAAATGAGGTTTGGCTTCTGTCTTGGATTAATCTTCATCAAAATTTTCACTATAAATGGGCGTTTGTTTATTCTGATTGCATTCAATAATTTTAGGTAATAAGGTTTGAAATTGTTTTTGATCAACTTCTATAAACTTTTCTGGTTCAACTTGAAAGAATAAATATTGCGTCGTGTTATCGTCAAATTGAAAAGAAGCTAACCAGTAATTTCGATTTTCACTATTATCATTAGCAAATATTTTAATAATACTACTTGCTCGTTTTTCAGGTTGATCATGTAATTTATAATCAATTATCTTCTCTGCAATTTGAGTATCATATTCATCAAAAATCATGTATTGATTTTGGTTAATCTGACACTTTGGTATGTTTATTTCAGCATAACTGTTTAGGGTAAAAAAAGATAAACAAATTGACATAATATAACGATTTAATTTCATGCCTGACCTCTTAACTGAATTTTAATAATTTACAATCTTCTTGATTGCCTCTCGATTATTAGGCGATAAGGTCAAATTAGCCGCATCTTGAATTGACATCCATTGATAGGCTAAATGTTCACTCAACATAGGTTTTACCTCTGTGGTCAGAGGCAGATAAAACCAATGTTCTTTATTTATCTTAACCTGTGGTGCATATCGATGTCTAAACTGTGGAAAAATTTCAAATTCAACAACATGTTTAGCATCGACTAACGACAAATTACTACCAACAATATCAATACCTGTTTCTTCATACACTTCACGAATTGCCGTTTCAATTGGCAATTCGTTATTCTCTAAACTGCCTGTTACTGACTGCCAAAAATTAGGATCATCTTTGCGTTGCATCATCAAACAACGCAAAGTGGTTTGGCAGTAAATAACAACTAACACCGATTCAGGTTTTTTAAATGTTTGCATTTAACATTTCGCTATTTTTTGCAAACTTCGATTCCTAGTTCTACTAATGCTGCTGGATTTGCCGGGCTCGGTGCATCAGTCAATAAACAGGTAGCAGCTGTGGTTTTCGGAAATGCAATCACATCTCGAATATTATCCGTGCCTGTTAATAGCATAGTTAAGCGATCTAATCCGAATGCCAGTCCAGCATGAGGCGGGGTTCCATATTTTAAGGCATCAAGTAAAAAACCAAATTTTTCACGTTGATCATGTTCATTAATACCTAAAATTGAAAATACCGCTTGTTGCATTTCACTGCGATGAATACGCACTGAGCCGCCCCCTACTTCATAACCATTAATGACCATATCATAGGCATTAGCAACCGCTGTTTCAGGACTGTTCATTAGCTGCTGAGGGGTAAAATCTTTTGGAGAGGTGAATGGATGGTGCATGGCACTAAGTCCTTCATCTGTTTCTTCAAACATTGGAAAATCCACAACCCAAAGAACAGCCCATCTATTTTCATCGGTTAAGGCTAAATCCTTACCAACTTTTAAGCGTAATGCACCTAGCGCATCACTAACAACTTTGTAGCTATCAGCACCAAATAGTAATATATCGCCATCTTTAGCATTAGCTCGATTAAGTAATGCTTCCATTTGTGTCTGATTAAAGAATTTTGCAACAGGGCTTTGTACACCATCTAGTCCTTTGCTACGTTCATTAACTTTGATCCAAGCCATACCTTTGGCACCATAAACTGAAATAAATTGCGTATAATCATCGAGCTGTTTTCGGGTTAATTGCGCGCCATTAGGCACACAAAGTAATGCAACACGCCCTTTTGGATCATTAGCAGGCGTTGAAAATACTTTGAAATCGACATCTTTAACCAAATCCGCTACATCAATAATTTCAAGCGGGTTACGTAAATCCGGCTTATCACTACCAAAACGTCGCATTGCTTCTGCAAAGGTCATAACAGGGAATTTGCCTAAATCAACATTTTTAACATGCAACCAAAGTTCACGAATCATTTGCTCCATGATTTCACGCACTTGCTCTGCTGTCATAAATGAAGTTTCAACATCAATTTGGGTAAATTCAGGTTGGCGATCTGCGCGTAAATCCTCATCACGAAAGCATTTAACAATTTGATAATATCGGTCAAATCCTGACATCATTAAGAGTTGTTTAAATAGTTGTGGAGACTGAGGTAAAGCATAAAATTCACCGTTATGAATTCGGCTAGGCACTAAATAATCACGCGCACCTTCTGGTGTGGCTTTAGTTAACATAGGTGTTTCGATGTCTAAAAAACCATGTTCATTCATAAACGAACGCACAAAAGCAGTCACTTTAGCGCGTGTTTTGAAAATTGCCGTCATCTCCTGACGACGAAGATCAATGTATCGATATTTTAAACGCTGCTCTTCACTATTATTTTGATTAAAGTCTAATGGTAAAACATCACTTCGATTAAAAATAACAAGTTCAGTTGCTAAAACTTCAACTTCACCAGTTGCCATATCTTTATTGATTTGGCCTTCTGGTCTAGCCCTTACTTTACCTTTAATTTGAATACAAAACTCATTGCGTAGTTCACCCGCTAACTGATACGCCTGCAAATAATCAGGATCAAAAAAGACCTGTACAATTCCTTCGCGATCACGCATATCAATAAAAATCATACCACCTAAATCTCGGCGTTTATTAACCCAACCACATAAGGTAACTTCTTGATTAATATGAGATGAGTTTAACTGACCACAATAAATCGAACGCATAAAATATCCTGTTAAAATTTCAAGCTATAAAAATTGTCTGTATTATAAATCAAATAAAGGGCTTATAAAGGCATTTATTGATATTTATTATTGAATTGTTTTTAATCAGCTCATCAAAAAGGTAATCTTGAGTATGATTTCAAATTAACAACAGTTGTTTATTGACGGTAATAATCAAGGTTATGTATATTAAATATGCAATGCAAATACTGACTATGATTCTAGATATCATGGATAGTGATTATTGATAAAAACTATTAGAGGTTTATAAGGATGGAAATTATTAAAGACTATAGAGTGCATTTGTTAGCACTGATAGTCGTTCTGATCTGTGAGTTTATTGGTAAACAATCTATTTGGATTATTACTTTATACCCCATGCTATATGCTATGATTATTGGCGGAATCATAAGCCTTCCTAAGCTCAAAATATTAAACATAAAAAATATGAATCATGCAAGTGCCGTTATGATTGTCACATTAATGCTACTTGTTGCCAAATTGGGCGTTGCCGTTGGTCCTAAAATCGATATGATTTTAAAAGATGCAAAATTGGCACTCATTTTTCAAGAACTCGGTCACTTTGCCGGTACCATTTTATTAGGATTACCTTTAGCAATGATGTTAGGTATGAAACGTGAAGCGGTTGGCGCCACTTACTCAGTTGCACGTGAACCTAATATTGCCATTGTTGCAGATAAATACGGTTTAGATTCAGCCGAAGGACGCGGTGTGATGGCTATGTACGTTTGCGGCACACTTTATGGTGCGATTTGGATGAGCATCTTAGCGAGTATTATGGCTAAATTAGATATTCTTCATCCCTATGCTTTAGCGATGGGCGCGGGTGTTGGTAGCGGAAGTATGATGGCTGCGTCACTAGCACCAATTAGCGATCTGTATCCAGATCTGGCAAGTGAAATTAAAGCCTATGCAACAACAGCAAATCTAATGTCCAGTATAGTTGGTATCTACATTTATACACTATTTTCATTACCTTTTGCTTCTTTTTTATATAACACTTTTGCTCGTTTTCGTCGTAATTAAGGAAGGATTGTTGTAATGAAAAGTTTAGAAACGCTATTTTTACTCATTTTAGTCGCTATCATTATGGCAGCAGGTAACACTGTCGGCTATAAAGTTGATTTTATGTTATCGTTACAAGCATTAGCCATTTTAGTGGTTATATCAATTGTTGGATACTTTGTTGGCAAAGTACCTTTACTCAATAAATTTCCAGTAATTTTATGGGTGTCAGTAGTTGCAGCCGTTGCCTCATCCCCTATATTTCCTTTCCACGAACAAGTTGTTTCAATTACGGACAATGTATCATTACTTGCAGTTTGTACACCGGTACTTGCCTACGCAGGGCTTGCTATTGGCAAAGATTTAGCATTATTTAAAAGTATCTCTTGGCGAATTATCCCTGTTTCGCTAGCGGTGTTTTCGGGTACGTTTATTTTTGCCGCAATCATTGCACAAATTACGTTACATTGGGAAGGTGTTATTTAACTGGAGTAGGAATTAACTCATGAATAAAGAAGAACTTAAACAACAGGTTTGCCTTGCTATTGCAAACCGAAAAGCAGACATAAAAGCCATTGCTGAAGCTATTTGGGCTGAACCCGAACTTGGTTACAAAGAACACAAAACCGCAAAAAAAGTAGAGCAAACATTTGAAAAATTGGGCGTACCCTATAAAAATAAATTAGCGTTAACCGGTGTTAAAGGCCGGTTAAAAGGCGGAAAAGGCAGTAAATATAGCATCGCAGTTATTGGTGAACTTGATGCCATAATTTGTGCAGATCACCCTGCTGCTGATGAAACCTCTGGCGCAGCTCATTGCTGTGGGCATAATGCACAAATTGCGAATATGATGGCTGTGACGATGGGACTAATCGATTCTGGCGCAATGCAATATTTAGCGGGTGATGTGGTTCCTTTTGCAGTACCAGCTGAAGAATATGTGGAAATCACTTATCGAAATCGGCTTATTGAAGAAGGTAAAATCAAATACATCGGGGGTAAGCCTGAACTCATTTCCCGAGGTGAATTTGATGATGTCGATATGGCGCTGCAAATCCACTTAACTAGTGTACCAAATGAACGTAAAGATGGTTTTATTGAAATATCAACAACCAGCAATGGATTTATTGGAAAACTAATCAAATATAAAGGTGAAGCAGCTCACGCAGCAGCAGCCCCACATGCAGGCGTTAACGCATTAAATGCAGCTATGATGGGATTGATGGGTGTTAATGCAATTCGTGACACATTTCAAGAAAAAGATTATATCCGATTCCACCCAATAATTACTCAAGGTGGCGATTTGGTCAACGTCGTACCCAGTGATGTAAGAATGGAAAGTTATGTGCGCGCAGGTAACGTTCCTGCAATGATTAAAGCCAATGAACGGATTAATCAAGCCTTACAAGCGGGGGCGATGGCTGTTGGGGCTAGTTGTGAAATCAAAGATTTACCAGGTTATCTACCTTTACATAATAATGCCACGTTAAATGAACTTTTGAAGCATAACGCTGAAAAATTAATTGGTGAAGAAAATGTTTCAGTTGCGCCACATATGACTGGTAGTACTGATACAGGTGATTTGTCGCACATTATGCCAGTAAGTCACCCATGGATCGGATCTGTGAGAGGCGTGTTGCATGGAAAAGATTATGTCGTATTTGATGAAGAAATGGCTTATATTCGCCCTGCACAAATGATGGCGTGTACAATTATCGATTTACTTTTTGATGATGCAAAATCAGCACAAACCCTCATATCAAATTACAAACCACTCATGACCAAAGAAGAATATCTCACCTTTTTATCTGGTTTTGACAAATAATCTTAACAGCTTGGCGCCGTAAGGCGTCAAGTGTCTGCTATAATATAGCAATTTACGATGAACAATTATCTATTATGCAAGCGCTAACTGATCAAGAATTATTTCGTTACGATAGGCAAATAACTTTGCATGGTTTTGATATTGAAAAACAGCAAGTGTTAAAAAATAGTGCGGCACTAATTATTGGTTTAGGCGGACTTGGCTGTGCAGCTTCGCTTTACCTCACAGCGGCTGGCGTTGGAAAGTTAACCTTAGTTGATTTTGATACCGTGACAAAATCAAATTTAAACCGGCAAATTTTATATACAGAAAAAACAATCAATCAATATAAAGTTGAAGTTGCAAAACACACGCTAAGTAAACGCAATGCAGATACTATCATAAATACAGTGAATCAAAAACTGGATGATAGTCGCTTACTTTCACTTATCAAACATCATCAAATTGTGATTGATTGTAGCGACAATCTAACCACTCGAGAACAAATTAATCGTTGCTGTTTTCAAACTAAAACACCACTAGTCTCTGGTGCAGCCATTCGTATGGAAGGTTTATTAACTGTATTTACTTATCAGCATGATGAACCTTGTTACTATTGCCTGAGTCGTTTATTTGGCGACGATCAATTGAGTTGCGTTGAAACTGGGGTAATGGCCCCTTTAGTGGGAATGTTTGGCTCAATGCAAGCATTAGAAGCAATAAAAGTGCTTACTCATTATGGCACACCGTTATCGGGTCGACTACTAATGGTTGATACAATGAGCATGCAATTTAATCAAGTTAAGCTGACAAAACAACCTAACTGCTCAATCTGTGGTAATGAACAAAATAAGCAGGCACGACAATGAAATTCAATCGTATCATCTTAGCACCGATGGAAGGCGTGTTAGATTATAATGTGAGAAAAATCTTAACTCAAATTAATCAATTTGATTATTGTGTGACAGAATTTGTCAGAGTGACTCATCATAAATTATCTAACCGAACATTTTACCGTCTATGCCCTGAACTTTACCATGATGGAAAAACAGCGTCCGGTACGCCTGTGCGTGTGCAAATTTTAGGGCAATCACCACAATGGATGGCAGAAAATGCGGTTAAAGCTATTGAGTTGGGTTCGTATGGAATAGATATCAATTTTGGTTGTCCTGCTAAAACAGTCGTGGGCAGCCACGGCGGCGCTTACTTATTACAATACCCAGAACAAATATTTAATATTGTTGAACAAACAAGACTCGCTATTGGCACAACGGCAAAACTATCAGCCAAAATTCGTTTAGGGTGGACAGACAAATCTTACTGTTTAGACATTGCTAACGCGATTGAACAGGCAGGAGCAAATGAAATTGTCATTCATGGAAGAACAAAAACTGACGGTTATCAAGCTGACAAAATCGATTGGCAAACAATAGGAAAAATTAAACAAAAATTAAATATTCCAGTTATTGCTAACGGCGAGATTTTTTCCGTTAAAGATGCGCAAAACTGTCTTATCCAAAGTCAAAGCCAAGACATTATGCTTGGACGTGGTATTTTAACGATCCCAAACTTAGCCAATATGATTCGTTTTAATGATGCAGAGTTACAGTGGCAACAAATTTTAGAAATTTTAATCAATTACGCTACAACAACTATCGAAGAGGTTAAACCGCTTTATCATTCAGCGCGCATCAAACAATGGCTAGCTTACTTAAAATCGCACTATTTTCAAGCGGCACAAGTATTACAAAATATTCGAACATTAAAAACACAACAGCACATTGCCGATTCACTTAAGCAACAACAAACAACACTATTATAACGTTAAGCTATACCCAGTGTTTCGATAAAAATAGTACTGGGTAACTTTACGCACAATCAAACAAGATAAAATAAACGAGATAGTTGCTAGTGCTATTTTTAATACTAACGCAGTGTAATCATGTAAAGTGATTTGGCTAACAGTCAAGTCAAATAAGCTTTCAGCAATGCTAAAAAGAGTAAAATTAAACACAAAAATAAACAGATTCGAATAAACCACACTTTTCACAATTCTATCAATCTGTAATACCATAAATACTTGAGTAAACATGTTTTTGCAAACAACTATAACAACACAGAAAGTCAACACATAACAGATAAAAGGGAAAGCAATATGGCGGCCAATCGAAATAAGATAATGATCTTGTTGGATCAAAATATCTAAAATAAAAGACGGGAAACCAATCAAAGTAAAAAAGAAAAAGACTAAAAATAAAATAAAATGAATTTTACAGCTATTAAGCGTATTAAGTTCAAAAACTAACGCACTCTTTTCAAACTGATTATTTAATCCCCTAATGCAATAATAAGTCAGTAAACCTGCACACAAATAAAATAGACTATCAGGAATAATACTTAGCACTAAAATAAATAACCATGAATCAACATCGATATAATTGATGAATATTTCATCAAACATTAAATCGGCTATAACACTTAATAAATAACCAATAGCACAAACAATCAGTACATTTATTATAATAAGAATAATATTTTTTAAGGTCACTAAATGAACGTTAATTCGATAAAATGCAATTGCAGATACCCCAAATAAAAGTAGACATTCGGGAATTGAACGTAGCAATTGATAAGGGGTAAGTTTATACAGTGAAGACCATAAATTTTTATAGTCATGAAAAGTAGCAAGAAAAGTTATACCAAATCTAATGTTGAAAATAAAAGCACTTGAAATAAGAAATAGTGTTATAAAAATAAAGGGCAACTTAAAAAAGGATAATTTGTACATTAGTCTATCTAAAACCTGTTAATTCTCTATTTTTTTATAAAAATTTTAATGATAACAAATAGATGGTAAGTTAATTTAACAGATTAATTTGCACGTTAAACAAGCAATGATATCAAATTTGCAAAATCACCAAAATATTTGCACAAAATACCACAAGGTGGCGCTATTACCAACTAGAATATCATTCATCACAAGGTGAATCACAAAAATAAAATGAGAAAAGTGATTAAACCATAATTTAATATAGTTTCATTTTTTCAATAGGTTATATTTTAAAAAAATGCCTCACCACCCAAAAGGTGATGAGTTAAACATAAAATATCAATAGCATTTCGATTTTAATCAAGTGAAGAAAAAAGCGGGAAATTAGCCTGCTGAGCAATAGCCTTTAATCGTTGCTGTGCTAGGATGATATTATCTTTCCAATGATCATCATTAGCCCACATTTCGATAACCAGTGGCGCACAATAATTAATTAATTTCAATGTGTTAAATACTGCGGCAAAATCAACTTCTCCTTCACCAATAACTAAATCCCTAAATTGCCCGGCATAATTGGGTTTAACTTTATAGGTATCTTTTAGGTGTATTTGAACAATATGATTGCGACTGAGTAAAAGCTCAGTACTAATATCAAAGTTCCATCCCGATATATTACCCACATCAGGATAAGCCATAAAATAAGGTGAGTTGATTTCTGCCTTTAGGATTTCAAATTTACTTAACGAGTTAAGATAATTAGTATCCATAATTTCTACAGCTAACATCACGCCTGCTTTTTCTGCTTGTTTCGCGCACCATTGCATACCCGCAATAAATCGTTGATGGGTTTGTAAGTCAGCAGGTTCATAATACACATCATAACCCGCTAATTGAATTACTCTTACACCTAATTTATAAGCAAATGAAATTGCTTTAAGCATAATCATTTTGGCTTGTTCGCGGATCGTTGGATCCGCTGATCCAAACGGATACTTACGATGTGCACTTAGGCATATCGAATGAAAAAAAATGCCATTTTTTTCACATAAATGTCGTAAGGCATAAATGTCATCGTCACACCAATCTAGCCTTGCTTGACGCTCTTGAGATTCATCAATAGACAGTTCAATAAAATCAAAACCTAAAGACTTTGCTTCAGTCATTTTTTGTTGCCATGAAAGTTGATTAGGCAACGCTTTTTCATAAATACCAATACTAGGCGCGTGTTTAACAAAATTTATTGTTTGTTCAGTCATAATTTATGATCCAATAACATGAGGAAAAACAAAAACAGTCGATTACTCGACTGCAATGTAAAATTACCAATATTTAGCAATTTGCTCCCTCAACGCTTGGGCTGTTTGCTGTCCATTTTCATTGGCTAACGCACGACCAGCAATAAAAGCTTTAGTTTTTATTCCAGCAAACAGATGAATATCTTCAGGAACAATGCCGCCAGTGATGGAAAGTTCTAAACCTAAATCAGAAAGTTGACGCATTTTAATCAAATCTTCTTCACCCCAACCAACTCCAGCTAATTCGGCATCACGAGAACGATGATAGATAGCTTGTTTAATACCTAATTTACGCCATGCTTTAGCATCATCGAAAGTCCAATGACCATATAGTTCAATTTGAATTTCACCCCCAAATTCATCAGCCACTTTTTTACACGCCTCAATGGTGGCAATATGCGCTGCTGCCGATACTGTCAGCCAATCGGCGCCTGCTGAAAACGCCATCTTAGCTAAAATTGCACCGCCATCAGTGGTTTTTAAATCACACACTAAGATATGATTTGGATGCTTCTCTCGTAAAGTTTTTACCCCGTTAATTCCGGCACCAAAAGCCAAGATGGTACCCACTTCAATGATATCAACAAATCCAGCAACATTATTGGCGACAGCTAAAGCGGGTTGCAATTCAGTTTGATCTAATGCGATTTGTAGTTTTGGTTTTGTCATTTTATTTTCCTCTTATAAGAACTATTTTTGCCCATAATAAGCATTTGCACCATGCTTACGGAAATAGTGTTTATCTGACAACGCTTGTTGAATTTTAATTGTTTTATTGAGTTGACGAGTGGCAATAGCCATCATGGCGACTTCTTCAAGGACAACCGCATTATGTACAGCATCAAAAGCATTTTTACCCCAACAAAATGGAGCATGACCTGAAATCACAGCACCAGGCATTGCCATTGGATCGAGTCCTCGACGTTTAAACTCTTCAATAATAACCAGACCGGTATTTTTTTCGTAATCAGAGGTAATTTCGCTATCAGTAAGTCGACGGGTACACGGAACATCACCATAAAAGTAATCAGCATGAGTGGTCCCTAACGCTGGCACATCTAACTCAGCTTGAGCCCAGACGGTGGCATAACGAGAATGGGTATGGACAATACCACCAATATGTTCAAACGCTTTGTAAAGCTCAATATGTGTTGCAGTATCACTAGAAGGATTTAACTTACCTTCCACTGTTTCACCGGTTAATGACACCACCACAATATCCTCAACTGTCATATTGTGATATTCAACCCCAGAAGGTTTAATAGCAATGACACCTTTTGCTCGATCAATTTCTGAAACATTACCCCAAGTAAAGGTCACCAAATGATATTTGGGTAATGCTAAATTGGCCTGTAATACTCTCTCTTTTAAAGCTTGATACATAGAATTAACCCCCCAATAAAGCTTTATCAATCACAGCATAAACATCTTCTTTATTGTTACATGCTCGTAACTTATCTAGATCGATGCCGGTAGGGCTATTTTCATCTTCTAAAATTTGGGTGACCTCCATTAAGCCTTGCATATGTTCATCAGAAGTACTGCCTGCTAAGGTCACTAATACATCGACAGGTTCTTCTTCCCCTTGAAAATAGACTGGTTTATTTAGTGTGACTAATGCAAAAGCAGTTCGGTTAACGCCATCTTCAGGTCTGGCATGAGGCATAGCAAAATTAGGGGCAATAATGATGTAAGGTCCCATAGTGTTCACACAGCGAATAATCGCATCATAATAAGAGGGTTGAATTGCTTTAGATGCGACCAACATATCAGTACCTAATTTAACAGCTTCTTGCCAGGTTGCGGCATTTGCGTTAAGTAAAATAGAGTTGTTTTCTATCAATGATTCTTTCAAAGCCATGTTGTACTCCCTTTTTATTCAATAAATTATTTAGCAAGCACTTTGTTAATCAGTTCAATAAGTTCATCACCAAATGTTTGCGGATTTAACATATTTTGTACCCCCAAAGCGTGCTGACCTTCATTAACCTCAATTTCATTAATTAAGTGTTTAGAAGCCACAATAATGTCAACATTCGGCAATCGTGATTTGTAATCAGTCACCGCACACGAATCCATAACATTAGCAATGCCTTTTTTATCAAGATAATTGGCAATTTTCATTTTCATCATCATCGATGAACCTTGACCACTACCACATACCGCAAGAATACGTATTGGACGTCCTTCGCTAATTGCTACCTCATCCATTTTTTCAACGACTTGTTCATTAAAATCTTGCTGGGTATCATTCGTGTCGGCTTGTATTTTTTGATTGGCTTCATCGCGTCGTAATTGTTTAGCGGCAAAGAACATATACACTAAAGCCAAAGCAATAATGAGATAGATAAATAAGTGAGAAATTGATAGACCTTGTAAAATAGGTGGGAATAAAATTGCCCAGTCAGCCATGCCCATCCAAGAATCGATTGGTGTGCCATTTTGTGCAAAAATATGAATAACCCAAGCTGAACCAAATACTTCAACCATGCCCATGGCAAAACAAATCTTCATTACCGCTTTCCAACCGCCAAAGTGGTTTGCAAACACCCCAATAGTGGCATTAGAAAAGAACATCGGAATAAAACCTGGAATAATCATAATCGGCGATTTAAATACCAGTAATAAAGCAATTGCTAAAAATTGCCCTAATGCACCCCAAATAAAACCAAACACCATTGCATTAGGTGAAAAAGCATAAATTGCCGCACAATCGATCGCTAATACTGCATTAGGAATAAGTTTTTCAGATATTCCTTTAAACGCTTCAGACAATTCAGCAACAAACATTCTTACGCCACCAACAATCACTTGGATTGCTACCGCGAATTTAAGCCCTGTTTCTAAAATATAGATTGTCCAATGCGTTGAACCGGCCATGGTTTGTAAGTTATCTAAACCAAATGACAGTAAAATAATGCCAAAAAAGAAGGTCATCACAATAGCTGTAGCCGCGATACTATCGTGAAAAATATGTAACCATTTTGGTAATTTTAAATTATCAACAGAATCATTTTTATCCCCAAGCTTAGGGGCTAATTTAACGGCAATCCAAGAGCCTAACTGTTGCTGATGACCAATAGAAAACCCTGCCCCACCTGTTACTGCTTCAGTTGGCTTAAACATCATGTTGGAAAATATTCCCCAATATAAAGCGGTAATAATTGCGGAGTAGATGATGGTTTCCCACATACCGTAACCAAACAGAAAATAAAATAAGGTAATAAGTCCTACTTGTTGGAACATAATATGACCGGTTAACATAATGGTTCGAATACCGGTAATACGTCGAAAAATAACCAAAAGGATATTGATAGCCAGTGCCAGTAATACCGCATATCCGACCCAAGAGTAATGTTCTCCCATACCATTTTCAACAGCAACCATCGAAGCATAAGTATCAATAATCGATCCTTTAATGCCATGATATTCCGCTAACTTGGCAATAACGGGTTTAAATGTTGAAACCAATACACCCGAACCGACTTGCAATAACATAAAGCCGACAATTGTTTTGATGGTTCCTTTTAAAATTGTGGTAACGTCTTTACCTAATAGGCAGTACCCCAGCATCGTTACTAACCCTAGTAATAAAGGCGCTTTGGTCATGACTTGACTATAAAAAATATAAAATACGTTATAGATTACTTCCATATGCCCCTCTCATTGATTATGGGCATTTTTTAAATTGAAAGTTGATACTACGCTTACAATTTATAGATAAACTTTATCCTAATGCCCTTTATATGGTTGTTCACTATTAAGTGAATCTTTGAGCTTAATTAATACGGTACGTTGTTAATCAAATTTATTTAATTAACGCTTGCTATATTCCATAATCATAATGAATCACACAATGATTATTTATGATTATTTTGATTGAGATCACTTTTCCCAATAACCAACAGCAATATCTGTGATCAATTTCACATTACAATGAAAAATAATGACAATAAATTAAATCTATATCTATACTTACCAATATTAAATTTAGATTTAAACAAATAAATCAATGAAGATAATTGACAAGTTTTGCAATGATAATTATTATCAAAGTAATCAAATTTGATCAAATCATTAAGGAACATAAATGAATGAAATAACGCGACATAACGAAATCGTCGCTTTAGTTAATGAAAAAGGTGAAGTGAAAGTGACAGAATTAATTGATCACTTCGGTATATCACCGGCAACAGCTAGACGAGATATCACCAAGTTAGATCAGGAAGGTCGAGTTAAAAAAGTACGTAATGGCATTATGCGTTTAGAGGAGCAAAAGCCTATCTGGGCACCAATAGCCAACAACAATACTGATCATTATCACGAAAAAGCGCGAATTGCTATTCGAGCAGCTAAATTATGTGGTAACGATGAAAATGTCGTGATTAATTGTGGTTCAACCGCATTTTTATTAGGTCGGGAATTATGTGGAAAAAATGTCTCTATCATCACGAATTACTTTCCACTCGCTTGTTACTTAATAGAACATGATCATGAAAACGTCATTATTATGGGCGGTTTATATAACAAAACCCAAAATATTATTCTTAATCCAATCGCAAGCATTACCGATTCTTATGCAGCTAAATGGATGTTTACTAGCGGTAAAACATTAACACCCACCGGTCTTTACAAAAATGAAATTTTAAGTGCAGTAGCCGAGCAACAAATATTAGAAAAAGCCGAAAAATTAGTGGTTGTCGTTGATAGTTCAAAAATCGATACCAAAGCAAACTCTGGCATGCTTTTTTGCCCAGTAAACAAGATTGATATTTTAATTACAGGCACACAAGCGAATAAGGAAGTGATTGAATGCATTAAGAAGCAAGGAGTTGAAGTGATATTAGTCTAACTATTAAATAAGGAACATAGTATGAGTAAAGTAAACGAAATTACCCGTGACTCTTGGATTTTAAATACATTCCCTGAATGGGGAACTTGGCTCAATGAAGAGATCGAAGCGACCGAAGTTAAGCCCAATACCTTTACCATGTGGTGGCTTGCCTGTACAGGAATTTGGTTAAAATCAGCAGGTAATACCAATATTTGTATCGATTTTTGGTGCGGTACGGGTAAAAAAACCCATGCTAATCCATTGATGAATAAGCAACATCAAATGATGCGAATGGGGGGAGTACGTGAATTACAACCTAACTTAAGAACCAGCCCATTTGTGTTGGATCCTTTTGCAATTAAAGAAATCGATGCAGTTATGGCAACGCATGATCATGCTGATCATATTGATGTTAATGTTGCAGCAGCCGTGATTCAAAATTGCTCACCTAAAGTTAAATTTATTGGGCCTAAAGCTTGTGTTGAGTTATGGAAAAGCTGGGGCGTGCCAGAAGATCGTTGTATTGTGGCTAAAGTGGGTGACACAATCACTGTAGGTGATATCACCATTAAAATACTAGATTCTTTTGATAGAACTTCACTTGTTACTCTTCCTAAGGGTGTTTCATCAACAGATAAAGCCATTTTAGATGGTATGAACGATCGCGCAGTTAACTACCTATTTGAAACATCAGGGGGCTCACTTTATCACTCTGGTGATTCACACTACTCTAACTATTATGCTAAACATGGTAATGATCATAAAATTGATGTTGCCTTACTCTCGTATGGTGAAAATCCTCGTGGTGTTACTGATAAGATGACATCTGCTGATATTTTACGTGCAGCAGAATCGCTTAACACCAAAGTTGTGATTCCTTTTCATCATGATATTTGGTCAAACTTCCAAAGTGATCCGCGAGAAATTGAAGTGCTTTGGCAAATGAAAAAAGATCGACTTGAATATCAATTTACACCATTCTTTTGGCAAGTTGGTGGTAAATATACTTACCCGACCGATAAAAATAAAATGCATTATCAACACTATCGTGGATTTAGGGATATCTTTACTGATGAACCAGAATTACCTTATCGTTCATTTTTGTAACAAAAAATACACTATTGATTACAGGGATAAATATATCTAATTACATTGAAAATAAGTTTATTCAGACATAAAAATAGGACCGAATATTTATCGGTCCTTTCTTTATAAAACCATTATTTTGTTCATTTAATCTTATATATCTAAATCTACATCTTTTTTTGAAAATAACGCTTAGTTGTTTTTTTCATAACGAAACAAATGATAAGTGCAATTGATATAAAAAAAAGAAGATTGCGCCCTAAATTAACAAATTGAGTTTCCTTGAAAAAAGGATTGTACGGTCTAGTGAACATAAAATAAAAATCAATAACAATACCGATAAAAATAATGATAGATGAAACAAATAGACTTTTAATAAGTTCATCTATCTGAATTTTATCATAATATATTTTGAAACTGGCTTTAGATAAACAAATTGCCAAAAATACAACTGCAATATAAACACAATTTAATAACTCACTTGAAATACGAATATCCATTAAGTTAAATGTAATAAGAATAACTCCATATCCCTTAAGTAAAATAAAACTAATAAAGGTTGAAAATAATATAAAATGAATATTGGAACTATTTTTATCAGTAAGCATAAATGGTTGCTGAGTTTTTATGAAATATTTTTCAGATAACTGAATCAAATAATAAACTAAAAAAGCATGTATTGAGAGATAAAAGATTATCCACAAAATATTTATTACTATCCTGGTTATTGGTAATAAATCATCTAAAAATAAAGCTGGATTTTCAGGTATAAATGCAACAATTATTGAGAATATTGTTACGATTATAATCAATAATATTATGTTTCCCTTATTAACAAAATGTATATTTCTATAATGAAGAATAAGCGATAATATTCCAAAAAACCAAAAAGTATCAATGAAATAGTATCTAAAAAAATAACAAATGAAATCTATACAACTATATTGTATATATTCGTAAAAATTAATGTTTTCCATTCTTTTAAATACAGCATAAAATCGAGAAAAAATATTCAAAAAAAGATATACAAAACTACCAATTATCGGCAAAGTAAAAAAAGCGATTTTATTCATTCCTTATTCCTATAAATTTATTATTAACATTATGTTTTATTATATTTAATGCTAGTCAATACGTTTAATAAAATGCTTTAATTTAAAACCCATTGCAATAAGTGATGCAAAATAGACAAAAACGCCAACAATGACTAGTAAAAATAATCGTGCCACACGCATTAGCATTGAACCCGTTGACCAATCAGGTAATAGTTGTGCGCCAAACCATAATACTATAGACATTAAAATGACTGCGATAATAACTTTAGTTAAAAATTTATACCATCCTGGTTGTGGTTGATATAGTTGTTTTTTACGTAGCTGCCAAAACAATAACCCTGCATTAAAACATGCCGCTAAACCAATTGATAACGATAAACCAGCATGTTGTAGTGGACCAATAAACACTAAATTCATCAACTGCGTTAAGATAAGCGTAATAATGGCTATTTTAACTGGCGTTTTAATATCTTGTCTAGAATAGAATGCGGGGGCTAACACTTTAATTAAAATTAGACCAAGTAAACCAATGGAATAAGCAACTAATGCACGTTGTGTCATTAACGTATCATTTAAAGTAAATTGTCCATATTCAAAGAGTGTTGAAATCAACGGTCGTGAAATAACCCCAAGCGCCACAGTACTTGGCAATGCCAATAAAAAACATAATCTTAATCCCCAATCCAACAATTCTGAATATTGTTGATGATGACCTTTCGAAAAGCTTTTAGCTAATGAAGGTAACAAAATTGTACCAAGAGCAACGCCAAGTACACCTGCTGGAAATTCCATTAAGCGGTCAGCATAATACATCCAAGAAACCGAACCAGAAATTAAAAATGAAGCGAAAATAGTATTAATAATTAACGAAATTTGTCCAACAGAAACCCCTAAAATTGCCGGCCCCATTTGTTTTAATACACGCCAAACACCGCTATCTTTAAAACTAATACGCGGTAAAACTAGCATGCCAATTTTTTTTAAAGCAGGAAGTTGATAAAGTAATTGTAAGATGCCACCAACGACTACCGATACAGCTAATGCTAACACCGGTGGATTAAAATAAGGCGTTAAAAATAGCGTAAATATGATCATGCTAACATTGAGTAAAGTTGGCACAAAAGCGGGGACAGAAAAGCGATTCCAAGTATTAAGTATTGCACCAACAAGTGACGCAAGCGAAATAAAAAAGATATAAGGGAAAGTAATTTGTAATAAGCTGGTGGCCAGTTCAAATTTTTCGGTAGATTCTTGCATAAAACCAGGTGCGGTTAACATAATGACAAAAGGTGCAGTTACTATGCCGATTAATGTCACTATAGCTAATACTAATGTTAGTAATCCTGCAACATAAGCAACAAATGTACGAGTAGCGTCAACACCTTGTTGGTTTTTATATTCAGCTAAAATTGGTACAAAAGCTTGTGAAAAGGCACCTTCAGCAAAAATACGTCGAAGTAAATTAGGCAATTTGAAAGCAACAAAAAACGCATCGGTTGCCATTCCTGCCCCAAAATAACGGGCAATAATAGCATCACGTACAAATCCTAATACACGCGATACCATTGTCATAGAGCTTACGGCAGCTAAAGATTTTAAAAGATTCATATTCGATTTATATACAAAGTATATAACTTAACACTGACAATGAAACATAGTCTACAAACTATTCGTTTAAAGCACCATGCTTTTTTCAATAAACTTAGTTTTGAAGAAAATGCTATTTTTGCAAACAATGACGAAGTTAATTTATAAAAAAGTCGAAGTAACATCATACTTATGTAAAAGTGATTAAGGTTAACATAATGTTTAAGTATAAAAACCATACGTTTTTGCTTATTTGCCTGCACTATAAATATGTGATAAATTGACGCCCCGAACAACATTTACACTAATTTTTTTATGAATCAAACAACAAATCCGTCACCTATAAAAACGGGCGGCTTTTTAAATACTATTGAACGAATAGGCAACAAAATCCCCGATGTAACAACACTTTTCTTTTATGCTTTAGTTATCTGCTTTATTGCCTCTTTATTACTTTCTTTTGTCAGTTTCGATTACATCAACCCTGTTACCAAAGAAAAACTAGTTGTCGCTAATATGCTAGCACCCGATCATTTAGTAACTTTTTTTACTAAAATGGTCCCAAATTTTGTTAGCTTTCCACCTCTTGGTATTACTATCGTTGCCACATTAGGTATTGGTATTGCTGAAAGTAGCGGCTATATTCATGTGTTACTCAAAAAGTTATTGGCAGTTACACCTAAAAAATTGGTCACTCCATCAGTCATTTTTGTTAGCATGGTTTGTCATATTGCGTCAGACTCAGCTTATGTTATTTTAATGCCGGTATCAGCCATGATGTTTTATGCCACTGGTCGTCATCCTCTTGCGGGCATTGCTGCCGCTTTTGCGGGATTAGCCGGTGGTTTTAGCTCTAGTTATACACCCTCAATTATCGATCCTATCATGCAAGGCTTTACCCAAAGTGCTGCACAGATCATCGATCCATCTTATCAAGTTAATGTGCTTTGTAACTATTTTTTAAGTTTTGGCGGTACTTTTTTTGTTCTACTAGCTTGTTGGTTTGTTACCGATAAAATCGTTGAGCCCCGCTTAAAGGCCAATATGCCTATAAATACTGATTTACAGTTAGATAACCTTGCTGATTCACCAGCAATCACCCCTATTGAAAATCGAGCATTTAAAGTTGCATCAATCGTATTTTTAGTCATCGCTGCTGGTTTGGTACTTTTATTATTACCACAAGACTCTTTATTACGTGCACCTGATGGCAGCTTAACAAGTAATAAAGCACCAATTATGCAAATTATTGTGCCATTATTATTTGTGTTTTTTGCAATTCCGGGCTTGATTCACGGCTTTATTACTGGGGCATTTAAGTCTTCTCGCGATATTGTTAAATCGATGGAAAATATCACTAAATCACTTATTCCTTTTATTGTTTTTGCTTTCTTTTGTGCGCAATTTTTATATGTGTTTTCCAATTCTCAAATAGGCACATTGATTGCAATTGGTGGCGCTGAGTTTTTGAAAGCGTTACATTTACCTTCGGTGGTAACAATATTTGGTGTGATCATTTTAACCAGTATGTTAAATGTGTTAATTACCTCTGCTTCATCTAAATGGGCTATTTTGGCACCAATTTTTGTTCCTATGTTAATGTCTGTGGGTATTTCGCCTGAATTAACGCAAGCCGCTTACCGTATCAGTTCGGCAGTGAACGTAAGCACACCTATGTTTGCGTTTTACCCGCTAATTATTGCCTATTGCCAGCAATACTGCAAAAACACAGGAGTGGGCACATTAAGTTCTATGATGATTCCTTATACTGCCGCGCTGCTTATTGCATTAACTGTAAACTTGTTACTCTTTTGGTTCTTAGGTCTACCAATTGGGTTTGATAGTGGTTACGTTTATCCACCCGTAAATAATTAGTACCAATAAGAGGTCATTTTATTATGAATATTACTGAACAATTAGTTGAACGTTTTTTGCGTTATGTTAGTGTTCCAAGTCAAAGTGTAGTTGGATCTGCGCAAGTACCTTCTACTCCTGGACAAACCGAATTAGCTAAATTACTTAAGCAAGAATTGATTGAACTGAATTTGCAAGATGTACATCTTGATGAGCACAGTATTGTTACGGCTAAATTACCGGGCAATAATCCACATGCCCCTAACATTGGTTATGTTGCTCATTTAGATACGGTGGATGTAGCCTTATCAGATAAAATTCACCCTCAACGCGTTACCTTTAATGGTGAGGATATTTTATTAAATAAAGATAAAGACATCTGGTTTAAAGTTAATGAACACCCTGAATTAAATAAATACCTTAATCAAGAGTTGATTGTCACTGATGGCACAAGTGTTCTAGGTGCAGATAACAAAGCCGCAATTGCAATAGTTATGACGATGTTAGATCAGTTACAAAAGCAAAATTGTACTCATGGTGATATCTATGTAGCTTTTGTACCTGATGAAGAAGTCGGTTTAAATGGCGCTAAAAAACTTGATTTGAACCGTTTCAAACCTGACTTTGCTTATACTATTGATTGTTGTGAGTTGGGTGAAGTGGTGTACGAAACATTTAATGCTGGTTCAGCAATCATTGA
Source organism: Gilliamella sp. B2838 (assembly GCF_026536185.1). Classification (NCBI taxonomy): domain Bacteria; kingdom Pseudomonadati; phylum Pseudomonadota; class Gammaproteobacteria; order Orbales; family Orbaceae; genus Gilliamella; species Gilliamella sp. B2838. Next base: position 136,347 of record NZ_JAFNOO010000007.1, read on the forward strand.
TATTACAGGGGTATCTGCCCACCCAATGTCAGCTAAAAATGTATTAATCAATCCTATACGCGTTGCAAATGATATTATTAATTGTTTTGATAGTTTCGAAACGCCTGAACACACAGAAGGTAAAGAAGGCTATTTTTGGTTTAATGATATCGTTGGTAACCAAAGTACTACGACACTAAAAATGAGTATTCGTGACTTTGATTTAGCAAAATATCAAGCTCGTAAAGCATATATTCAAGACGTAGTAGACTTTATTAGTCGTAAATATCCAAGAGCTAAAATTGAATGTAAAATTACAGATACTTACAGTAATATTGCCAACTATTTAGGTGATGATCGTCGCTGTATCGATTTAATTTATCAATCATTTGAACAATTGAATATTGAGCCTAATACTATTGCTATGCGTGGTGGTACTGATGGTTCGGCACTATCAGCAAGAGGATTAACCACACCTAATTATTTTACAGGTGCTCATAACTTTCACTCTTGCTTTGAATTTTTACCATTATCATCGTTCCTTAAATCGTTTGAAGTAACAATGAAAATCATCGAATTAGCAAATAAAGTTTGATCATCTAATGAAAGAGGGAAATTATTCCCTCTATTTAAATTATACATTGTATCAATGAGTTACAGCTTTCTGCTTCCAACTTTAATTTGAATTGAAATCTATCATACATTTAGCAAGCTACAGCACTCTAGATTTATAACTTACCGTCATAACAAAGGTGCACGGCTTACCAGACATACGACTTCACCGCCAATATTCTTTATATAACAAATTAGTTAAAGCAAACAAGGCTTATAAAAATTGCGATAAATAAATCTACCATTCTCATTTTACACTGTAAATCCAGAGCATTTAGATTGATTATTATCATTATTATTTATCAATCTTTATTATTAATTTCTAATTCTGTAAACCAATTTGCATGAGCTAGATAACAAATACCAAAGTAACCTCAATTTTTAGTGACATCAAATAAGTATTTATCTTTATTAATAGTTTTTTATCGTTATAAAGATGAATTAAGATCATAGAAAAATAGGTCATGTGGTTTAGTTAGGTGATTACTCAAAAAATACTATTTTTAGTAATTTTTTAGCTTGCAGGATAATTTCATTAAATAAAAATGTTTGCTTTAGCTATTCAAGTCTAATACTAAGTAAAGTTGAAATCTATTCTAAACTAATTAATATCGAACTAACTTACTTGAGTTTAATATCTTTTAAATTGGTCTGTTTTGATATTTGAAATATGAAGAGAAGGATGGTGGGTCGTGAGCGATTCGAACGCTCGACAAACGGATTAAAAGTCCGCTGCTCTACCGACTGAGCTAACAACCCATTTTAGATAAGAATTGCAATGTCCTTAAGAATTAAAGTTACAAGCAATTTCGGGTTGCTATATTACTTACTATTATCAAGCAGTGCAACCCTTTTCTTGCTTTTTGCATCCAATAGCTGGTTATTTATACATTTTACTAAAGTGATGCTAATTTTTTATTAGCAAGATCAACGGTATTTTTATCTTTAGGATATTTACTGACAACTTGTTGAAAAACGGTTTTAGCAGTTTTTTTATCGCCTTTGTCCAATAAGATTATACCAACCTTATAAAGGCTGTCTGCTGCTTTAGGAGAAGCTGAAAAATCTTTTACGACTGTCGCATAATAAAACGATGCTTTATCTTTTTTCCCTTCTTTATAGTAAAGTTGACCTAGCCAATAATTTGCATTAGCTAGGTAACTTGACTTTGGGTAAGCTTCAATGAACTTTTGAAAAGCAGCGATAGAATCACTGTTTTGTTTACCCTCAGAGACATGCTGCATGATAAAGTTATAATCTGCTTTATCGTTACCTGATGTTGTCCAACTTGATAAGTCTGAAGATGGCGTAGCTGATTGAGAATCAGTAGATGGAGCAGGTGCAGGTGAAGACGAATTATCTTGTGAAGAATTAGTATTTGATGAGAATCCTGAACCACCAACCATTTGTTGAAGAATCATCTTTTGACGTTCTATAGTTTGGTTGAGTTGGTATTTAGTTTCTTCCAATTGACCACGAAGTGTATCCAAATCTGATTGTAAATCACTAATTTGTTGCTGATTTTGTATTAATAATTGACCTTGAGCTTGAACTGTTCTATCGAGCTCAGAACTACCAGCGGCACAACCATAACCGGTAAACAAAAGAAATAAGAACAATATGAGTGTTTTTTTATACATATTATATACTCGGCGTGAACTTTAAAATAAAACGGCTGAATTATCAGCCGTTATCACAAGCTATTAATAACCAGGGTAGGTTACTACAGCACGACGGTTTTTAGCATAAGCTGCTTCGTCATGACCTAATACAGCTGGTTTTTCTTTACCATATGATACTACTTGTACTTGTGAGCCAGAAACACCATTACCTTGTAGGTATGATTTAACTGCGTCAGCACGACGTTCACCTAAAGCGATATTGTATTCTGGTGTACCACGTTCATCGGCATGACCTTCAACAACTACGTTTACAGAAGAATTTGCACGCATAAATTCTGCATGTGCATTTAATAATGTAGTATATTCAGATTTAACATTATATTTATCAAAATCAAAATATACAGTATTAGTTTGTTGTAATCTGTGAAGTTGTTCTAAAGCTTCTTTTGACAAAGAACCGTTTGCACTACCGCCAGCATTGCTGCTTTTGCTTGATGAACATGCAGTAAGTGCGATTAATGGTAAAGCAACCGCAGCTACTTTAAGAAATTTAGAAAATTGCATTGTATTAACTCCTTTGTGTTTGAATAAATTATTATTTATATTTTATTTATCTGACTACTCAGTAACAATTATTACTAATTAGTCAGATTAGCGCTATATATTATAACGACCTAACATTTTGTACAATTTTAATATTCATAATATCGATTAAATTTTAATCTCTTCTTATAAATAAGGTGACCAAGCAGGGAATTTCACCTGTCCGTCAGTCGCTGGTAATTTAGCTTTGAAGTTACCATCAGTTGAAACTAAATTCAAAATTGTACCTAATCCTTGTGTTGAACTATAGATGATCATAGTACCATTTGGTGCAATACTTGGTGTTTCATCTAAGAATGTATCGGTTAAACGTTGATAAGTACTTGTTGACATATCATAACGAGTAATATGTTGTTCACCATTGTTAGTTGAAATCATTGCAATGAAAGAACCATCTGGTGCAACGCGCGCATTTTGATTTTGGGTATTATCCCATGTTAAGCGTTGTGATGTTCCACCATTAATATTGATACTATAAAGTTGAGGTCTACCTGCCTGATCTGATGTATAAACAATAGTTTGACTATCTGGCATCCATGATGGTTCAGTATCATTACTGCGACCTGATGTAATTTGTGTGATTTTTTTAGAGCCCAAATTCATAACATACAAATTCAAACTCCCATCTTTAGATAAGGCGAACGCTAATTTACTACCATCAGGAGAAAATGCAGGCGCACCATTATGTTTAGGGAAAGAAGCAACAGTTTCAGAAGCTCCACTATCTAGCGTTCTGATTACTAATGATGAATGACCACCCTCAAAAGTTACATACGCTAATTTTTTTCCATCTGGTGACCAAGCTGGTGACATTAATGGTTCCTTAGAACGATGTACTGTCATTTGATCAAAGCCATCATAATCAGATACTCGCAATTCGTGAGTAAACGGTCCTTTAGTTGTTTTTACAACATAAGCTATACGCGTTCTAAATGCACCTTTGATACCAGTTAGTGATTCGAAAATTTCATCACTAGCTGTATGTGCAGCATAACGTAACCAACGTTTTTCGATAGCGTATTGATTTTGAGCTAATACCGCACCCGGGCGAGTTACGGTATCGATTAATTGGTAACTGATAAGATATTTTCCAGAGGCATCAGGTTGAATAGTGCCCACAACGACAGCAGAAACACCTAGTTTACTCCATAATGCAGGGTTAACTTCTGAAGGTGATGTTGGTCTTTGTGGCATGCTGCTCACATCAATAGGATTAAATTTACCACTATTACGTAAATCTGAAGCAACGATGTCTTCTATAAATTGTGGAGGCTCGCCCGAACCCGTCCATTTAAAAGGCACCACAGCTATTGGTTTAGCAGTACTAACACCATCGGTAATAATAATGCGAACTTCTGCATTCGCAATCATTGTATAAAATAACACAAAAAAAGTTATCAAAAAGCGAGAAGCAAATTTGATCATCTTAGATTCCTTAATAAAAACAAAATAAATTGCGTTAAAAATAAATGCAAACAAGAAATAACGCGCAAGAAAAATCCGTGATTTTTTAATATATTACAATCATTTAGTACTATATATTAAACTTTATAAAAGATTAAAACTTTTACAGTCAGAAAGATAGCCGATATCGCGTAACAAGTCCATACTCTTCAAAATAAAAAGATTTTCAAAATATTAACTTTTTACCTACTCGCTATTATCAATACATTTAAGATTAACAATTATGACTAAGTGATTAGTTGTATATACTAATCCGATTTTATTAAGGTTGAAAGAGGAATAATATACAATATTTAGACAAAATTATTTGATTACCCAGTACAAATATATCAGTTGTTACATACAAACAACAAAAACATAACATTATGATTTATTTTTATAAAATTATTATTTTTGGCATATCTCACAATAAAATGTATTACGTTGCCCTATTTTTTGTGATTTTATTTCGGTTTGGCAAAGATAACATTTTTCGCCATCTCGACCATACACTTGCAGTTTTTGAGCAAAATAGCCAGGTTTACCATCTGATTGAAGAAAATCTTTAAGGGTTGTACCACCTTGTTCAATCGATTTAGCCAAAACATGTTTAATAGCTATCACTAACTGTTCAAATTCGAATAAAGATAAAGTATTTACTTTACGATTAGGGTTTATTTTTGCCATAAACAGTGATTCTGATGCATAAATGTTACCAACCCCCACTACTATAGGGTTATCCATAATGAACGTTTTAATTGGCACATGACGATTTTGAGCTTTTGAGAATAAATATTTGGCAGTCAATTCATCACTTAATGGTTCAGGCCCTAGATGCTGTAACTGAGTAACGTGGTCAAGGTTTTTTGCCCAAAGCCAAGAACCAAAACGCCTTGGATCGGTATAACGTAATATCACACCATTTTCAAGAATTAAGTCTACGTGATCATGTTTAGCGGCTTGTTGAGGATTTAATAATACCCTTAAACTACCAGACATACCTAAATGAATAATAATCCAATTATTAGGTAACTGGAGCAACAAATACTTTGCCCGTCGTTTTACATCTAAAATTTCTTGGCCATGAGCGTTGAAAATAGCTTCACTGATAGGCCAACGCAATTTAGATTGCCGAACAATAATTTGCTTAATGGTTTGTCCTTTAAGATAAGGCAGAATCCCTCTTTTGGTTGTTTCAACTTCAGGTAATTCAGGCATATTTAGTTACTCAATTATTTAACATATCAGTGACCCAAGTGGGTGCTTGCTGTCCTTGCATGGATTGATTATTACCCGAACACAAACTCTGAGGGTTGATAGTCCAAGCAGGTAATGTTCTACTACCACTGCCGTCACATTGCCATTTGCCATTACTATCAATAGGTATCATAAAAATATTTTGTGGCATAGGTAATACCAATTTTTTCGGAGGATTATTTTGTAAATACTCACTATAAATCTTCAATGCACCCGTTGCCCCGGTTAATTTCATCGGGGAATGATCATCAAGTCCAATCCAAATGACAGCAACATTTTTACCATCAATACCAGTAAACCAGCTATCACGCGAATCATTACTTGTCCCTGTTTTTGCAGCTAACTTAAATCCACTATATTTTGTTTTTAGCGATCGCGCAGTACCGGATTCAACAACTTGTTGCATAGCATAAGTTGTAAGAAACGCTGATTGTTGAGAAACCGCTTGTAACTGTTGAGGGTAACTTTGATAGACCAATTCACCTTTATCAGTTAATACGTATCTTAAAATGGTAAGCGGAGAACGTTGTCCATTGTTAGCAATAGTTTGAAACATCTGCGCTGTTTCTAAGGGAGTTAACTCCAAAGCACCAAGTAATCGTGATGGTAGATTAGGAATACGATCTGACGGTATACCTAAGGCTTCTAATGTATTTTTACTTGCATCTAATCCCAAGGCCATCCCTAAATTAACAGTGGGCACATTAAGTGAGAGCGCTAATGCATCAACTAACATCACTCTATCACGGAATTTACGATCATAATTTTTAGGTTCCCAATACGTGCCATTATCAAGTTTAATTGATATTGGTGTGTCATTGAGCCAACTATTTAGTTGATAGCGATCAGGTTGACCTAGTGCTGTTAAATAAGTGGAAGGTTTAGCTAAAGAACCAATTGCTCGCCTTGTTAACCAAGCGCGATTATAACCTGGGTAACGAGGCTCTGCACTACCAATAATGGAACGAATTTCGCCGGTTTCTCGACTCACAACGACCATCGCTGTTTGTAAATCTTTATTCGTTGATTTACGCAAAGCATCTATTTCGTTAGTAACAGCTTGCTCCGCAGCAGCTTGAGCAACAGGATCAAAGGTGGTAAAAATCTTCATGCCTGATAGGTGATCAGCTTTATCACCTAATTGTTTTCGTAATTCGCTACGAACGACTTGCATAAATGCAGGTTGAGGAGAAATAACCCCGCCCTTAGGTAAAACTGAAAGTGGACGCTGACTTAATAAATTATAAAGCTCATCATCTATAATTCCTTGTTGTTCAGTCAGTTTTAAAACAACATTTCGACGTTCAATCACTTGCTGTGGCTGTGTCCATGGATTATACAGTGATGCGCCTTTTACCATACCCACTAAAACAGCTTGTTGATCTAAAGTTAATTCATTAACGGGGCGACCAAAATAGTAAAGACTTGCTAACGGAAAACCATGAATCTCTTCACTGCCAGCTTGCCCAAAATAGACCTCATTTAAATAGAGTTCTAATATGCGTTCTTTACTGTAGCGAGCATCTAAAATTAGTGCCATATACGCTTCTCGTATTTTTCGAGATAAACTGCGTTCATTAGTCAAAAAAAGATTTTTAACCGTCTGCTGGGTTAAAGTACTTCCGCCTTCAGTACGTCCTGTAGTGAGGTTAACAAAAATTGCTCGTCCAATCGAATACAAGCTAACACCGTGATGATCATAAAAACGTTTATCTTCTGTGGCGATTAATGTTTGCAGCAAAGAATCAGGAAATTCTTTTAATGGAACAAACAATCGCTGTTCTCCATTTGGAGAGTGCATCATGGTAATTAATTTTGGATCAATGCGTAGTAAGCCAAAATCACGCCCTGTATCTAAATTAATAATACGATCAACGCGGTTTTCATAAAACGTTATTTTGACACGAAATGCTTGTTCTTCACCATCTGGAAAAGTAAAAGGTCGACGGTAAATTTCAATAGAATCATTACTAACAATAAATTCACCTGGGCGGGTGGCTTTAGTATCTTGCTGACGATACTGCGCGCCCACTAACATACTAACGACATCACTTAAACTATATTCACTATCAGGTTCAAGATCAATGATCTGACCATAAACTGCCGCTGGTAATTCCCATACGTTACCATCAATTCTCTCTTTTATTTGTTGATCAAGATAGATACCGTAAAGAACGGTCACTGCAGCAAAAATAAGAAAAAGTTTAAACAATAACGACCAAAGTCTTCGCTTTAGTGTCATCTTATTTTTTTTAGCTTTTTTATTGGCTCGTTTTTGAGTTGATGTATTCAAACTGCACCTAAAATTTAGATTTTATGAAACTCGTCATATAATAACATATTTTTTAGCCGATATTATGGCATTGTTTGTGTAAAGAGTTTGAAGTAAGTATTCAGTTTAGTAGTTAAAAAATCACAAGCTTTAAAAAACAAGTTGGGATTTAATATCTTTAACTTTTTCTATGAATGCTTTTTTAGATTTACCAGTCAATCCTTCCGAAATTGGTAAACTTGCAGTTAACGGATTAACGGGTTTGTTATTAATATGTAATTCAAAATGTAAATGTGGACCTGTTGAACGACCAGTATTACCAGATAATGCTATTTTTTCACCTTGTTTTACTTGTTGACCTGGTTTGACTAAAATCTTGTCTAAATGCATATAAGTGGTCATATATTGCCGACCATGGCGGATAGCCACATAATTACCTGCTGAACCACTATATTTGGCAATCACGACCTCACCATTACCAACAGATAAAACAGGCGTACCGCGAGAGACAGCAAAATCAACACCATTATGAGGCGTAACAATACCTGTAACAGGATGTAAACGACGAGGATTAAAATTGGACGATACCCGCGCTTGCTTAGCTAAAGGATACCGAAAAAAGCTTTGTGATAAACTGCCACCAGTTATATCATAATACTTACCATCATCAGCTAATACGGCATAATAATCTTTACTACCATTTTTAATTCTAACGCCTAATAGTTGACTGTTAGATAAACGTTTACCATGCATTTCTCTCGATAATACTACCGAAAATTTATCACCGACTTGCAATCGTCTAAAATCTAACCGCCATTGTAACGCTCGGGTTATAATGCCTATTTCACTACTGGTTAAACCACTTTTACGCGCATCGGCGACAAAATTAGCTTTAATTTCACCTTTAATAACCACATTTTCTGGAACGGCTTCTGCCGTTTCAGAACTTTCAATAAATTTATCGCCTGATTTTTCATATATACGAATATTGTTACTAGAAATGGTCCAAGTAAAACTTTGTAGATTATGATCATCATCAGTTGTCCAACTAACTTGTTGACCTATTCTTAAATTTGCTAGTTGTTTGAATTTAGTGGTTAATTGATAAACATCATTTTTATTAACATTATAGCGTTGCAAAATATCATGCAAAGTATCGCCGCGCGCAATAGTATATTGCACGGTGTTGTCTTTATCATCAATAATGTCATCTAATTCATCTTTAACAATCTCATCTTCGGGAACATCTGATGATTCAGTAACCTCTTCATTTTTAGATTTTCCACCGACCACTTCTATTCGACCATCACCTACAACAACAGGAGAATTTACGTCATCGGTGACAGTCGTTTCTGCTTGAGGAGTTAAAGGAACATATTCCGTACGATCCAAATTAAGTGGTCGCCATAATATGGTAAATAAAATAACAATAAGAAGGACGCCTAATACTGAAAAATAGGGAGTTTTAAATTTATTTTTTTCAATACTAGGGGATTCAATCTTTCGTGCCAAAATTAACCTTAACTATTTATTATCTAAACTAATTCTTATCTAAACAATCCAACAGTTGCTGTGTTAATCTCAATAAAAATTGTGAATAGGCATTTTTTGATAAAGCGATATCTGTACCTAAGGGATTCAATTCCCCAATTCGAACATCAGTTCCATTCACTAATTTTTGAATAACTGCAGGGCTAAACTGTGGCTCTCTAAATACACATACTGCTTGATGTTCTTTCAACTCTTGTTTAATCGCATAAACCGTTTGAACACCGGGCTGTACTGCTGGATTTATGGTAAAACTTCCTAGGTTTTTTAATCCGAACTGTGACTCAAAATACCCGTAAGCATCATGAAACACAAAATATCCGCTATTTTGTACGTTAATCAGTTTTTTTGCAATGTTTTGTTCCGTTTCTGCTAGTTTAATAGTGAATTCGTTTAGATTTTCATCAATTAAATCTCTTTTATCAGGATATAAGTCGATAAGCTTATCGTGCACAGTCTTTGCAATGATTTTCGCTATCTGTGGAGAAAGCCATATATGCTCATCATATGAACCATGATGGTCATGTTCATCATCGAAATCCAACTTGCCATGTTCATGATTTTGAGTACCCGTTCTAAGTAGTTTTTTGATGTCTGGTATCGCCATTAATTCTATCTGTTTGTCTTTATCTATTCCTTTTAAAACGGTCGGCATAAAAGCTTCTAAATCCTCACCGACCCAAACTATTAATTGTGCTTGTTTGATTTTAACTAAATCAGAAGGTTTTAAAGAATAAGTATGGGGAGAAGCGCCATCGGGTAATAAAATATCTGTCTCGGTAACACCATAAGTTATAGCTTGAGTTATAAAACCAATAGGTTTGACTGAAGTTAAGACATTGGCATTGGCACGAATAGCAATACTTTGTGTGATAAATACCAAACTTAGTAGTATCAAAATCCGCCATAACTGTTTAAAATTTAGTGATATATATTTTTTCACATTATTACCTTATATTCATAAAATATGATATTATAGATGCATTAATTGTTATAATATAACATAACATGTCAGTGAGCAAGGATTTACACTAATATGACACAGCTAATTTCACTTGATAGGGTTTCGGTTGAACTTAACCAACAAAAGATATTAGATAATGTTTCATTTACTATCAGTACGAATCAAATCGTCACCTTACTAGGACCAAATGGCGCAGGTAAATCAACATTAGTCAAAGTTATCCTTGGACTAACCCCTTATTCTTCAGGAAGAATCAATCGTTCCGACAATTTAACAATTGGGTATGTTCCTCAGTCCATTAAATTAAATCCAACTTTACCCATTACTGTAAAACGGTTTATGCGGCTAAATAAACGACTTAATAATGAGGATATCCTAAAAGTCTTAACAATGGTTAAAGCAGAATATTTAATCGATAAATCAATGCACCAGCTATCAGGTGGCGAATTACAACGCGTTTTACTTGCGCAAGCCTTAGCTAAACGTCCACAATTATTAATTCTGGATGAACCTACGCAAGGCGTAGATGTTAACGGACAAGTGCTATTATATGATCTCATTATTAATGCCAAAAATGAGTTTAATTGTGGTGTATTAATGGTTTCCCATGATTTGCATATTGTTATGGCAAAGACAGATGAAGTGATTTGTTTAAATCACCATGTTTGTTGTTCAGGAACGCCTGCTATTGTTTCTAACGATCCTGAATTTATTTCTCTTTTTGGTCAACATGGCGCATCACAAATTGCCGTTTACAAGCATCATCACAACCATCAACATGATCTTTGTAAGCAAGATGATGATCATCATAATAATTGCGTTACATGCTCTAATTAGGACATAAAACTATGATTGAGTTATTATTACCTTCATTGTTAGCTGGTTTGTGTCTGACAACAGTAACCGGACCATTGGGTACTTTTGTTGTTTGGCGCAGAATGTCATATTTTGGTGATACTTTATCCCATGCAGCTTTACTTGGTATCGCTTTTGGCTTTTTACTGCATATTAATTTATTCTATTCTGTTATTTTCATTACGCTTATTCTAGCTTTAGGTTTACTTTGGTTAGAAGCACAAAAACAATTACCAATAGATACATTGCTAGGAATATTAGCCCACAGCGCACTTTCTCTAGGCTTAGTCGTAATTAGTTTAATGGATAATATCCGTATCGATTTAATGGGATACTTATTTGGCGATCTTTTATCAGTGACGTTTATTGACGTCTATCAAATTATAATTTGTGTTGCATTAATAGGCATTTTATTATTATGGCGTTGGAATGATTTTCTCTTTATTACCGTTAGTGAAGAATTGGCATTTAGTCATGGTATTAACATTCAATTTACAAAACTGCTTTTAACGTTATTACTAGCTTTAACAATCGGTATTGCAATGAAGTTTGTTGGGGCGCTAATTATTACATCTTTACTGATAATTCCTGCTGCAACAGCAAAATACTATTCTAAAACACCGGAATCAATGGCACTAATTGCCATTATCATTGGAATGTTATCGATCATTTGTGGGTTATTATTCTCATTAATTTATGACACACCAACAGGACCATCAGTTGTATTAAGTAATACTTGTTTATTTTTTATATCATTGCTTATTTCAAAATTATTTTTAGGTGAAAAAACGAGTAAAATTTGAAAAAATTAAACATTTTTTGTGACTAAAAACGAATTAATTAAATCGATTAATTTAAATATTACGCATAGTAATTAAGGTAATAACACAAATTAATTATTTAATTAAAGTCAATACTATGTCACTTGCAATTATTTATACTCGAGCATCAATAGGCATACAAGCACCTCAAATTAATGTCGAAATTCATATCAGTAATGGATTACCTGGATTTGTCTTAGTTGGTCTTCCTGAAGCAACGGTTAAAGAAGCAAAAGATCGCGTCAGAAGTGCAATTATTAATAGTGGTTTTACTTTTCCTTCCAAAAAGATCACAGTTAACCTGTCCCCTGCGGATCTTCCAAAAGAAGGCAGTCGCTTTGATTTACCTATTGCTATCGCAATTCTTGCAGCTACCGCACAAATTCCAACCGATAAATTGCTACATTATGAGTTTTTAGGTGAACTTGCTTTAACTGGCGATATTCGAGCAGTAAAAGGCGCAATTCCAGCAGCCATTTCATCACAAAAGAAAAAACGCACACTAATTATATCCGCAGAGAATCAATCTGAAATCTCGTTGATACATCAAAGCAACACCTTAATTACAAATAATTTGATAGAAGTTTGCCAACATTTATCAAATCAAACTAGTTTATCTTCAGTAGAATATCGGGAATATGAGAGTAATTATAACACCGATAGGAATTTAGAGGATATTATTGGACAAGAGCATGCTAAAAGAGCACTAGAAATAGCAGCAGCTGGTGGGCACAATCTCTTGTTTATAGGACCGCCAGGAACAGGTAAAACAATGCTAGCAACAAGGCTTACATCACTATTACCGCCACTCTCAGATGAAGAAGCCTTAGAAAGTGCAGCCATAACAAGTTTAGTTAGTGCAAATGGAACAATTAAAAACTGGCGTCAAAGGCCTTTCAGAGCGCCTCATCATAGTGCTTCAACAGCGGCTTTAGTTGGTGGTGGTTCAATTCCTAAACCAGGTGAAGTGTCTTTAGCACATAACGGCGTGCTATTTCTAGATGAATTACCTGAATTTAATCGAAAAGTTCTAGATGCGTTAAGAGAACCAATTGAATCAGGAGAAATTATTATTTCTAGAGCTAATGCTAAAATCAAATTTCCAGCAAGGTTTCAACTTATTGCTGCGATGAATCCAAGTCCTACCGGTCATTATCAGGGAACGCATAATCGTACAACACCACAACAAATTATTCGTTATCTGAATCGTCTTTCAGGACCTTTTTTAGATAGATTTGATATTTCAATAGAAGTACCGCTTTTACCTAAAGGAACCTTAAGTAAGAAAGTAACAACAACGGAAACAACCGAAATTGTCAAAAAAAGAGTGTTAGAAACCAGAAACAGGCAATTAAAAAGAAGTCATAAATTAAATAATCAACTAAACCCTAACGAAATTCAATGCTATTGCCAGTTATCGGAAGAAGATAATGAGTTTTTAGAACAAGCTTTAATAAAATTAGGACTATCAGCAAGAGCGTGGCATAGAATTTTGAAAGTATCACGTACAATTGCTGATTTAGATTTGTCTGATACCATAAAACGAAAACACATTTCAGAAGCACTGAGTTATCGTTCTATGGACAGGTTATTAATTCAATTACATAAAAACATTGGCTAATGATATTAATCATCAGTATCAACAAAATCATCAGTGACATCTACTTGTGGTTTGCCACCTGATAATGTGTGAAAACGTTTTGGCTTATTAATACGGGATAGATATTTTAACCAAGCTTTTTCAAATTCAGTGGAAGGTTCTTTTTTTCCTTTACAGACAGCAACAAATGATTTTTCTTCAGCTGTAACAGGCTTTCTGATTTCCGTATCTAGATCTTTAAAAGCACAGCCATGCTTTTCTAAAATTTGAGCCTCTTTAATTGTAAAATCTCCGTGGCGAGAAAATCCTCTAGGATAATTTTTATTATCAAAAAAACGTTGTTGACTTATAAAACTTTCAGCCATCTTATATCCTCTAAGTTGTAAAAGTAGTTGGGCGGGAATTATAATTAACTAAGTTAATCTGTAAACAAAATTTTTTTATTTATACTTGTAAAAACGACTGAACGGCTAAAATTAAGGCAAAACAATTATTTTGGCAGGGGCGGAGAGTCTCGAACTCCCAACACCCGGTTTTGGAGACCGGTGCTCTACCAATTGAACTACGCCCCTAAATAAGGTGGCGGAACGGACGGGGCTCGAACCCGCGACCCCCTGCGTGACAGGCAGGTATTCTAACCAACTGAACTACCGCTCCACCGTATTTGGTGTGTCTATAAAGCTAAAATTTAAAAGTCTGGCGGCACCCTACTCTCACATGGGTAATACCCACACTACCATCGGCACTACGGCGTTTCACTTCTGAGTTCG